>CAZPRA010000181.1:0-1131 GCA_964588975.1 uncultured Oscillospiraceae bacterium | reverse complement strand
TGTCAAGAGGCACATGGTTTACACTTTGTGTAAGCACATCATTTACACTTTTTCTCTTGGATCGCCCTCAAGGCGGTAGATTTTCTTAGTGGTATACACTCTGTTTTCTACGTCGATCCGACCGATTCTGAATTGGCGAAAAACCAGAGTGATTTGTCCTGGAAGGTGGGATTCTCGGACGGCAATGGTCTTTCCTCGGAAGCCTTCACTTAGGAAATAGACCTGTCCGCCATAACTGAAATAGCCTGTCTCCTTGACCTTGCAAAGCTGGTATTCTGAGCCATATTCCCAAGCCTCGATCTGTTCGGGCATTTGGCGCTCGCTGGGGTGATAATGGGTTTGGGGAACATCCAATTCTAGGGCACTGTGGGGGCGTTTTTCGTTGTAGAATTTGCGATATTCATCAAAGCATTGTTGTGCATGGGACAGGTCTCGAAACGTCTTTCCATTCAAACATTCTCTGGTAAAAGAACGATTAAATCGCTCCTCTTTACCCTGCGTCTGTGGATGGAGCGGTCGTCCATGGAGCGTGAGGATCCCCAACTCCATGAGCCAGACCTCGAACTGTGTGTAGCCTGTGCCTTGAGAAACGCCCCAAGGATTTCCATTGTCGCAAAGAAAGCTGAATGGTAAGCCAAACTCCAGAAAAAGTCTGATAAGAACGGGTTTTACATCTTGAAATGTTTCCCCTTTTAATGCCTCTGTGCAAAGATCGTATCGGCTGTGATCGTCCAAAATGTTCAGCGGATGACAGCGATATCCGTTTTCCATCTGGAAATGTCCCTTGAAATCTGCTTGCCACATTTCATTCGGTTCGCTCTTTTCAAAGCGTTGGATATGCGTTGCGGCTTGACTTGCCTGCTTCTCGATCAAGCCGTGTCGGTGGAAAATATTGTTGAACGTTTTTGAACAAGGCAGCTCTATCCACCCTTCGTCTTGCATGATCCGACGGATCTTTGTTGCACCGAGTGCAGGATATTTACTTCGATATGCAACGATGGTGTTCTCCATATCTGGGGCTATTCGGTTTGGTTGCGTGAATGGTGCACGGCTCTGGTCTTCCATAGAGAGCCCCTCCTGATACCGTGCAAGCCATTTGTCGCCCGTGGGACGGCTGATGCCGTACTCCCG
>CAZPRA010000180.1:0-1435 GCA_964588975.1 uncultured Oscillospiraceae bacterium | reverse complement strand
TGCTAAAAAACGACTATCCAAAACGACCCGCAAAAAATCAGAAGCTTAAAAAACGAAAAAATCACTCTTTTAAGCGTTTTTAAATTAAAAGCAAACAAATAGCCCTCGTGTGAAATCTATTACGACATTTTTTTAAAAATAATATATAGCACTTGCAATTAGCTGTTTAATATGCTAGAATATCTACGGCGTAATTCCAAAAACCAATTTGAGGCGTTAATTTTAATGATTGAAGAATACAGAGAGGTCTTGGTTGAAAAACTTCTTGCAGACGAAAAAGTTTCCGAGCAAGAATTGATTGACATTCTTCTTTTTTTGGCTGTTCCGCAAAAGGACGTCGGCGAGCTTGCTAACGAAATTATAGTAACTTTCGGCGATATTCGCAGGGTCTTTTTTGCCGATTGGGAATCTTTAAAAATCATTAAGGGTATGACGGATTATATTGCGGCTTTTTTTATAACTATCGGAAAATGCATGCATATTTGTATGGAAAAAAACATTGCCGTTCCGAAAAAATATTCGTATGAAGGTTTTAAAGGTCCGCTTTATTGGGCATTCAGACCGTTTTTATCCGAATGTTTTGTCGCATTTTTCTTAGACGAGTCGAATAACGTTATTTTGAGAAAAATCTTTTCCAGTCATTCGTCGTCGCACGTCGAAGTCGACTTGCACGAGCTAATTAAAGGAGTTCTGCTTGTTCATCCAAAAGCCATGGTAGTTTGTCATAATCATATGCGTAACGCCACTCCTTCTTACGAGGACGACAAAATGACTAAAAATCTTTATCTCGTGCTTAAATTTCAAAACGTCGAGTTGTTAGACCACCTCATTGTCGCTAAAAATGATTTTTTTAGCTATAAAAGGTCTAAAAGACTCGATAAACTTATCAAACAAGTCGAGCCGCTTCTTTAAGCTGTTTGTTTTTGCTTTTTAGTTTTTCATTGAATTATTTCAATAAAATTCTTCAATGCGATAGTTGTCGGTGCGTTTGCGAATGAGTTTGCACCTACGCTTTAGTAAAAATTTGTTTTTTCGCAATTAGTCGTGAATAATGCCTTTTTAGGGCTTGATTTACATCGTTCGTTTTTGTTTTTTAGAAAAATTTTTGCAATACGTGCGAATAAAACGCAATTTGGAAAACAAAATATGAAAATCGCAAATTAAATCGTTGACATAATTTTAAATTTTTTATATAATAATTGGGCTGTTTGGGGATTGGTACATATTATCTTATTAATTTGCCAACGCCAAGCGGCGTCATTTTTAATATTTTTTATACCAACACGGAGAAATGGCTGAGTGGTCGAAGGCGCACGATTGGAAATCGTGTGTACGTCATAAGCGTACCAAGGGTTCAAATCCCTTTTTCTCCGCCATTCAAAACCTAAATCGAACCCATAAAGTTTGGTTTAGGTTTTTTGTTTGCAAAAAGATA
>CAZPRA010000179.1:0-1572 GCA_964588975.1 uncultured Oscillospiraceae bacterium | reverse complement strand
TGGAGCAGCTCTACCGCGCCGAGGCCATCCAAGCCGGCAGCCGATATCATAAATAGTCTTTGCCCCATCAAAAAAACCAATATGTCATTGTGACTCTTAGTGAGTCGGAATGACAAGAATAAGTCTTTTTGACAAGCTATGCTCCCGTCTGCCACACTGCGGCAGACGGGAGCATAGCTTGCGAAGGAAAAACAGAAAACGAGTCCTGGTGCTGCGCAAAGCAGCATTCCCGGACTCGTTTTTTGTCGTATTTGTCGATTTGTAGTTATACTAGTTCTTGATAAAAAGCTTTAAAAGCTTTTTATAGCACCGAAGGTGCGTCAAGAACTTATGAGACGGCGCAGCGCGCAAAGCGCGATGCGAGCGTGCGAAGCACACGGATTTCAAATTAAATTTTTTAATTTGAAATGAGTATTAAAACGGTATCAAGCTCTGGTGAACAGCGCGGAACGGTTTTCATAGTAGGCATGGCAGGCGCAGGCCAGGACAATCATTTCGGCGCCTGTGCAGATGATTGTGAAGACACTTGTGCCGGTGAGCATACCGTCGGTCAGCGCGTCCAGCAATTTCATGGTATCACTGCTCAATATGACGATCATCCAGAAAATCTCAACGCACAGATTCGTGATAAAATATTTCGTCAACTGCGACGGACCCGCTCTGCGGCGGTTGCTCAGGGCGCTGCGGGTCGTCAGGCTGATAATGCCAAGAGTAATCTCTGCCGCCACATAAAGGAAGCACCAGAGCGCAAGCGAGCCGCTGGAAAAGATTGCAAAGAAATAGATAACGCTGTTCATGAAATGGCCGATGGCACAGTTGATCAGGAAGCAGTAGATGAGAAAATAGTGCCACTTCATGGGATAATCCGACATCTGCGGGAGTTTTCTCGGTGGGATCGTCGGCGCTGTCACCACAGCAGGGCTTTGCACAGCAGGCTTCGGCGCCGGTGCCTGCGTCAGGCGTTTCAGATTGCGGCCGCAGGAGTTGCAGTATTCATCTCCCGGCGACCATTCTGCACGGCATCTTGGACAGTACATTTGGCTTCCCCCTTCCTCAAGCTCGGTTTGCGCCGCATTCGGCACAGTGCGCGGTCAGGTGCAAGTTCTCCTTGCCGCATTTTTGGCAGACCCACGGTTGCAGAACGAACTCCACGCCGCAGCTCCAGCATTTTTTGCGAAGACCGCCTCGCTCCATTCGCTCTCCGCAGACGCGGCAAATCAGCGCGTCACCTTCGATAATGGGGCACTTGTTGCTGAGGGTCTCGCCGCAGGAGAAGCAATAGTCGCTGCTTTTGTTCAGAGGCGTGCCGCAGCGATAGCACACGGGCACAAGGCGCACCGAATGGGCTTCCTCCATGCCGGAAAGAGACGAGCCGCACGCCGGGCAGAATGCAGACGGTTCATCGACCTCTGCGCCGCAGGATGGACAACGCGGAAGCTCCTCCAGCTCCAGAAGCCCTTCGGCGGCTTCCGCATAGCCGGTGCCGCAGGAAATGCAGTAGCGCGCACCGGGCACCAGAGGTTCCTTGCAGAGCAGACATTTCGGGCGCCCTTTCGGCGGAGTAATTGCTTT
>CAZPRA010000178.1:0-1636 GCA_964588975.1 uncultured Oscillospiraceae bacterium | reverse complement strand
CGTGCGAAGCACACGGATTTCAAATTAAATTTTTTAATTTGAAATGAGTATTAAATCGCTCGTTCGCAGGTGACAAAATCGGGGTTTTGACAAGCTGACTCAGGGATTGACCACGTTCTGCGGCTGGCCGGCAAGGAAACAGCGCAGATTATCGAGCGCAATGCGGTGTAGGCGCTGACGCGTTTCCTTGGGCGCCCAGGCGATATGCGGCGTTAGGACGCAATTGGGCGCCTGAAGCAGCGGATTTTCCGCCAAAATCGGCTCCCGGGATACCACATCCGCGCCGTAGCCCGCCAGACGGCCATCCCGAAGGGCTTTGGCCAATGCAGCCTCGTCCACCAATCCGCCGCGGGCGGTATTGAGCAAAATGGTTGTCGGCTTCATCCAAGCAAGCGCTTCGGTGCCGATCATGCGGGTCGTCTCCGTCGTCTGAGGACAGTGCAGTGAAACAACATCCGCCCGGGACAAAAGCTCCGGCAGGGGAAGATAGGTGCCGCCTTCCGGCAGAGCCATTTCCCGCCGGGAAGTCACCAGCAGATCCATTCCAAAGGCGCGGGCAATGCGCCCAACAGCCTGACCGATGGCACCATAACCGACCACACCGAAGCTTTTTCCGGCAAGCTCGGTCAAAGGCGCGTTCCAGAAGCAAAAATCCGGGCTGTTTTGCCATTGACCGTTTTTCACCGACTGTGCGTGCAGCCCTGTATGCTGGGTCAGCTCCAGAAGCAACGCAAAGGTCATCTGCGCCACCGCCATGGTCGAATAGCCCGGGACATTGCAGACCACGATCCCGCGAGCTTTCGCCGCGGCAATGTCCACGATATTATAACCCGTGGCCAGAATTCCGATCATCCTGAGCTTGGGGCACTGTGAAAGAGTCTGGGCGCTGATGGGCGTTTTGTTCAGGAAAACGACTTCGGCGTCTCCAATGCGCTCTGCAGCTTCCTCTGGGGCAGTGCGGGGGTAAAGCGTCAGCGCACCGAAACGGGAGAATTCTTCCCAGCTCAGGTCGCCGGGGTTGGATGCGAAGGCGTCTAAAATGACAATTTTCATAGCTTACCAGAAAAGCTTGGCCGCTTTGCGCTGCGCTAAAATGTACCACACGAACACCCCAAGGGGCAGAACGATCGTGGCAATATTCAGCCATATGGAGCTCAGGTGGAACACATAGGAATTGAGCCCCAGACCGATGCCCATGAGCAGCAGAGCGGCGCCCAGAATGGCGCAGCGGGGCAGGATATAGTCGATGAAGCCGCCCTCGTCCAGGCATTCCTCCGGCTTGCAATCACCGGGGTAGAGAATTTTGTTCGGGAAAAGGAGAAACTCACGGCGCAGCCGGATGGCGGTATAGATTGCGTAAATTCCAAAGCCAACCAGCATGGCAAGGAGAAACAGATCGAGCATATCCGTCATGCCTGCAGTTGAGCCTGTGCTTTCCTCAGCGGTCTGCGCGGCCTCGGTTGCGGCGGTCAAAAACAGCTTCCAAACGTTCATATTCACGGCCTCCTGTACAAACTGCCTCCATTATATCAGGGAAACGCCCAGAATGCAACTGCTTTTCAAGCTCGTTGCTCGATTTCATGTAGCATTACAATAGATGTGAGACCAAAAGTATAGAAAAAGGCGATTGAGTGTG
>CAZPRA010000177.1:0-1672 GCA_964588975.1 uncultured Oscillospiraceae bacterium | reverse complement strand
TGCCGCTGCTGCGGCTCCAGAGCGGCCATTGCCTCCCATAAAAGCTCGCGCGTTTCCTTCCGAAGAAGCGCTTCTTCGGGCGAAGGCGCCTCGTCCGGCACGTCAATCGTCTGTTCGTCTCCGTCTTCCTGCGTCAGGCTTAGAGACAGCGCCGCTTTTCGCTTCCGGCTGCGCAGAAGATCCAGACAGCAGTTGGAGGCCAGACGGTAAAGCCATGTGGAAAAGGCGGCGTCACCGTGAAAGCTTTCCAGACTGCGCCACGCCTTCAGAAAGGCCTCCTGCGTCATGTCCGCAGCGTCCTCCGCATTTCCCGTGAGACGCAGACAGAGATTGTATATTGGCGTCTGATAGTGCACAACGAGCTTTTCAAAGGCGTCTGCATCTCCGGCCGCCGCCCGTTTCAACCACTTTGTTTCTTCCGTATGGCTCACCTCAAATCCCGCACAATGGCCTTGATGACCTGCTCGACCTCCTGAGGCGTGCTCAGGTGGGAAATCTGTTCTTTATAGATTGCGCTATGAGAGACGCCGCGCAGATACCATGCCAGATGCTTGCGTGCCTCCAAACAGGCAATGTGCTCGCCCTTGTCTTCCAGCATGAGCAGGAACTGCTCCAGCGCCACAGCCATCCGCTCCTTCAGCGCAGGACGGCACGGCAGAGGAAGACCTGCAAGGGCGGCAACTGCCTCTGAAAAAATCCAGGGGTCTCCGAAACTGGCTCTGCCAATCATGAGAAATTCTGCCTGAGAGCGACTTTTACAGCGCAGTGCCGTTTCGCCGGAGACAATGTCTCCATTGGCAATGACGGGAATGGACACAGTCTGCTTCACTTTGCGAATTTCGTCCCAATCCGCCGTGCCGGAATAGAGCATGGCTCGCGTTCTGCCATGGACGGCAATGGCATCGCAACCGTTATCCTGCACCACCTGCGCAAGCAGGGGCGCATTGATGCTGCCCTTGTCCCAGCCAAGACGGGTCTTGACGGTGACGGGAACGGACACGGCATCTTTCACCGCACGGACGATTTTGCCGGCCAGCTCCGGCTGGCGCATGAGGGCGCTTCCATCGCCATTTCCCGCAATTTTGGGCATGGGACAGCCCATGTTGATATCAATAAAATCACAACCGCTGTGCTCAAGCGCCAGCGCTGCTGCCTGTGCCATGATCTCCGGGTCGTTGCCGAAAATCTGAGCGCCGCAGACAGAACCGGGATTTTTCCGCAGCAGGGCACGGCTTTTTCGGTCCTGATAGACCAGCGCACGGGAGGATACCATTTCCGTTACGGTGACCGCTGCGCCAAAACGGGCGCAGACGGTTCGGAAGGCATAGTCCGTCACGCCGGCCATCGGCGCCAGGAAAAGGGGAGCGGCTATGGGATAACCTAAAAATTCCATCCGGAACACCTCGCTTTGTCTATGGTATCACAAAAAACGCCAAAACTCAATGGAAAAAGGCAAAAAACAGCGCAAAAGAGTCGGACCACTTTCGCGGAAAAACGGGGAGATTTCAGAGCATTTTCGAGAAATTACGGTTTTTTATGAATTTCTGCTTGTATCTTCCGGATAAATATGCTAAAATGATGACGGTGGCGCTGTATCCTAGTCAAAGCGCGCCGGTATCGAAGAAGGGCCTAAAAATCCTTTAAAGGGCATATCGATGAAGTCCCTGGTGCT
>CAZPRA010000176.1:0-1735 GCA_964588975.1 uncultured Oscillospiraceae bacterium | reverse complement strand
GTTATACTAGTTCTTGATAAAAAGCTTTAAAAGCTTTTTATAGCACCGAAGGTGCGTCAAGAACTTATGAGACGGCGCAGCGCGCAAAGCGCGATGCGAGCGTGCGAAGCACACGGATTTCAAATTAAATTTTTTAATTTGAAATGAGTATTAAATCGCTCGTTCGCAGGTGACAAAATCGGGGTTTTGACAAGCTGACTCAGGGATTGACCACGTTCTGCGGCTGGCCGGCAAGGAAACAGCGCAGATTATCGAGCGCAATGCGGTGTAGGCGCTGACGCGTTTCCTTGGGCGCCCAGGCGATATGCGGCGTTAGGACGCAATTGGGCGCCTGAAGCAGCGGATTTTCCGCCAAAATCGGCTCCCGGGATACCACATCCGCGCCGTAGCCCGCCAGACGGCCATCCCGAAGGGCTTTGGCCAATGCAGCCTCGTCCACCAATCCGCCGCGGGCGGTATTGAGCAAAATGGTTGTCGGCTTCATCCAAGCAAGCGCTTCGGTGCCGATCATGCGGGTCGTCTCCGTCGTCTGAGGACAGTGCAGTGAAACAACATCCGCCCGGGACAAAAGCTCCGGCAGGGGAAGATAGGTGCCGCCTTCCGGCAGAGCCATTTCCCGCCGGGAAGTCACCAGCAGATCCATTCCAAAGGCGCGGGCAATGCGCCCAACAGCCTGACCGATGGCACCATAACCGACCACACCGAAGCTTTTTCCGGCAAGCTCGGTCAAAGGCGCGTTCCAGAAGCAAAAATCCGGGCTGTTTTGCCATTGACCGTTTTTCACCGACTGTGCGTGCAGCCCTGTATGCTGGGTCAGCTCCAGAAGCAACGCAAAGGTCATCTGCGCCACCGCCATGGTCGAATAGCCCGGGACATTGCAGACCACGATCCCGCGAGCTTTCGCCGCGGCAATGTCCACGATATTATAACCCGTGGCCAGAATTCCGATCATCCTGAGCTTGGGGCACTGTGAAAGAGTCTGGGCGCTGATGGGCGTTTTGTTCAGGAAAACGACTTCGGCGTCTCCAATGCGCTCTGCAGCTTCCTCTGGGGCAGTGCGGGGGTAAAGCGTCAGCGCACCGAAACGGGAGAATTCTTCCCAGCTCAGGTCGCCGGGGTTGGATGCGAAGGCGTCTAAAATGACAATTTTCATAGCTTACCAGAAAAGCTTGGCCGCTTTGCGCTGCGCTAAAATGTACCACACGAACACCCCAAGGGGCAGAACGATCGTGGCAATATTCAGCCATATGGAGCTCAGGTGGAACACATAGGAATTGAGCCCCAGACCGATGCCCATGAGCAGCAGAGCGGCGCCCAGAATGGCGCAGCGGGGCAGGATATAGTCGATGAAGCCGCCCTCGTCCAGGCATTCCTCCGGCTTGCAATCACCGGGGTAGAGAATTTTGTTCGGGAAAAGGAGAAACTCACGGCGCAGCCGGATGGCGGTATAGATTGCGTAAATTCCAAAGCCAACCAGCATGGCAAGGAGAAACAGATCGAGCATATCCGTCATGCCTGCAGTTGAGCCTGTGCTTTCCTCAGCGGTCTGCGCGGCCTCGGTTGCGGCGGTCAAAAACAGCTTCCAAACGTTCATATTCACGGCCTCCTGTACAAACTGCCTCCATTATATCAGGGAAACGCCCAGAATGCAACTGCTTTTCAAGCTCGTTGCTCGATTTCATGTAGCATTACAATAGATGTGAGACCAAAAGTATAGAAAAAGGCGATTGAGTGT
>CAZPRA010000175.1:0-1737 GCA_964588975.1 uncultured Oscillospiraceae bacterium | reverse complement strand
AGAAAAAGGGAACCGTCCTGACGGACGTGGAAAAGCGCATCGTCGCCTATCACGAGGTGGGTCATGCGCTGGTTGCGGCTCTGCGGAAGCACTCCCAGCCGGTGTCCAAGATCACCATCGTCCCGCATACCTCCGGCGCTCTGGGCTATACCATGCAAATGCCGGAGGAGGAAAAGTACCTCAATTCCCGCGAGGATCTGCTTGTTGAGCTTGAAACGCTTTTGGGTGGCCGGGCTGCCGAGCAGACCGTCTTTGCCATCCAGACCACCGGCGCGGCCAACGATATCCAGCGGGCAACGGAGCTTGCCCGGCGCATGGTGACGCAGTTCGGCATGAGCGACAAGGTCGGCCTGATGGCGCTTGCCACCACCGGAAACGAATATCTCGACGGCCAGAGCTATATGGACTGCGCTCAGAGCACGGCTGCCGACGCTGACAGCGAGATCAAGGCGCTTCTGAACGGCTGCTATGAGAAGGCAAAGGCACTTTTGCAGGAAAACCGGGCGCTTCTGGATGAGATCGCGCTGTACCTTCTGCAAAAGGAGACCATCACCGGCGATGAGCTGATGGCCTATGTGAACGCGGATGCCAACCGTCTGCCGCCTGCGCAGGAAGGAGCGTGAACGCGGTGAGCTGGGAAGAAATCCGGGAGTTTTTCATCTCTCTGTCATGGCAGAAGATCCTGCCGGTGATTTGCATTCTGCTCATCGGCTTTCTGCTGGTGAAGCTGCTTTTGAAGCTCTTTGACCGGGCGCTCAGCCGCTCAAAGCTGGACAAAACCATGTTCACCTTCCTTAGGGCGACCATGCGGGCACTGCTTTATTCCATCGTGATTTTGATTGCGGCGGGAAGCCTTGGCATCGACGTGACCTCCCTTGTGGCAGTGCTCAGCGTGGTGTCTTTGGCCATTTCTCTGGCGGTGCAGAACGTTTTGACCAATCTGGTCGGTGGCGTAACGCTCCTGACGGCACATCCCTTCCGGGTGGGTGACTGCGTGCAGATTGGCGCAGACAGCGGCGAGGTTCGCGAGATCGGCCTGCATTATACCAAGCTTCTCACCTTTAACGGAGAGCTGATCTATATTCCCAACAGCGAGGTCGTCTCCAGCCGGGTCTGCAACTTTACCGTTGAGGGCAAGCGCCGCATCCAGCTTACCATCTCGGCGGCCTACGACGCGGACAGTGCCACGGTCAAGGAAGCACTGCTGGCCGCAGCCCGTCAGCCCGGCGTGCTCGAGCAACCGGCGCCGGAGGCTTTCGTCAGCGAATACGCCGATAGCGCCGTGCGCTATCTGCTCAATTTCTGGGCAAGCTCTGCGGATTACGCCGCAGCAAAATTTGCCGTGACCGAGGCCGTCCGGAGCGAATTTGCCCAACGCGGTATCGCCATACCCTTTCCCCAGATGGATGTCCATATCAGCAAATAACCATTAGAGCATACAGATACGAAAAGGTGCTGCCCACTATGATTCTTGCAAATCATTTTGAGGCAGCACCTTTGAATAAGTGCAAATCAGCGCTTGCTGAACTGTCGTGGCGTTAAAAAATCGTGCCGGTGGCGCGATTTTAGCCTCGACCGCAGCGGCTATGCCGCGAGGATGCCTCAGGAGGCGAGCGCACGCAAAAACTCCCGAACTGCTGAGCAGCTCGGGAGTTGATACGCAGAATAATGTTGAAATACGTAATCAGCGCTTGGAGAACTGTCGTGGCGTTAAAAAATCGTGCCGGTGGCACGATT
>CAZPRA010000174.1:0-1739 GCA_964588975.1 uncultured Oscillospiraceae bacterium | reverse complement strand
GGGCATCATGTCCTCCGTGCTGGACTCCTATGCGCCCATGAAGGGCGAGATCGAGCGGCGAAAGAGCGGTTCCCTCATCGCCTTTGAAACCGGCGAAGCCTGTTCTTATGGCCTGTTTAACGCGCAGGAACGCGGCCAGCTTTTCATCTCCCCCGGCACGGAGGTCTATGCCGGCATGGTGGTGGGCATCTGCTCCCGCAACGAGGATATGACCGTCAACGTCTGCAAGAAAAAGCAGCTCACCAATATGCGTGCCTCCGGTTCGGATGAAGCTCTGCGCCTGACCACGCCGAGAGTGTTCTCTCTGGAGCAGGATTTGGAATTTTTGGCAGACGATGAGCTTCTGGAGGTCACGCCCAAGAGCCTGCGAATTCGCAAGCGCGAGCTCGACCACGCCCAGCGTATGCGCCAGGTCATGAAAACCCGCAACGGCTAACACCCAAAAACGCAATACTTCCCAACACTGCTTTCTGATGAATCACCTTCATTGGAAAGCAGTGTTTTTTTACACTTCCGTATAATCAAGCAGGAGAGGTTGCTTGACCCCTCCTGCTCGGTTGGCTATGTTTTGCGTTTGTTCTTTCTTACGCTTCGATGGTCTGCATAACTCTGGCGCAGCGGGGGCACAGGCCGTTTTCGTCGGCCTTCGTCGAGTGCATCCAGCAACGGGGGCACTTCTCGCCGTCGGCGTTGCGCACTTCAATCTTCAGGCCGGGGAAGCGTTCGCCGGTGCCGATGACGCTGTCGGTCTGCTCAGGCTCGTCGATGGCAACATCGGAGACGATGAAAAGCTCGGCCAGATTCAGCGCACGCACGGACTCAACAGCATCACGGCTGGCCTCGTCCGTGGGGTTCAGGACAACGTGGGCTTCCAGTGCCTTACCGATGCGCTTGTCGGCACGGGCGGCCTCGAGCACGCTGTTGACATCGCCGCGGAGGGCAATGAGGGTATCCCATTTGGCCATGGTCTCTTTGTCGAGGGCGTAGGCGGCATCGGGTTTGACCATTTCGTTGAGAATGACGTTTCTGCCATCGTCCTCCTTGCGGTGGGGCATGGCTTGCCAAATTTCGTCACAGGTGAAGGCCAAAATCGGCGCATAGAGACGGGTCATTGCGTCAAGGATGAGGAAAAGGGCAGTCTGCGCGCTGCGGCGTTTCAGGCCGTCGCGCTCCTCGCAATAGAGGCGGTCTTTCAGGATGTCCAGATAGAAGCTGGACAGCTCCACGACGCAGAAATCGTTGATGGCGTGGGTCAGGACATGGAATTCGTAGTTATCGTATGCCTTGAAGCCCTCGTCCATGAGCTCCATGAGCTTGGTGACCGCCCAGCGGTCAAGTTCAAGCATTTCTTCGGGCTTGACAAGGTCATCGGCATTGAATCCATCCAGATTGCCGAGGCAGTAACGGGCGGTGTTGCGGAATTTCAGGTAGTTCTGGCTGAGCTGCTTGAAAATTTCTTTGGAACAGCGCACATCCGCGCGATAATCCGCCGAGGCCGCCCAGAGGCGGACGATGTCCGCGCCGAAATCGCGGATCAGCTCTGCCGGGTCAACGCCGTTGCCCAAAGACTTGTGCATGGCTCTGCCTTCGCCGTCCACCGTCCAGCCGTGGGTCAGGCACTTCTTAAACGATGCACCGCCGCCCAGAGCGCCCACGCTGGTGAGCAAGCTGGACTGGAACCAGCCACGGTACTGGTCGGCACCTTCCAGATAGAGGTCGGCAGGCCAGTTTTCGGGGTT
>CAZPRA010000173.1:0-1853 GCA_964588975.1 uncultured Oscillospiraceae bacterium | reverse complement strand
ACCGGCGACCTGCTGATTACGAATCAGCTGCTCTACCAACTGAGCCACAGTAGCACAGGGAATTGACCCGTAAACCTGATTATACAGCATAGCTGCGGCAAAGTCAAGCAGAAAAATTCGCAAATCCGGCGCAGGTCATACCGGGCACCTTAAAAAGCAGACCGTCCGAAATGGCTGCTTTTGATAGCCTGTCCGGGCGTTATTGGCTGTGCTCCTCCTGTATCTGCCCGCGCAGAGCCAAAAGCGCTTTCTTTTCGATCCTTGAGATCTGCACCTGCGAAACGCCCAGAATTTTTGCGGTCTTATCCTGCGTCAGGCCGTGAAAAAACCGCAGGTCGATGACCGCCTGTTCACGTTCGCTCAGGCAGGCGATGGCTTCCCGCAGGGCGATGCGCTCGACGATATGCTCCTCCATTTCGCCGTCTGTGAGAACGTCCTCCAGCGTAAAGCCGTCCTCGCCGCTGCGTTTTTGAATGGACTCTGCGCTGCCGCTTGCGGTCTCGGCGCAGGCGATTTCCTCGGCGGGCAGACCCAGCTCGTCACCAAGCTCCTGAAGGCTTGGTTCACGACCCAGAAGCCCGGTGAGCCGCTGTCGGGCAGAGCGGATTCGCAGGGCTCGTTCCTTCAGACCGCGGCTGACCTTTACGGTGCCGTCGTCGCGCAGAAAACGGCGGATCTCTCCGGCAATTTTTGGCACGGCATAGGTGGAAAACTGCGTGCCGAAGTTTAAATCAAAGCCGTCCACCGCCTTGATGAAGCCGAGACAGCCCAATTGGTAGAGGTCGTCCGGGTCGACGCCACGGCCGAAATAGCGCCGTGCCACGGACCAGATCAGCCCCGTGTTGTTCACCACCAGCTCCTCAGCGGCCTGCCGGTCGCCCTGTTTTGCGCGCTGGAGCAATTCCTCCTGTTGGGCGATCACGCTTTCCCTCCACGGCGGACGATTTTCCGCTTCATGTGCACAGTGGTGCCTTTTTGCGGCGCGGATACGATGCGGAATTCCGTCATGAAGCTCTCCATGATGGTAATGCCCATGCCGCTTCGTTCTTCGCCGCCGGTGGTGAACATGGGTTTGCTGGCCTGAGCGATGTCGGCAATGCCGCAGCCACGGTCTTTGACCACGATATCCAGAACGCCGTCGGGCATAATACGCGCTTTGATGATAACGGGGCCGATGGTGTCGGGGTAGGCGTGGACGATGCAGTTGGTCACTGCCTCGGAAACGGCGGTTTTGATGTCGCCCAGCTCGTCGAGCGTGGGGTCAAGCTGGGCGGCAAAACAGGCGACGGCAGAACGGGCGAACGCCTCGTTGCTGGAGCGGCTTGGAAATTCCAGACGCATATAATTTTCGCCTTTCATCGGGCACATTCCTCCTCCATTTGTGTGATTTTTTCGATCCCGGCGGCACGGAGCACCTTATACGGCTGTGGCGGGATATTTTGCAGGAGCAGCTTGCCCTGAAGAGAGTTCATGCGCCGCAGGGTATGGAGCACCACTGCCACGCCGCTCGAGTCCATAAAGCGCACCTCCTGAAAGTCCAGAATGCAGCGCAGGGGCAGATAGACGTCGATTTTTTCCGAAATTCCGTCCATGATCTGTCGCGCCGCGTGATGGTCGATCTCGCCGGTGAGGGCAACGGTGAGCTGGCGATCCTGCACAAAGCTTGTCAATTTCATGATTTCCTCCTGTTGTTCGTGTGTGCAGCAAAAGACGCGCATGGAAAGCTCCATGCGCGTTTAGTATACGGGATTGACTTTGGCGGAGTGTGCCGAAAAAAGCGGTCGGCAAAAACTTTAGGGCAGCTTGTCAAAAAACTACCAATTTACCCCCATATGTGATATAATAATCGCAGA
>CAZPRA010000172.1:0-1910 GCA_964588975.1 uncultured Oscillospiraceae bacterium | reverse complement strand
CACCCTGTTCGGCGCCATCTATCTGGGCATCATTGCGGTGCTTCCGATCATCCTGGGCGCTGTTATGGACAACACCTCCTTCTCCTTCGGCGGCACCTCCGTCATCATTATCGTCTCCGTTGCGCTTGAAACGGTCACGGCTGTGGAAGCACAGATGATGATGCACAACTATTCCGGCTTCCTCGAGAAATAAGGAGGCCAGCCATGAAATTGATTTTGCTGGGAGCCCCCGGTGCGGGTAAGGGCACACAGGCTGAGATCATCGCGTCGAAGCTGAACATTCCCACCATCTCCACGGGCAACATTCTCCGCGAAGCAATGAAAAACGGCACAGCCATTGGCCTTGAGGCCAAGCGCTATATGGACCAGGGTATGCTGGTTCCCGATGATGTCATTATTGGCATCGTGGCAGAGCGTCTGGCAAAGGACGATTGTGCAAAGGGGTATATCCTTGACGGAATGCCCCGCACAATCCCCCAGGCAGAGGCACTTCTGGAGCAGGGAATCGTCATTGACCATGTTGTGTCCATTGAAATTGCCGATGAGGTGATCGAAAAGCGCATGACCGGTCGCCGCGTTTGCGGCACCTGCGGCGCCAGCTATCACATTGAGGCAAACCCGCCCAAACAGGAGGGCGTCTGCAACACCTGCGGCTCGGAGCTGGTCATCCGCAAGGACGACAAACCGGAAACGGTTCGCCATCGCCTGGCCGTCTACCACAGAGAAACGGAGGCGCTCAAGGGCTTTTATGAACGCCTGGGCAAGCTTCGGCTGGTTCAGGGCGATCAGCCCATCGAGTGTGCGACCCGCGACATTCTGGAGGCCTTGGGTGTAGAAGCATGATACCTGTTAAAAATCAACGTGAGATCGACCTTATGCGCCGAGCCTGTAGAATTACCGCGGCAGCCCGTGCTTTGGCAGGGGAGATGGTAAGACCCGGCGTGACAACCAAGGCGATTGACAAAGCTGTCCACGATTTTATCGTGTCACAGGGTGCAAAACCCTCCTTCCTGAACTACTCCGGTTTTCCCGCCAACGCGTGTATCTCCGTGAACAATACCGTCATTCACGGGATCCCCGATGGCAGGGTGCTCAAAGAGGGAGACATTGTCTCCATTGACGTGGGCGCTTATATCGGAGGTTTTCATGGGGACTGCGCCGCAACCTTTGCCTGCGGAGAGATTTCTCCTGAGGCACAGAAACTTATTGATGTCACGAGACAGAGCTTTTTCGAAGGGATCCAATTTGCCAGACAGGGCAACCGGGTTTCCGACATTTCCCACGCAGTGCAAACCTACGTGGAGGAAAACGGCTTTTCCGTGGTGCGGGACTTCA
The DNA here is from genome assembly GCA_964588975.1 of uncultured Oscillospiraceae bacterium. Lineage (GTDB taxonomy): Bacteria > Bacillota > Clostridia > Oscillospirales > Oscillospiraceae > JAZOXB01. The sequence continues at coordinate 575 of CAZPRA010000172.1, read as the reverse complement.
TCGGTCACGGTGTTGGCGAGCATCTTCACGAGGAGCCGGAAGTTCCGAATTTCGGCAAACCCGGCAGAGGGCCTAGGCTGATCAAGGGCATGACCATCGCAGTTGAGCCAATGGTCAACGCCGGCACCCATGAGGTGCGGGTGCTGAAGGACGGCTGGACGACGGTCACGGCGGACGGCAAGCTCTCAGCCCACTACGAAAATACTGTTCTCATCACCGACGGCGAGCCGGAAATTCTCACCGTCACCGAGGGGCTTTGATATGGAAGTATCAAGATCGGATCTTGTGCTCTCCGTCGCCGGCCGCGACAAGGGAATGCTGTTCTTTGTGCTTGACACAGACGGTGTGTACGTTTCCCTTGCAGACGGCAAGGGGAGAAAGGTGGAAAAGCCCAAACGCAAAAAGCTGAAGCATATCCGTAAAGTCCCTCGGCCGGATTCGACACTTACCGGACGGATTTCCGCCGGTGAGCAAATACTCAACAGCGAATTACGAAGGGAACTGGCGATTTTGCGCCAGCAAATCAACGTTTCAACCAAGGAGGGTTCTTAAACTTGGCAAAAGACGACGTAATC
>CAZPRA010000171.1:0-1951 GCA_964588975.1 uncultured Oscillospiraceae bacterium | reverse complement strand
GAGCAGCAGCAGATGAATGTCGAAGACCTCAACGCCCAGTGGTACGACACCAAGGGCACCTGGGACGCCGTCCATGCTCAGGCAAAGGATCTCGACGAGCTCATCAACGAGTTCAACGAGGCAACCGGACTGCTGAAAGCACTTTAATGGTTAATTGAAATTGCACCGAGGGGTGGGGGAGACCCCATCCCTCGGTTTTTCCGTGCACCGGTTCCGCGCTCACTGCTCATCTTCTTCCGCGGAAATATAAATGCTTTCCGCCTCCTGCTGGGCGTTTTTTAGAATATCGGTTGCGTTGCCATAATTCCGCTTCTCCAATTCGTCCAGAGCATTTGTGATGCGGTTGAAAAGCAGGAGGTACATTTTCTGATAATCCGTCATTTCATCACCTCCCCGGGAATATTTTAGAACAATATGGTCAATTTGTAAAGGGAACAATTTGTTCTAATGTATCATTTCTGCGGTGATGAAAGATGCGTTATCATAGAATCCGGGATTTGCGGGAGGATCATGACCTGACGCAAGCGACGCTTGCCGCCGAGATCGGCATTGGTCAGAGAAGTTATGCGTATTACGAGAGCGGTGCAAGAATGCTCCCACCGGAAATTTTGATCAAGCTGGCACGGTTCTACGACGTCAGCACGGATTATTTGCTCGGCCTGACCGACAGCAAGCAGCCCTATCCGCCTTCTCACGCTCTGTAGAGTGCGTGTCTCTACGGCTGCGGAGCAATACGGGACGATGTGGGCATCGTCCCCTACAGAAACCATTCACGATATACTCAAAAAGAAAGGAACCGATTGAAATGAGAAACGTAAAATGCGGCCGCTGCGTCAAATGCGGCAAAGAATACGAGGCTGTCCCGAATCTGACCAATTGCTCCTGCGGTGGTATTCTGGACATCATCTATGACTACGACTACATCAAGACGACCCTGACCAAGGAAAAGCTTGCCAAGCGTGACGACCGTTCCATGTGGCGCTACCGTGAGCTTCTCCCTGTTGAGGAAACCACCCCCAACACCCCCCTGCGTGTTGGCTGGTCGCCTTTGTACGAAGCTGACCGTCTGGCAAAAGAGCTGGGCATTGCCAAGCTCTGGGTCAAGGACGACGGCCAGAATCCCACCGCTTCCCTGAAAGACCGCGCCTCTGCCATGGCCGTTGCCAAGGCACAGGAGGCAGGTGCCAAAGTTATCGCCTGTTCCTCCACCGGCAACGCCGCCTCCTCTCTGGCCGGTAACGCCGCTGCCGCAGGTCTGAAAACCTACATTTTTGTCCCGTCCCGTGCGCCCAAGGGCAAGGTCGCTCAGCTCATGACCTTCGGTGCCACTGTCGTGTCCGTGCAGGGCAGCTATGAGGACACCTTCGAATTGTCCAAGGCCGCCATCGACAAGTGGGGCTGGTACAACCGCAATGCCGCCATCAACCCCTATCTCTCCGAAGGCAAAAAGACCGTCGGCCTTGAGATCATGGAGCAGCTCGGTTGGGAAGTCCCCGATTACATTGCCATCTCCGTGGGTGACGGCTGCACCATCGCCGGTCTGTGGAAGGGTCTGAAAGACCTCTATGCCATCGGCTTTATCGACAGGCTTCCCCGCCTCATCTCTGCACAGGCTGAGGGCTGCTGCCCCCTGAACCGAGCCATTGCCAACAATGAGGACTGGTACCCCATGGAGGAAAACACCTTGGCCGACTCCATCGCCGTGGGTGTCCCCCGCAATGCAGACAAAGCGCTCATGGCCATTCGGGAATCCAACGGCCTCGTCGTCAACGTCTCGGACGAAGAAATCATGGCGGCGCAGAAAATGCTCGGCCGCTTCTGCGGCGTGTTCGGTGAGCCCGCCGGTGTCACCGGAGCTGCTGGACTGAAGAAACTGTGCGAGCAGGGCAAGATCCCTGCCGACGCAAAGGTTGTCTCCGTTGTAACCGGCAACGGCCTGAAGGACGTGGCC
>CAZPRA010000170.1:0-2093 GCA_964588975.1 uncultured Oscillospiraceae bacterium | reverse complement strand
CCCCCGGGGGAACTCCCGGGGGTGTTTTTTTACGAAAAAATATGACAAATTTCTCCATTTGCCAATTGTTCTTTTCCGAAACAGTGATAGAATAGGCGTATAAAAGGGCGAAAAGCTTCCCAAGAAAACAGAAAGAGGGCGCAGTATGAACCGAACCTACATTCTTTACAATCCCCTTGCGGGCAATGAGACCTGCCGCTCGGAGGCCGAGACGCTTCACGCCGCCAGAGTCGGCTCCCTCGTGCAAAATATGCGCGAAATTGCGGGCTATGCCGCGTTTTTCGCCGGACTGGACGCCTCGGACGCCATCATTCTCTGCGGCGGCGACGGCACCCTGAACCGCTTCGCCAACGACACGCAGAGCCTTGATTTGCCCTGTAAGATATATTATAATCCCGTGGGCAGCGGAAACGATTTTGCCCGCGATCTGGGCAAAAACCGCGGCGAAATGCCGGATTTTCCCGTCAACGACTATATCCGTGAGCTGCCCAGCGTCCGCGTAAAGGGCAAAAGCTACCGCTTCCTCAACGGCATTGGCTATGGCATTGACGGCTACTGCTGCGAGGTCGGAGACAGTCTGCGCGAAAAGCAGAAAAAGGCGCACAGCAAAAAGCCCATCAACTATACCGGTATTGCCATTAAGGGACTGCTGTTTCACTATAAGCCCACGGACGCCGTGGTGACGGTGGACGGCAAGCAGCACCGCTTCCACCGGGTCTGGCTTGCGCCTACGATGAACGGCCGTTACTACGGCGGCGGCATGATGCCCACACCGGAGCAGGAGCGACTCTCTCAGCCCCGGAAGCTTTCGGTGATGGTCTTCCACGACTGCGGAAAGCTCCGTGCACTGACGATTTTCCCCTCCATTTTTCAGGGCAAACACATCCGCTATACCAAACAGGTCACTGTTTTGAGCGGCCAAGAGATCACCGTGGAATTTGACACGCCGCGTGCCCTACAAATCGACGGCGAGACGGTCGTTGGCGTTTCGTCCTACACTGCAAGCGCTGCCGTTGCCGCCACAGTTGTGTCGTGAGCACTTTTCATGCCCCTCGGGTCGAGCTTCCTTACACGCCCGAGGGGATTTTTGCGCGTGCGGACGGCGCTTCGGCAGAAAATGTTCTTGACAAGGTGAATTCTGGACAGTACAATAAAGGTTGGATTGGTATGGTTTCCGCCGCACAATGGGGTGGTGCGGGGAAGCGTTGCTATTTCGTTCGGACAGACTTCTGTCCGCAAAACCCAAATTTGAAAAACAGGAGGTGTATTCAGGAATTATGGACTGGTATTTTTGGGTGGCAATTGCTGCCGCCTGTGCAGTTGTATCCTTCTTCATTGGCGTGACCTACCGCAAAAAGGTTGCCGAGCGGGAAATCAAGAGCGCTGAGCAGGAAGCTACGCGCCTGATCAACGAAGCCATCAAGGGCGGCGAAAGCAAAAAGCGCGAGATGCTTCTCGAGGCCAAGGAGGAGATCCATAAATCCAGAACGGAGTACGAAAAGGAAGTAAAGGAACGCAGGGCGGATCTGCAAAAGCAGGAGCGCCGTTTGCAGCAGAAGGAAGAAACCTTAGACAAGAAAACCGACGCGTTCGAGCGCAAGGAGGAGGATCTGCGCAAGCGTCAGGCGTCCATCGCCTCCGCGCAGGAGGAGATCAGCCTCATCAAAAAGAGTCAGCTTGAAATGCTGGAAAAAATCTCTGGCCTGACGCAGGAGGAAGCCAAAAATCAACTGCTCAAGAGCCTGGAAAACGAGTGCCGCCACGAATCGGCCATGAAGCTCAAGGCCATCGAGACGGAAATGAAGGACAAGGCTGATCAGCTTGCCCGTGAGGTCATTTCCATCGCCATCCAGCGCTGCGCCGCTGACCATGCGGCAGAGGCCACCGTTTCCGTGGTCGCTCTGCCCAACGATGAGATGAAGGGCCGCATCATTGGCCGCGAGGGTCGCAACATACGCACGCTCGAGGCCATCACCGGCGTTGACCTGATCATCGACGATACGCCCGAGGCCATCACTGTCTCGTCCTTTGATCCCATCCGCCGTGAGATCGCCCGGCTGGCTCTGGAAAAGCTCATTGCCGACGGCCGCATC
>CAZPRA010000169.1:0-2136 GCA_964588975.1 uncultured Oscillospiraceae bacterium | reverse complement strand
CGTCACCCGCTCCAGCAAAAAAGTCTCTTTTGTCTTCTAGACAAAAGAGACTTTTTTGAGTGATGCGCACCGCGTGCGTGGGTGGCACACTTCACTTCACTTCGTGTGTAAGCACGATACTTCACAGCGGTATTGCCGCTGCTTCACTTGGCGAAGCCAAACTTCACAAAGCATTCGAAATTAGCCGCTTTAATCATATGAATCCTTTCGGATTTCGAAAATCTGCGGGCGTTGTGGACAAATCGCACAACGCCCGCAGGCCGTTTCTATTTGCATTTTAGAGGTTGAAATAGCGCTCGAATTCCGCCGGGTGCGGGATTTTCGCAAGCTCGCTGCACTCCTGGCGCTTGCCGGCAATATAGCTTCGGAGCAATTCCTCAGGGAATACGCCTCCGGCCGTGAGATAGTCGTGATCCTGCTCCAGTGCGTCCAGCGCTTCTTCCAGAGAAGTGGGCAAGCCCTTGAGCTTTGCCTTTTCCTCCTCCGAAAGCTGGAACAGATTGCAGTCATAGGGGCCCCAACCGTTGGCGTGGGGGTCGGTTTTGTTCTGAATTCCATCCAGACCGGCCATCAAAATGGCGGCATAGCAGAAATAGGGATTGCAGGTCGCGTCCGGGTTACGCAGCTCAAAGCGGCGCAGCTTGGGGCTCTTGGCGTAAGCCGGAATTCGGATGACCGCAGAGCGGTTGGAGGTGGCATAGCCCACGGTGACGGGCGCCTCAAAGCCGGGAACCAGGCGCTTGAAGGAATTGGTGCTGGGATTGGTGATGGCGCACAGGGAAGCAATGTGCTTCAACAGGCCGCCCATGAAATAGTGGGCCGTCTGGCTGAGATTGGAATAGCCCGCGTCATCGGAGAACAACGGTTCGCCGTCTTTGAGCAGGAGCATATGGACGTGCATACCACTGCCCGCTTCGCCATAGACCGGCTTGGGCATAAAGGTGGCGACCTTGCCATATTTTCTAGCCGTATTGTGGATGATATACTTGATCATCATGGTGTCGTCTGCCAGCTTGGACATCTGACCCAGAAGCGGCTCAATCTCAAACTGACCGGCAGCGCCGACCTCCGGATGGTGATATTTGATGGGAATTCCCATTTCCTCCATCAGCATACACATTTCACTGCGGCATTCATAGCTGGTGTCCAACGGCTTGGCGATATGGTACGCCTTCTGCTTCGGCACCACGCAGCCATAGCTCTCCGTTTCGCTGTTCCAGTGACCCTGCTGGGCGTCCAGACACATGGAGATCTGCTCAGGCGCGACCTTCCAGCCCACCTCGTCAAAGAGATAAAATTCAAATTCCGGCAAAATCAGCATGGTGTCTGCAATGCCGCTGTCTTTCATATACTGCTCTGCCGCCTTGACGATGTTGCGGGGATAGTGCGGCAAAGGACGGTTCTCGGGGTTGTCAATGACCATAGCGTTTCCGGTCATGGACAGCGTCGGAATTCCGCAGAAGGGATCCACAATGGCAGTTTCCAAATCCGGGATGAACACCATGTCGCTTTTCTCGACCACGGCGTAGCCATAGTTGGATGCGTCGAAGCCGATGCCATTGGTCAGGGTGCTCTCCGTGAAATTCTGAACGGGGATTGTCACGTGGCGAAACTGTCCGTTGATGTCCACCATCTTAAAATCCACCATTTTAATGCCTTTGTCTTGAATCATTTGCAGAATATCCTGTACGGTTTTCATGCGCCTATCGGCCTCCTTCAAAAAGATAGGGCAATTTTACCATACTTTTTCAGAAAATGGAAGTGTTTTTGGTAAAAAAGTTGATTTTGGCCAATCGTTTTTCATCTTTGCACTGAAAAAACGCAGTCTTTCGGGCATCAGGCCGAAAAAATCATTGCAGGAATGCGCAAAGCGTGGTATAATATCAGATTGAAAAATGAAAGAAAACGACTCGGTTTTCTCAAAAGGAGCAACGATATGACTAAAATTGACATTTTTTCCGGTTTCCTGGGCGCCGGCAAGACCACGCTCATTAAAAAACTCATTCAGGAAGCCTATGCCGGTGAGCAACTCGTCCTCATCGAAAACGAATTCGGTGAGATCGGTATTGACGGCGGCTTTTTGCAGGAGGCCGGCATTCAGATCAACGAAATGAATTCCGGCTGCATTTGCTGCTC
>CAZPRA010000168.1:0-2160 GCA_964588975.1 uncultured Oscillospiraceae bacterium | reverse complement strand
CTTTGCCTATACGCCCTGCTTCCGCCGCGAGGCTGGTTCGCACCGCGCCGATGAACGCGGCATGGTGCGCGGGCACCAGTTCAATAAAATCGAGATGTTCCAGTATACGCTCCCGGAAAAATCCGACGAAGCCTTTGAGGAGCTTGTCGGTAAGGCTGAGGCGCTGGTTCGCGATCTGGGCTTCCATTTCCGCACGGTCAAGCTGGCTGCCGGCGACTGCTCGGCGTCCATGGCCAGAACCTACGACATCGAGATCCTCATTCCCTCGATGAACGGCTATAAGGAAGTTTCCTCTGTCTCGAACGCGCGGGATTATCAGGCGCGTCGCGGCAACATCCGCTTCCGCCGCGAGGCGACCGGAAAAACGGAATTTGTTCACACGCTCAACGGCTCCGGCCTGGCGACCAGCCGCATTTTCCCGGCGATGGTCGAGCAAAATCAGCAGGCCGACGGCTCCGTTGTTGTCCCGGAGGTTTTGCGCAAATATCTCGGCGGTCTTGAGGTCATTCGCAAGCCGGAAACCCGCTGAGAGTCTGCTTTGCAGCGCCCGAATTATTAAAAAAGGAGACATATCAAATGGCAAAAAAAGAACGCAAAAAGAGCAAATTCTGGTCGGAATTTAAGGAGTTCGCCATTCAGGGCAATATGTTTGACATGGCAATCGGCGTGATCATCGGCGCCGTTTTCAAGGACCTTGTCAGCTCCTTTACCGACAACATCATCATGCCCATCATCTCTATTTTCACCGGCAGCATTGATTTTTCCGCGTGGAAAATCGCCCTGCCGACGCTGTTCGGAGAGAAGCTTGACGAGACCGGAGAGGTCATCGTCAACTACCTGAATGTCGGCAATTTCATCTCGAGCGTGATCAGCTTTTTAATTTTGGCCTTCGTGATTTTCCTGATGGTCAAGGGCGTCAACAGTCTGCGCAATCTTGGCAAGAAGAAAGAGGCGGAAGCTCCCGCGGCGCCTCCTGAGCCCTCCAACGAGGAAAAGCTTCTCGCTGAGATTCGGGACCTGCTGAAGCAGAAGTAAAAGCACCGAAAAGCGCCTTTTCCGGGCGCAAAAGTCGGCTCAAAATGCCTGTGTCCCCAGTGGAGAAGCGTCAGCTTTTTCCGCTGGGGACACATTTTTTGTTGAAAATACACACTTCTCCAGGAATGCAGCCACAACTTGGTGAAATTAACCAACATTGTCGACTTATGTCGAAAGGTATTTGGTCAATTTCGTGCAAAAATCTTGAAAACAGACCAACGGTATGCTAAATTAGGGCTACCGTTTGAAACGGAGAATCAGGAGGAGGAATGTTGTAATATGGAAAAAATGTATCGTGTCCTGCTTGCCAACAGCACCGAGGATTTCACCGACAATCTTGCGGCCACGCTAAAGCAGTCTGACCGGTACGCAGTTGTTGCCACCGCCAACGACGGAATTCGAGCCATCGAGCTGCTCCGGGAAAGCCGTCCGGAATTCGTTGTGGTGGATACCATGCTGCCTCAGGCAGACGGAGTTGCAGTGATCAAGGCCGCCAACGCGCTTGAAAAGAAGCCGATGCTGCTGGTGCTGGCGGATTTTATGACGGAATTTGTCTCAAATCTGCTGGTTTCCCTCGGCGTTCAATATGTCCTTTTGAAGCCCTGTACACCGCGTGCGGTTCTGGAACGGCTGGACGAAATGCGCGAAAGCCTGACGCCGCGTAGTCCGTACACCCGTTCGCGCGAGGCGAACATAGAGGCCATGGTGACTTCCATGATCCACGAGATCGGTGTACCGGCACATATCAAGGGCTATCAGTATTTGCGTCAGGCAATCATCATCGCCGTGGACGATATGGACGTGATCAACGCCATTACCAAGGTGCTCTATCCGCAGGTGGCGAAGACCTTCGCAACCACGCCTTCACGTGTCGAGCGTGCGATCCGTCACGCCATCGAGGTCGCGTGGGACAGAGGCGATCTGGACACCTTACAGCGGTTTTTCGGCTATACCGTCAGCAACAGCAAGGGCAAGCCGACCAATTCGGAATTTATCGCCCTGATCGCGGACAAGCTGCAGCTCCAGCTTAAGCGTATGGAGCCAATGGCAATGTAAGGGTAAACAACCGAGTAGTGCGGCGACGCGTAACTGTGACCAATTGCGTACCATGGAGAAATGTAACGG
>CAZPRA010000167.1:0-2224 GCA_964588975.1 uncultured Oscillospiraceae bacterium | reverse complement strand
TGGCTCTGGAAAAGGCCAAGCGCTTTGAAACCGATCCCAAGTATGCCGACTACTGCACCATGATGGTCAAGACCCACCTGTCCCTGTCCGATGACCCCACCAAGAAGGGCGTTCCCACCGGCTGGCGTCTGTCCATCCGTGACGTTCTGGAATATGGCGGCGCAAAGTTCCTGTGCCCCATGGCCGGCACCATCTCCATGATGCCCGGCACCGCTGCTGACCCGGCCTATCGCCGTGTCGATGTGGACACCGAGACGGGCAAGGTCTCCGGCCTGTTCTAATGCAAACAAAACTCCGGCGGCATCCCCGCCGGAGTTTTTCAAAAAGAAGGGAGTGTTTGTCAATGGCAAAGAAGGAAAAACGCTTTGTGCGCATTCACACGGACGGTGTCGGCTCCGGCAATGCAATTTGGGTGGACACTGTGACGGGCGTGAATTATTTCTACCACACGGAGGGCTACAGCGGCGGACTTACCCCCTTGCTCGACCGGGATGGTAAGCCCGTGATTTCGCCGCTTCCTTTGCGCGAAGATGACAAATAAAACGACAAAAGTCGTCTATTTTCAGCCCGCCCAGCCGACCTTTTCCGAGCACGAGCCCCTCAACGTCCTGCTTGTGGCAGACAGCCCGAAGGCAGGAACAGCCGTATTCCACTTCTTCGCTATGGATGGAGCGGAACGGAAAGAGGTCTTTTCGCAGGAAAAGGCCGTGGAAAAGGGGCATACGCACTTGTGTTTTCAGCTTCCGGCTTCCTGCTTCGGCGAGGAATTTTGGGGCGAGATACCGGACGAATTGACCCTCTCTGTTTCGGCCGATTCCACCGCTCCCTTCGGAGAAACCCTGATCTTCCGCGCCTGAGGATTAACGGACTGCTTCCCTGTAGGGCGGGCTGCCCTCAGCCCGCCGCTTTGTAGGGGACGATGCCCTCATCGTCCCAACTGCGAAGCAGCAGCCGAACATCCGTAACGGGACGATGAGGGCATCGTCCCCTACATCTGCGAAGCAAAATGATCACCGTCACGAAGTGACACCGAAATTATTTACTATTCACCAAAAAGGAGTACCATCCATGGATATGACAACCAAATCCTGCCGTGAATTTGTCACGGTTCTGGCTTCCAATGAACCCGCTCCCGGCGGCGGCGGTGCCGCTGCGCTGGTGGGCGCCATTGGCACGGCTCTGGGCAATATGGTCGGCTCTTTGACCGTTGGCAAAAAGAAATATGCCGAGGTCGAGAACGAAATTCGCGCGCTCATGGCAAAATGCGACGCCCTGCAAACTGAGCTTCTGGATCAGGTTCCCGCTGACGCAGAGGGCTTTGTTCCTCTGGCCAAGGCATACGGAATCCCCAAGGACGACCCCACCCGGGACACCGTCATGGAAGAAGCCACCATCACCGCCTGCAAAGTCCCCGTGCACATTATGGAGCTGTGCTGCGAAGCGCTGGACGCCATCAAAGTCTTTGCCGAAAAGGGCAGCCGTCTGGCCGTTTCCGATGCCGGTTGCGGTGCCGTCATTGTCAAAAGCGCGATGCAGGCCGCTTCTCTCAATGTCTTTATCAACACCAAAACCCTGAAAAACCGCGCCTATGCGGAAGAACTCAACGCCAAGTGCCTGAAAATGTTGGAAACCTACGGCAAATTGGCCGATGATATTTTCGAGACCGTGAAAAACGGCTTCTTCAAATAAGGAGGAACAAATCATGGCAAAACAACTGCTGGGCAAGGAAGTCACCGATGCCCTGAACGCGAAGCTCATTGACCGCGCGGGCGCCTTGAAGGAAAAGGGCGTCACCCCCACTCTGGGCATTTTGCGCATTGGCGAAAATCCCAGCGACCTGTCCTATGAAAAGGGCGCTACCAAGCGCGCCGAGCTCATCGGCATTGATGTGAAAAAATTCGTCCTTCCCGAGGACGCCACGAAGGAAACGGTTCTGGCTGAGATCGACAAGCTCAACGCTGACGAGACCATCCACGGTGTCCTCATGTTCCGGCCGCTGCCCAAGCACCTCAAGGCCGATACCGACGAGATCTGCAACCGCCTTGACCCGAAGAAGGACGTTGACTGCATGACGGACCTGTCCAATGCCGGTGTGTTTGAAGGCCGTGCCGATCTGGGCTTTGCTCCCTGCACCCCCGCCGCCTGCATGGAAATTCTGGACTATTATGGCATTGACTGCAAGGGCAAAAATGCCGTGGTCATTGGCCGCAGCCTCGTGGTGGGC
>CAZPRA010000166.1:0-2248 GCA_964588975.1 uncultured Oscillospiraceae bacterium | reverse complement strand
TATTTATGATATCGGCTGCCGGCTTGGATGGCCTCGGCGCGGTAGAGCTGCTCCAGCGCCATGACCCGCATAAGATGGTGGGGGAAGGTCATGGGGCCAAAGGACAGGCGAAAATCCGCCCGTTCCTTGACTTTTCCGTCCATGCCAAAGGAGGAACCAATGAGAAAGCAGAAATGGCTTTTGCCTTCGTTTTTCAGCTTTTGCAGCTTTTCCGCCAGCGCTTCCGAGGACAGCTCCTTTCCCTCGGGGGTCAGCACGCAGAACCACGCGCCCTTGGGAATGGCCTGAAAAATGGCCTGCGCTTCCCGCTCCAATCCCTGACGAATTTCCTCCGGTTTGGGATCTTCCGGCAGACGGTGCTCCGGCAGCTCCACAAGCTGGAAGCGGCAGTAAGCCCCAAGGCGCTTTTCATATTCCCGGACGGCTTCCAGATAGTATTTTTCCTTTAATTTGCCCACGGCAATGAGAGTGATGCTGCTCATTACCGCAAAAATCCCTCCAGAATTTTTTCCTCAGCCTCCTGCGCCGTCATGCCAAGGGTCATGAGCTTCAAAATCTGCTCTCCGGCAATGCGGCCGATGGCGGCCTCGTGAATGAGGGAGGCGTCCACATGGTTGCAGGTGATCTCCGGGATGGCCCGCACCTTGGCCTCGCCCATCAAAATGGCGTCGCATTGAACGTGGCCGAAGCACTTGTTATCGCCCTGCACCCGGGGATAGAAGACCTGAGAGGAATTTTCCTGGGCAACGGAGCGGGAAACCACCTGCGTTTTGCAATCAAAACCGCTCAAAAAAACGTCCATTTCGCTCACGGCCTTCTGATCGCCGTGGGTCAGCAGGTTTTCCCGGATGATAAATTCGCTGCCGGCACCCCGGCACTCTGCCCGGGTATAGCGCTTGGTGTCGTCCACCCCGCGAATCTGACTGGTTTCAAAGGTGACAGAAGCGCCTTCCTCCAGATAAACAATGCTCTGGGGATTTAAAATCCGCTTGCCGCTGCCTTCGCCCTCGCCATAGTGCTTTTCAATGTATTTCACCCGGGCATTTTTGCCCACATAAAAGGTGTGAATTCCGTCGTGCTCACTGTCGCAGCCGCCGCAATTGTGAATTCCGCAGCCGGCCACGATGGTCACGTCTGCCCCTTCTCCCACGAAAAAGTCGTTATAGACCATGTCGTGAAGCCCCTCTTTGCTCAGAACCACGGGAATGTGGACGGACTCTCCCTTGGTGTGGGGGGCAATGCGGATGTCGATGCCGTCCTTGTCCGTTTTGGAGATGATTTGAATGTGCTCCGTGTTCCGGCGGAAGGCTTTCTGGCCGTCGGCGCGGATGTTCACCGCACCGCTGCCCGTGTCCTTCATGTCTGCAACGATTTCCAGAATATGCTTTTGAACGTCATTTAACATTGATGTTACACCTCCAAACGGTCACAGCCGATGACGGTATTTGCCATAATTTTCGGGAAAATTTCATCCACGCTGCCCCGAGCGCTCACTTCGCCGCCGGAGATGAGAATGATCTCGTCTGCCAGCCGCAAAATCCGCTCCTGATGGGAGATGATGAGAATGGTGGAGTCCTTCCGGTCGTGGATTTTTCGGAAGGTTTCGGTCAGTCGCGCGAACGACCACAGATCGATTCCGGCCTCCGGCTCGTCAAAGATCATCAGGCCGCCGGAACGCGCCAGAACCGTGGCGATTTCAATGCGCTTGACCTCTCCACCGGACAGCGAAGCGTCCACATCCCGGTCGATATAGTCCCGGGCACACAGTCCCACCTGCGTCAGATAGGAACAGGCGCGGTCGTGATTCAGCTTTTCCCCGGCGGCAACGTCCAGAAGGTCGCGAACCTTCATGCCCTTGAACCGAGGCGGCTGCTGGAAGCCATAAGAGATACCCAGCCGGGCGCGCTCCGTCACGGAAAGGCCGGTGATGTCCTGACCGTTCCAGAGAATTTTGCCCGCCGTGGGTTGATAAATACCCATGATCGCCCGGGCAAGGCTGGTTTTGCCGCCGCCGTTCGGCCCGGTGATCACGATAAATTTTTTATCCTCTACCGTGAGGCTGAGGTTCTTCAGAATATCTCTGGAACCCTGTTCGCCCTCCACTTGGTAGCATATGTTTTGAATTTCCAGCATGGGTTTTCACATCCTTTGCGCTTATTTGTGGTTTCCCGCTACAATATAGCATATTTTTTCCGTGCTTTCAAGATTTATCCACCACTTTGCAGCAAGAAAGCCCATCCAACGCACT
>CAZPRA010000165.1:0-2301 GCA_964588975.1 uncultured Oscillospiraceae bacterium | reverse complement strand
AACGTGAAAGGACACCCTGACGGTTTCCTTTCACACTTTTCTTCCCTCCGAAACGGCAAATATTACCGTTTTTTGACACTCTGCAGTGCGCTGCTCCGGCAGCGCACTCTTTTCCTCTGCGGCATTTTATGCCGTTTCCGAAAAAATGTCTTTACTTTCGCAAAAGAAAGTGTTATACTATCTTTCAGTAAAGAACAAAAGCCCAACGAAACGAAGGAGTCGATTTCATGAATAACCGCAACAAACGCTCTGACCCTAATTGCGAGCTTTACCGCGCACTGACCACGCTGAAAACCCCCGAGGAATTCCATACCTTCTTTTTGGATCTGTGCACCCAATCTGAGCTTAACGCTATGGAGCAGCGCTACGAAGTCGCGCGGATGCTTCATTCCGGCATGATTTATAACGACATTCTGGCAAAAACCAGCGCCAGCTCCGCAACCGTCAGCCGCGTCAACCGCAGCCTGATGAACGGCGAGGGCGCCTATGAAACGGTTTTTGGACGCCTGAAGGAGAACGAATGACGGCCTATGAAAGCCTTTCCGCTGCTTATGACAGCCTGACGACCGATATTGACTACAGCGGAATTCTGAATTTCCTGGAGGCGGTGCTCCAAAATGCAGACCGGCACCCGCAGCGGGTGCTGGATCTTGCTTGTGGCACCGGCTCCATGTCTTTGCTTCTGGCGCAGCGTGGTTATCAGGTTCTTGCCGCCGATCTTTCCGAGGAAATGCTCACCGTCGCGGCGCAAAAGGCCGCGCTCCTTGCGGAAAATCCGCCCTATTTCATCTGCCAGCCCATGCAGCGACTTCGTCTGCCTGAGCGGGTCGAAGCGGTTTTTTGCCTGCTCGACAGCATCAACTATCTGACGGAGCCTGAGGACTGCAAAAGCACCTTCCGCCGGGTCTTCGACGCGCTGGAGCCGCAGGGCGTATTTCTGTTTGACATCAACACGCCGCAAAAGCTCCGCTCTTTGGACGGACAGGTTTTTCTGGACGAAAATGAGGAAAATTTCTGCGTTTGGCGTGCGGAATTTGACAGCGCGGAAAACCTCTGCTACTACGGAATCGACCTGTTCCAAAAGCAGGGCAAGCTCTGGCGCAGGAGCTTTGAGCAGCACTGCGAATATGCCTATGACCCGCACGAGCTGTGCTTATGGCTCAGACAGGCCGGATTTGCCCGGGTCGAGCGCTATGCCGACTGCCGCATGGAAGCACCCGGACAGAGCGAACAGCGAATTTATTTTGCCGCATACAAGGAGTGAGAAACGTGCAGGATTATATCGTCCGTGCCCTCAGCGGGGACGGTTTTGTCAAGGCAATGGCCATTTCCTCCACCCATCTGGTGGAGCGTGCGCGTCAGATCCACCGCACAACGCCCACGGCGAGCGCCGCGTTGGGACGGCTTCTGACGGCTGCCTCCATGATGGGAAATCTGCAAAAGGTGGAAAACGGTGCGCTGACCCTGCAAATTAAGGGCGGTGGGCCGCTTGGAACGCTTCTGGCCACTGCTGACCCGGCGGGTAATGTCCGCGGCTATGTCCACAATCCCCAAATTCCTCTGATGGAAAAGTACCCGGGAAAGCTGGATGTTGGCGCCGCCGTGGGCACAAACGGAATGCTGACGGTGATCCGCGACCTGCAAATGAAAGAGCCGTATATCGGCTCTGTCGAGCTGGCCTCCGGCGAGATTGCGGAGGATATCACGGCCTATTTTGCCCGCAGCGAGCAGACCCCGAGCGCTTGTGCGCTGGGTGTTCTGGTGGATGTGGATCACACGATCAAGGTAGCCGGCGGCTATCTGCTCCAGCTTCTTCCCGGCGCACCGGAGGAGACGATAGCGCGTTTGGAGCAGGGCATTCAAAAGGCCGGAGCTGTCACGCCCATGCTGGCCTCCGGTATGAGCCCGGAGGAGATCTTGCAGACCGTTATGGCCGAGCTGGAGCCGCAAATTCTTGAAACATCGCCGGTGGAGTACCGCTGCTATTGCAGCCGGGAAAAGGTGACGGGAACGCTCATCACGATTGGAAAAAAGGATTTGCGTCAGATTGTCGACGAGGGCAAGCCCATATGCGTGGAGTGCCAGTTCTGCGACACGGTCTATACCTTCACCCCCGAGCAAATCGAATCGCTCCTCCGAGAGTTGTAACGCGACGTCGATATCGAGTATCTGTTGTAAATATTGCAAAGTAAACAAATAATCCGAACCTGTCTCCAATGAGGAAGGCTGGTTCGGATTATTTTGGTTTGGTGCCGCTGACCGGGGTCGAACCGGTACGCTTTTTACGGCGAGGGATTTTAA
>CAZPRA010000164.1:0-2396 GCA_964588975.1 uncultured Oscillospiraceae bacterium | reverse complement strand
AACCGGGCTGCATTTTGGCAGCCCGGTTGCGTTATGGCAGGGGATGTGTGGCAATGTAGTCGTCGAGAATTTGTGCGGCGTCGAAGCAGAATTGCCCACAGGGACGCTGGGCATAGTATTGCACGGTGCGTGCCTGCGGCACAGGGTCGCCGTTTCGGTCGACGCCCAAGAGCGTCCGGCAGACAATGGCGCCGTTTTTCTCCGCAAAGGCGTCCGCCAAAGCGCGAATTCGGGCGTAATGCTCACCCTTTTCGGCCTGCGAATCGCTGTCCAGCGTGCCGTAAAGCAGCCCGGCGGCAAGGAATATCCCGCTCAGGGCGCCGCAGACTTCGCGCATACGCCCCATGCCGCCACCAAAGGAGGATGACAGGCGCAGAGCCGTCTCCCGGCTCAGGCCGGTCAGGTCGGAAAAGGCCAGAAGCACCGCCTGCGCGCAGTTGCAGCCGCTTTCAAAATTTTGCCTTGCCAGCTCTGCACGGTTCATGCCTCTACCTCCTTCGGCAGCTCAACGCCGCTGAATTTCAGAAGATACCGGACGGGATAGTAGCGCTCCAGATAATTCTGCCGGAACCAGTCGAAGGTGGCCTGCGGCAGATGCACCAGTTCAGGCGCCTCGCAGCGGAACAGCTCAAAGGTTGTCTGGTCGCCGCTGATCAGCGCCGCGATCAGCTCCTTTTCGCCCTGAAAAGCAAGCCGCTCCAAACAGGCGTCCATCAGCGTGGCGCAAACCAGCTCCTCCTGTGAAGCCCGGCTTTCCAGCGTTGCCAGCCAGTAAAGGAAATCCTGCCGGGTGAAGGCCTTCCGAGCCGTCACGAGCGCCAGCTTTTGAAATTCCTCCTCCGCACCCCGGTGGAGCACGTCGAACAGGTAATATAACAGATTTTCGTCCAGATTGCAGCAGTCCAGAAGCACCTCATAGGCGTTTCTCGGGCCGTCCGGTTCCTCGATTTGAGGCGATTGAGCGGCCTCCGGTTCCTCGTCGGTTTGCTCCGCTTCGGCAGAAGCGCTTGCAAAGCTCTCCCAGAGCGACTCCGGGCGGAATTCGTCAAAAAGCGACTGGGGGATTTCCAGACCTTCCACGGCGGCACATCGCCGGACGAATTCCGGCACGCCCATGGCCTGAATTTGCGTCTGTAGCTGTGCAGCCCGGGGCATCGGCTCACTTTCCGTCAGGCAGATGCCCTCCGGCGCCGGAAGCGTACCCTCTCCAACCTCCTGCAAATAGCGAAAATAGTATTCAGCCAGTGTCATTTTGTTCACCTCGAAAATATTTTAACAAATTTCGCAAAAAAATGCAACTGTCCTTTGACAAGCGGTGCGTAAGAGAGTATAATAAACTTGAAGTATTATAAGGGGGGATCATATGAACATCAAAATCACTGCGGATAGCACCTGCGACCTCTCTGCCGAGCAGATTCGGGACAACCAAATCCACATTTTTCCGCTGGCCGTGAACAAAGGCGGACAGAGCTTTTTTGACTGCGTGGATATTCAGCCTGCGGATATTTTTGCCCACGTTGCTGCCGGCGGCGAGCTGTGCAGCACCTCGGCGGTGTCGGTGGGCGTCTATCAGGATACCTTCGAAAAATTCTCCCGCGAATATGACGGCGTGATCCATATTTCCATCGGCTCCGGCTTTTCCGTGACACATCACAACGCAATGCTTGCGGCGGAGGAGCTGACCAACGTGCGCGTGATCGACTCGCGAAATCTCTCCACCGGTCAGGGCCATGTGGTGATGGAGGCCTGCCGCTTGGCAAAAACCATGGACGATCTGGACGCAATCAAGGCCGCGCTGGACGAATTTGCGCCCTGCGTAGACGCCAGCTTCCTGCTTGACCGTCTGGATTATATGGTCAAGGGCGGTCGTTGTTCCTCCGTGGTGGCGCTTGGCGCCAACCTGCTCAAGCTCAAGCCCTGCATCGAGGTCATCGACAACAAGATGATCGTCGGAAAAAAGTACCGCGGCAACTATACCAAGTGCATGGAAAAATATGTACTCGAGCGGCTGGAAAACGCCACGGACGTCCGTCCGGAGCTGATTTTCATCACGCACACGCCGGTTAGCGATGAAATTTTGCAAACGGTGCATTCCGCCGTGCGCAGATGCAAGGATTTTGAGCAGATCGTGGAAACGACTGCGGGCTGCACCATCTCCTGCCATTGCGGAGAGGGCTGTCTGGGTGTGCTCTATGTCCATGAAAAGCCCAAGGGGAGCCGCCCGGCAGGTTAACAGACTGCCATAGTACGGGCACCGAAAACCGGAAACAGAAAATGACTCGCCGGGGAAGAAGCACGCTTCTTCCCCGGCATTTTTGCGTCTTTTGCGGGAGACTGTGGGAGCAAGGTCTCGCCCCACGGGGCGTTGGCGGCACCGAACAGCTACCGCCCAGGGG
>CAZPRA010000163.1:0-2485 GCA_964588975.1 uncultured Oscillospiraceae bacterium | reverse complement strand
GAGTTAGCCTGTCCTAATACCCAATAACAAGCACCCACGGGGTCAGCAAGTCAAAGAACCCCATTCCGTCGTTCCGAGGAAAAGTAGGACAGGGTAGCGCGGCGGCGCGGTAGTGCATGATAGTCCGATGGACTGGTAGGGCGGGGGCTTGCTCCCGCCGCTAAAAAAGCCGTGAACCAGCCGCAGCAAGACCTTGCTTCCGCCGGATCCTTTCGTTGGCTGCGCCAACAGAACGATAATGGGACGTCGAGGACGCCGTCCCCTACGGGGCACGTGATGAGCAGAAAGTCTCCAATGGTGAGCGTGCAGATTGCCACACCAGTGTGCCCACTGGTTCGCAATGACAGAAATGAGCCTTTTTGCTCGTTTGACGGGACGTAACATTCTGGAAAGAAGGATGACATATGATGCCGCTGAGTCTGGCAGACCTTGGAGAAGTGAACACCATCCGCCGCATTGGAGGCAGCGCCGAGACGAAAAAGCATTTGGAAAATCTGGGCTTTGTGGTCGGCGGAACGGTCACCATTGTCAACCGTCTGGGTGGGAATGTGATTGTGAATGTCAAAGAAGCCCGTGTTGCGATCAGCGAGGAGCTGTCGCGGAAAATCATGATTTAAATGGGAGGAGGAAACGGGATGAAAACACTCAGAGAAGTAGGCGTTGGCCAGACGGTTCGGGTGGTGAAGCTCCATGGCGAGGGTGCCGTGAAGCGCCGCATTATGGACATGGGTCTGACCCGTGGCGTGGAGGTTCACGTTCGCAAGGTGGCGCCTTTGGGAGATCCCATCGAGCTGACCGTTCGCGGCTATGAGCTGTCCATCCGCAAGGTGGACGCCGAGATGATCGAAGTTGAATAAAGGCCGGTCATTTTTTGCAGTTTAGTTAGTTAAGGCTAATCCAATGTAAGGAGAGGAATTATCATGGAGCTACGCATTGCCCTTGCGGGCAATCCCAACAGCGGCAAAACCACGCTGTTTAACAATCTCACCGGTTCGAACCAGTTCGTTGGCAACTGGCCGGGCGTGACCGTGGAGAAAAAGGAAGGCAAGCTGAAGAAGCACGAAGGCGTCATCATCACAGACCTTCCCGGCATCTATTCGCTTTCGCCCTATACGCTTGAGGAAGTCGTTGCGAGAAACTACCTCATCGGAGAGCGTCCCGACGCGATTTTGAACATCGTCGACGGCACCAACCTTGAGCGAAATCTCTATCTGACCACCCAGCTCACGGAGCTTGGAATTCCCGTTGTGGTGGCCATCAACATGATGGATATCGTGCGGAAAAACGGCGATAAAATCACCACCTCTGAGCTGTCGCGTCAGCTTGGCTGCCCGGTCGTTGAAATTTCGGCACTCAAGGGCACGGGCACCATGGACGCAGCGGAGGCTGCCATTGAAGCGGCAAAGCACGGCAAGACCCTGCCGCAGCACACCTTCTCCGGTTCCGTGGAGCACGCCATTGCCCATATCGAGGAAGCTGCCGTCCACGGTCTTCCCGAGGAACAGCAGCGCTGGTACGCCATCAAGATTTTCGAGCGTGACGAGCGTGTGCTGGAAAAGCTCAAACTGGATGAGAAGGTGCTCAAGCACATCGAAACGGACATTCAGGCCGCCGAAGCGGAAATGGATGACGATTCCGAATCTGTCATCACCAACGAGCGCTATGTTTACATCGCCTCCATTTTGAAAGCCTGCTACAAGAAAAAGAACGCCGGAAAGCGGACGACATCCGACAAGATCGACCGGATCGTCACCAACCGCTGGCTGGGTCTTCCGATCTTCGCGGTGATCATGTTCCTTGTGTACTATCTGTCCATGGTCACGGTCGGTCAGGCCGCAACGGACTGGATGAACGACGGCGTGTTCGGAGACGGCTGGCACCTGTTCGGCATTGGCTCTAAGGAATACGAGACGGTTTCCGAAGACTATACCGCCGCAGTTCAGACGGCAGGTGCCTTTGTGGAATTTGATGCCGAGGATGAGGAATTTGACGCCAGCGCTACTCTTGCAGAGCTGAAATCCTTCCAGACCGAGGCGGGCAGCACCGCCAATGTGGAGGTGGAGGACGAAGAAACTCTGGCAGTGGACGAATGGACGGCATATTATGACGTCATCCCCGCCGACGCTGACGAAGAAACCACCGTTCCCATGACCTATCTGGAAGCGGTCGACTATCTGGAATCAAATGGCTTTGAAACCCCGGATCCCGCCGACTATGGTGTTTGGGTTCCCGGTATTCCCGTTCTGGTTGCCAACGGCCTTGAGGCTATCGGCGCCGCCGACTGGCTGTGCGGCCTGATCAATGACGGTATCGTCGCCGGTGTTGGCGCGGTTCTGGGCTTCGTGCCCCAAATGCTGGTTCTTTTCCTCCTGCTGGCATTTTTGGAAGCCTGCGGCTATATGGCCCGTATCGCCTTCGTCCTTGACCGGGTGTTCCGCAAGTTCGGCCTGTCCGGCAAGTCCTTCATCCCCATGCTCATCGGCAC
>CAZPRA010000162.1:0-2485 GCA_964588975.1 uncultured Oscillospiraceae bacterium | reverse complement strand
TATGACTCTGCCAACGCCATGTGCGCAGAGTCATAGCTCCGCCGTTCGATTTTGCCGGAGGAGATAAATGAAAAGCTACAAAAAAGAGAATATCCCTCTTGCAAAAATGCTCAGAAAAAATATGACTCCATGGGAACGAAAGCTATGGTATCAATTTTTGAGGAGCTATCCCATTCGTTTCCAAAGGCAAAAAGCAATTGGTGATTACATTGTTGATTTTTACTGTGCAAAAGCAAAGTTGGTTGTTGAGCTGGACGGTGGCGGGCATTATACAGCGGAGCAAACAAAAAAAGATGGACTGCGCACAAAAGCTTTAGAAGCTATGGATCTGACGGTCGTAAGGTTTTGCAATTTGGATATTGACCACAACTTCTGTGGCGTGTGCGAAATGATAGACCTGACCGTTAAGCGTCTCTCCCTCAGTCAGCTTCGCTGACAGTTTTCTACCCCCTCATCAGAGGGAGCTTTGGAACACGCAACACCGCGGCTCTGCCAACGGCCAACGTCCCACATCCCGGCATCATCCATCACGTTCATTACATTCATCCGTACCCATTGGGGCTTCTTCAAACTTCCCATGAAAGGACGATTTTATTTTGCAGCATCTTTTTCTCCACGCCGGGGCGCAATCCGGCGGTTTTGTCAGCCAACTGGCTGATGCCGCGCTGGACGCTCTGCGCGACGGTCTCTGGAGCATTCCCATTCTGTTCATTGCCTATCTGCTCATGGAGCTGCTCGAGCGCAGCCAACGCCTGAATGAAAGCGTTCTGCACGGCTATTCCCGCAAGGCAGGCCCCCTTCTGGGCGGCATTCTGGGCATTGTTCCGCAGTGCGGCATCTCCGGCGCTGCGGCCACGCTCTATTCCACCGGTTCCGTCTCCGTGGGCACCATGCTTGCGGTATTTTTCGCAACCTCGGACGAAATGCTGCCCATTTTGCTCTCGTCGCTCTCCGGCGGAAGCAGCGGTCTGAGCCTTTGGGATATCGTGCTGATTTTGCTTGTCAAAGCCGCGCTCGGCATTGTTCTTGGCTATCTGGCGGACTTGATTTTAGGCCGCTGGCTGCGTTCGCAAAAGGATATCCACAGCTTTTGCGAGCGGGAGCACTGCTCCTGCGACGGCGAGGAAGGCAATGTTTTCCTCTCCGCGCTGAAGCACACGCTGAAAATCGCGCTCATGCTGGTGGCGGTGAATTTTGCGCTGGATCTGCTCTTTACCTTCGTCGGCGTGGAGAAGCTCTCCGGGACAGTTCTGTCCATGCCCGTGGTCGGTGAGCTGATTTTGGGGCTGTTCGGCCTGATCCCCAACTGCTCCGTGTCCGTCATCCTCACGGAGTCGTGGCTCAGTGGTGTGATTTCGCTGGGCGGAATGTTCGCCGGGCTTTTGTCCAATGCCGGAATCGGTCTGCTGGTGCTGCTGCGCACCAACAAAAACCTCCGGGAAAATCTGGCCATCATTGCCGTGCTCTATGGCCTGAGCGTCACCGCCGCCATCGGCGTGAATTTCCTCAGCGGCCTACTTTGACCGACACAATTCGCTTGTTTTCGCCGCCAGCGTGTGTTATTCTTTGTGCACAGCTTAACCAATATGAGCCGCGTGAACCGCATTTGCCCTCCGGAACCCCGGAGGGTATTTTTTTCGAAAAAACCTTGTCCGCCGAAAAAAACTGTGGTAAAATGAAAGACGAAGAAAACAAAACATAAGGAGGAACCTGTCATGAAAAGCGTGATTACCATCAGCCGGGAATTCGGCAGCGGAGGCCGCAGCATCGGCAAGCAGGTTGCGCAGGAGCTGGGCTACCGCTTCTATGACCGCGAGCTGGTCAACGAGGTTGCACAGCGTAGCGGATTTTCGCCGGAATTCATCGAGGAAAGCGGCGAATACGCCAGCGCCAGAAGCAGTCTGCTCTTTGCCATCGCCACCGCCAACCAGTACACCACCAATGGCCTTTCCATGTTCGATAAGCTTTACATTGAGCAGACCCGCATCATCGAGGAGCTTGCCGCAGAGGGCGGCTGCGTGATCGTGGGTCGCTGCGCAGACTATATCCTCCGGGAGCGCAAGGACTGTCTGCACGTGTTCATCCACGCGGATATGGAGAGCCGTGCAAAGCACATTGCCGAGCGCTATACAGGCTGGAGCGGTTCCGTGGAAAAGCGTCTGGCCGACAAGGATCAAAAGCGCCGGGTCTACTATAAAAACTATACCGGCCGGAGCTGGGGTCAGGCGCAGAACTACGATTTGTGCCTGAACAGCGGCGCACTGGGCGAAGCCGCCTGCGCCAAAATCATCGCGGAAGCCGCAAAAATCTGAGATTGTTGCACATTCCAAAGGTGCTGTACAAAACTGAGCGGCGGGATCAGGGGATCCCGCCCTACAAGCTGCTTCGCGGACGACACGGTAGTGCATAACCGTCCGGTGGACTGGTAGGGCCAGACTGTCAAAAAACGTAAAACTTGACGTTTCGGAGGGAAGAAAAGTGTGAA
>CAZPRA010000161.1:0-2507 GCA_964588975.1 uncultured Oscillospiraceae bacterium | reverse complement strand
CGGTTCAGGGTGAAATTCCACACAACGGACAGCACCAGACCAATGAGATAGCTCAGGGTGTTGTTCAGGTGGAAAACCTCATTGCACAGCACAAGGGTAAGGGCCTGAATGATTCCCGCAGAGGCGGAGAACAGGATAAATTTCAGGCTGCGCCACAGTTCTCTCTTGTTCATCTCACTACCTCGCCCAGGCCGCGTCCTCGGCCTCACTGGTTCTCTGGCGCCCCATCAGGCCGTTGATGGCCTCTCTGGGGTCGTGACCTTCATAAAGAACGGCATAAGCCGCCTGGGTGATGGGCATGTCCACACCGTGCTTTTTGGCAAGCTGCCATGCGGCGGCGGTGGCATAATAGCCCTCCACCACGGCGCCGACCTGCTTCATGGCCTCGTCCACGGGGACACCCTGACCGATGAGAATACCGGCGCGGCGGTTACGGGAGTGCATGGAGGTGCAGGTGACGATCAAATCCCCCACACCGGCCAGTCCGGCAAAGGTCTCCCGGCTGGCGCCCAGCGCCATGCCCAGGCGGGCAACTTCCGCAAGTCCCCGGGTCATGAGCAGGGCTTTGGTGTTGTCCCCATAGCCCATGCCGTCGCACACACCGGCGCACAGGGCGATCACGTTTTTGTGTGCGGCGCCCAGCTCCACGCCAATGGCATCCGGGCAGGTATACACCCGCAGACGCTCCCCCATAAAGGCGGCCTGCACCTGCTCGGCAAGAGCGCGGTTTTCGCAGGCGGCCACCACGCCCGTGGGAATTCCCCGGCTGACTTCCTCCGCGTGGGACGGGCCGGAGAGCGCCACCACCTGCCGCCCGGTCTCCTGGGCAACGAGCTGGCTCATGCGGCAGCCGCTTTCCAGCTCAATGCCCTTGGTCACGGAGACCAGCACGGTGCCTTCGTCCAGAAAAGGAGCGAAGGTTCGGGCCGTTGCGCGAACGGCGAAGGATGGCGTGGCAAAAACCACCATATCCTTGCCTGTCGCTTCCTCTGCCCGGTGGGTAAAACGCAATGCCTGCGGCAGCGTGACCCCGGGAAGGAAAGGATTTTCATGTGTGGCGGCAAGCTGCTGGCTTTCCTCCGCACAATAAGACCAAAGTGTGACATCATGGCCGTTTTGCAGCAGGGTCATGGACAAAGCCGTACCCCAGCCGCCGCTGCCGGCAATCAGAATATTCAATGCAGATCCCTCATTCATTTTTGGATTTGTGCAGGTGAGTTTTTCGTTCCTCACCCTTCAGAAGGCGCCGGATGTTGCCCCGGTGCATGAAAATTGCCATGGCGGACATAGCAACCGCCATTCCCCAGACCCAGGGATGGTGGGGGAAAAACAGGACGAAGCAGACGGCATAGGCCACCGCCGCGAGAATGGAACCCAGAGAAACATAGCGGGTGGCGAAGAACAAAATCAGGAAAATTGCCATGATGATGGCGAAAATGCGCCAGTCCATCATCAGGGCCAGAGCTGCGCTGCACAAAATCCCCTTGCCGCCCCGAAAGCGGAAATACAGGGGGAAAATATGCCCAAGCTGGACGAAGAAACCGGCGGTCATCTTGGCAAACTCCGGGTGCTCCGGCAAAATCAGCCGGGCAAAAAGACAGGCGAGGATCATTTTTCCCAAGTCGATGACCACCACCAGAAGCGTGACCCAGCCGCCGTAGCTGCGCAAGAAATTGGTCAGGCCGGCATTGCCGCTGCCTTTTTCCCGCACGTCATCGTGCATGGCAAGGCGGGAGATGACCAGCGCACCGTTGAGGCTTCCGGCAAGATAGCCCAGAAGGATACAGGCAAGGAGTCTGAAAGCCATACTCACTCCTCCTTATCGCCCTTCTGCCGGATGGTGATGCGCACCGGCGTTCCCTCCAGACCGAAGGCGCTGCGGATCTGGTTTTCCAGATAACGCTGATAGGAGAAATGGAACAGGCGGGCATCGTTGCAGAAAATGACAAAATGCGGCGGCTTGACCCCAACCTGCGTCATATAATAAATCTTGAGACGGCGACCCTTGTCCGTTGGCGGCTGCACCCGGGCGGTGGCATCCTCCAGAATGTTGTTGAGCATACCCGTCGTGACGCGTAAGGCGCTCTGGTTGGCCACGAAATTGATCAGCTCAAAGAGCTTGTTCACCCTCTGGCCGGTAAGCGCCGAGATGAACAGCACCGGCGCATAGGTCATATAGCCCAGATCCTGCCGGATTTTGGTGGTCATCTCGTTCATGGTGTTGGTTTCCTTTTCCACCATGTCCCATTTGTTCACCACGATAATGCTGGCCTTTCCCGCTTCGTGGGCAAGACCGGCGATTTTGGTGTCCTGCTCCGTCACGCCCTCGTTGGCGTCAATGAGGATGAGGCACACGTCTGCCCGGTCGATGGCGGCAATGGTGCGCAGATTGGAATATTTCTCAATGGCGTCATCCACCTTGGATTTCCGGCGCATGCCCGCCGTGTCAATGAAGCGGTATTTGCCAAATTCGTTTTCAAAAGAGCTGTCAATGGCGTCCCGGGTGG
>CAZPRA010000160.1:0-2668 GCA_964588975.1 uncultured Oscillospiraceae bacterium | reverse complement strand
TATTCTATTTTGGATTCCATATGCCTGCGATAGGTTTGAAATCCGACCGACTCATAAAATCGGATTGCGCCTTCGTTAAATGCCCATGCATCCAGTTCCATGCGTTCAAAATGCATCCGCTTTGCTTCACTGCGACAGAAATCAATCAATGTGGTTGCCACGCCGCAGCGTCGGAAGGCGTTGTCCACGCCAAACTCGTGGACTTGATAAAAGCATCTTGCAAGCTGATAGGCTGACTGCGGCTTGTTGATGTACTCTACCATGGCAAATCCGCAGACCACGCCATCAATGCACGCTACGATGACGTCGGACTCCTGCGCTTCAAACACCTGATACACACGCTCCCGGATTTCTTCACAGAAGCCGGGGCGAAAAATATCCGGTCTGTTTTCTGCGTGAAGGTCATTGACCATTTTCCTCAGCTCGTTGACACGTGCCAAGTCCTCTCTTTTCGCGTATCTGACTGATATATTCATGACGCTTCCTCCCGTTATTTACCGATTATAAAATGCAAAGCAGTTCTGATAGCTTGTTGATCTGATGATTCGAAACTCCGTTACCAAGTGCTGCACTCCGATATTGCGTCACAGGATAACAAGACCTTCAAAGTTGATTTTTTCATGATTAAGCATATCAGAAAGGCGCAAAGAAATCAACCATCTATACAATTCCGCTGCCTCTCGCGAAGGCTTTTCGCTGTCATTTTGAAATATTGAATCTGAAATCAGCATCAGATCAGCTTTCGGTGGGTGAGCTTCGCGGCAACACGGTTCAGGTTCGTGACCAACACGTCGCCTGTCAGACGCACGCTCGGTGCGGGCATACGCCGGTTGAGCGCCTCAATGCCCCGGTAAATTCGTGGCAGGTCATCCTTTCCGCCGCAAAGCAGTCCGTGCAGCACCAGAAGCGTGTCCTCATAACCCTGACGGATCATTCTCTCAATGGTGCTTTTCTGAAACACCACGGAATCTTTCAGGCGATTTTCTGCCGGAAAGGTCAACTTAATGACGCGCCGGTCAAAAAGCTCGTTTTCAAACAGATAACTGGAATGGTCAAAATAGATACAGATGATGTAATCCGGCGGATCGGCCAGCAGGGGATAAACGGGAATATTGTCCACCATCGCGCCGTCGAAATAGGCGTTTTCGCCAAGAATAACCGGACGGTTATAAACAGGCATGGCAACGCTTGCCTTCAGGTAAAGCGGCAATGTACCCGGCTGCGCCTGACGAAGATCAAAATAGGAGAGTTGGCGTTTTCCAATGTCCAGAAGTGTGGTCGAAACGCAGACCGAGAGGCGGTCTTCCTCGCAACACAGATCCCGGATGCTGCGCTGAAGAAAGGAGCTGCGCAAAACGCGCCCAATGCTCTGACGCAATGTCGTGTCGCACAGGGAAAGCCACATTTCCTGCGCTTGCTCCAGACGCCGCATGGCAAAGGCATAGCCATTGAGCGTCCCAACGGAGGAACAACTTACGCGGGTAAATTCCTCCGGCGAAAAATACTCGGAAACAGCACGCAGGGCGCCTAGTTGATAGGCGCCCTTAGCCATGCCACCGGAGAGTACCAGACCGACGCTGGCCATTCAGACCTGATAATGGACAGGCTTGAACAGCAGCGCGATGAAGTCCACAATGGCGCCGATTCCAAACAGACCGCCGGTGAACAGGTAAAGAATTCCCATTCCAACCTTTTCCTCATAGAATTTGTGTCCGCCGATCAGCCCGAAGAAGAAGCAGAGGGTCAGCGCTGCCCATTTGTTTTTCGTCTTCTTATCGGTGCCGTTGTTGACCACGACCTGCACATTGTTGGCGTTGGTCGGTGCGTTTGTGCCCTGGGGTTGCGTTTCTGATTGACTCATGATTTTTCCTCCCATATGTCTGTCTTTCTTGCGGCTTAGTTAAAATTTAACTAAGCCAGTGCTAGTATATAGCATATTTAACTAGATGTCAAGGAAAATAAGTTAAATATACTATAATATCCGCCGAGGTGAGGCCGATGGATATCGGAACAAAAATTCGCAATGCCCGGGAGTATCAGGGCTATACCCAGCAGGAGATGGCGCTGAACATTCCCATGAACCAGTCCAACTATTCCAAAATTGAGCGGAATTTGCAGGAGCCGAGCCTGTTCCAGCTTAAGCGCATTGCGGAGATTTTGCAGCTCGATTTGCATGAGCTGCTCGAAATTGACCGGGCTCCAACGGGTCAGCAAAATGCCCGCCGGTTCCTCGACGGCGTCACCCGCCTGTACTACAGCATCTATCCGGAGGAGCGCCCGTAAAAGCGCACTCGTCCGCCGATGATTGTGCCGGAGCGTTCCGGCAGCGGTGAAAAGCAAAAAAATACGCCCCAAAATGGCGCTTGTTGTCATTTTTGGCGCGGTGATTTCAATTTTGGGCGCAAAAAAACGCGAACTGCAAGCGAAGTTGCAGTCCGCAGCTTGAGAAAAGACTTTTTGACCAAACAGGTGCACCCGGGCGGGTGCTTCTACAGGATAAAACGCCCCATACTATGCTGACAATGGCGTGCGGCGGGCTGAGGGCAGCCCAGCCTGCCTTTCGCTGCTTGGAGTGCCAGCAGCGGGTCGATGTAGGCATTGTCCTGTTGCGGCAAGCGAAATTTGTGCGCCGCGCTTGCGGCGGCTTCAAATTTCGACCGCTGCCACT
>CAZPRA010000159.1:0-2670 GCA_964588975.1 uncultured Oscillospiraceae bacterium | reverse complement strand
CGGTGGCGGCGTGCGGCGGAATGTCGGGAAGACCGTTTCCGACAAACGGAACAATTTTTGCGCGGGAAAGGGTGCGTATTTCGGAAAAGGCTTTACTTTTTTGGGAAAATATGCTATTCTTATCGTTAAGGCAGAAAACGTCAGAAAGAATTCTGTAAACAATAAGGAGCGCGAAGGCATGAATCTGATGAAGCAATTGGGTTATATTTTCCCGGCGAAACAGCGCTGGCAGTTTGCGGGGCTGTTTTTCCTGCAACTCTTGGAGACCTGTTTGGACTTTTTCGGAATTTCTCTGATCTTGCCCTTCGTCAACCTGCTCATCAGCTCCGACAGCATGGCGGAGAGCTGGTGGTATCAGCTCATTGCCCGGTTGGTCGGTTCCAACCAGATGGAGAGTGTGCTGCTGTTCCTCGTATTTGTCATGATGGGCATTTATGTGGTTAAAAATCTCTTTATTCTGTTTTTGCTCAATCTGCGCATTCGTTTCATCAACACCAACAAGGTGAAAATGGGCACCCGGATGCTCACGTGCTATATGCACAAGCCCTACACCTTCCATCTTCAGCGCAACACTTCCGAAATCATGCGCAACATCACGGGCGACGTCAACGGCGCCTTCAGCGTGATTTCCGCCATTTTTTCCCTGATTGCGGACGTTCTCATTGTGGTCGCGCTGGCGGCTTATCTGTTCGCGGTGGATTTCCTGATGACCACGGCAATTTTGACTGCGTTGGGGATTTGCTCTGCGGTCTATTTCCTGCTGATGCGCGGGAAAATTCGCGCCGTCGGCCAGGAATCCCGTAAGCTGACGTCCAGAATGTACAAGGCCATTCAGCAGGCCATGGGCAGCATCAAAGAGGTCAAGGTCATGGGTCGCGAGTCCTTTTTTGCCAAGGTCTACCGCCAGACCGGCCTGGAGTCCGTGGAGTTGCAGCGCAAATATTCCTTCGTCAGTGCCATTCCCGGGCGCCTGATGGAGACGCTTTGCATTTGCGCCGTTCTGGGCGTGCTTGCCTTCGAGATCCTCTCCGGTTCCGACCTGAGGCAGGTGATCCCCAGCCTGTCTGCCTTCGCCGTGGCCGCCATTCGCCTCATGCCCAAGGCCAATGCCATCAACGGCTGCATCAGCGGCATTACCTATAATATGCCCTCTCTGGAGGCGCTTTACAACGACCTGACGGAAGCCGATCAGGAGGAAGCCGCGCGTCAGGAAGAAATCCAGCAGAAGCTTCGCAATGCACGCCCGGTCGAAATCGGTCAGGAACGCGACGTGTTCGTCCGGGACATCACCTTCACCTACCCCAACAAGAGCCGACCGGTGCTTGAGCACGTCAGCCTGACGGTGCGCCATGGAGAGTCCGTGGGCATTGTGGGCGCGACCGGTGCGGGCAAGACCACGCTGGTCGACCTGATTTTGGGGCTTTTGAAGCCGGACGCAGGCACGATTTCCTACGGCGAGATGGACATCCATCAGGACTACGCCCGCTGGCAGGAGCACATCGGCTATATCCCGCAGAACATCTATATGATCGACGACACCATCCGCAACAACATCGCCCTTGGCATTGACGAGTCGAAAATTGACGAGGATGCGGTCTGGAGAGCACTGGAAAACGCCCAGCTTGCGGACTTCGTCCGGAGTCTGGACGACGGACTGGATACGGTCATCGGTGAACGCGGCATCCGCATTTCCGGCGGCCAGCGGCAGCGGATCGGCATTGCCCGTGCATTGTACTATGACCCGGAAATCCTGTTCTTTGACGAAGCGACCTCCTCACTGGACAACGAGACGGAAAAGGCGGTGATGGCCTCCATCAATTCTCTGGGCAGCCAGAAGACGATGATCATCGTTGCGCACCGCCTGACCACCCTGACGGGCTGCGACCGGATTTATAAGGTAGACGACTCCGGGGTGCGGGAAACGGAGCTGAAGCTGTGACAGAGCAATGGCTGAGTGGCTACTGCGTGGCGCTGGACGGCGCCAGAACGGTTCTTTTGGAGGACGGCGAGGCGGACTGCGCTTATGCCCAGTGTCCCCACCGGATGTCCTGCCCCTTGGCGGAAAAAATCCGCCAAATTCTGGGAGACAGCTTGCCAAAAGAGACTCACTCTCCGACGTTGCGCTGAGCGAAAGCCTCCCTCAAAGAGGGGGAGCCGAGCTGCCGGCCACGTCGACGGTAGGACGAGGTTCAATGGTACGCTGTAGGGCGGTATGCCCTCATGCCGCCGACTGCGAAGCAGCCGATGAGCGAGCAATCCCTCAGTCAAAATCTTCGATTTTGCCAGCTCCCTTTACACAAGGGAGCCTAAGGAGAACACAAAAAAGCCTCCCCTGTGTAAGGGGAGGTGGCACGGCGTAGCCGTGACGGAGGGGTTGCCTGAATCAGCTTCGCTTTATATGCAGGTTTAACGGGCGACAGAAGTTTTTCAATCCCTCAGTCGACTCTGTCGACAGCCGAGGCCAATTGGTAAAGGGCCTCGGCAGACTCCGCCTAAAGATGCGGAGCCAGCTTCCCTTTACACAAGGGAGCCTAAGGAGAACACAAAAAAGCCTCCCCTGTGTAAGGGGAGGTGGCACGGCGTAGCCGTGACGGAGGGGTTGCCTGAATCAGCTTCGCTTTATATGCAGGTTTAACGGGCGACAGAAGTTTTTCAATCCCTCAGTCGACT
>CAZPRA010000158.1:0-2676 GCA_964588975.1 uncultured Oscillospiraceae bacterium | reverse complement strand
TGGGAACAGGTTCGCAACTCCATCGCCTATCCCCACCTGAACGTCAAGGTCGTCGGCTCTCACGGCGGTCTGTCCGTGGGCGAAGACGGCGCAACGCACCAGTCCATCGAAGACCTCGCGCTCATGCGTACCATCCCCGGCATGAAGGTGCTCTGTCCCTGCGACGGCCACGAAATGAAGCTGGCTGTGGAAGCACTTCTCAACTATGACGGCCCTGCCTATCTCCGCCTTGGCCGCGCTGCCGTGGAGACCGTCACGGACGAAGTGGAAGGCTACAAATTCGAGCTGGACAAGGGCGCCGTTCTTGCCGACGGCACCGACGTCACCGTGATTGCCACCGGCATGATGGTGCAGGAGGCTCTCAAGGCTCGGGAAATGATGGCAGGCGAAGGCGTTTCCGTCCGCGTCATTGACATGCACACCATCAAGCCGCTCGACACCGAGCTCGTCTGCAAGGCCGCCCGTGAGACCGGCTGCATTGTCACGAGCGAGGAGCACAACATCATCGGCGGTCTGGGCGGCGCCGTGGCCGAGTGCCTGAGCGAAAACTGCCCGACTCCGCTGGTTCGCCACGGCGTGAACGACGAATTTGGCCGCAGCGGCACCGCTGCCGCCGTTCTGGAGCACTACGGCCTCACCGCCACCGTCCTGTGCGACAAAATCCGCGAAGCTCTGAAGAAGAAATAAGCACCATCATAAATGTCATTGCTGTGAAAAACCAGCAATAAACGCAATGCACTTGTAGGGGTCGATGCCCTCATCGACCCGCTGTGGACGCTTTCAGGCCCCGCCGTCTGCGGAGAAGAAATCATTCGCCCCGTGGAACATTTGCCCTGTCCACACCGCTGCCGATAGGTTCTTGTAGGGGTCGATGCCCTCATCGACCCGCTGTTGGCATCATCGAATAACGCCCCGAGTAGGGGGGCGGCGTCCTCGACGTTCCGGCGCAGGCACCGTCCATTTTGCGCCCGTCGTACAGGCAGGGTTCTTTGACAAACTCCGGCGGGAGATGCCAGGCATCTCCCGCCGGCTCTTTGGAGGAAACTATGATCACAAACGCAACACCCGCCCACCGCGCCGTTCTGCGTGAGCTGTTCGAGGAATTCTATGCCTCAACAGCAGTCCACGCGCCCATTCCTGCGCTTTATCACGAGAACGCCTTGGACGAACTGTTCTCCCCGGGAAGCCGCCAGCGCGCTTATGTCTTCGAAGCTGCCGGAAACGTGGTGGGCTATGCCCTTCTTTCCGACAAATATTCCCACGAGGCCGGTGGGCTGGAATGGTGGCTGGAGGAGCTTTATGTCCGTCCTGCCTGTCGCGGCGCCGGTCTGGGACACGAATTTTTCCAATTTCTCATTCAGGAGGCAGACCGGGAGGGCGTCAGCCGCCTGCGGCTGGAGATCGAGCCGGACAACGACGGCGCACGACGCTTATATGAAAGCTTTGGCTTTCAGCCGCTTGGCTACAGCCAAATGGCGCGGGAAGGAGCTGCTTTATGATCTATCTGGACAATGCCGCAACGACCCGTCCCTGCGAGGAAGCCGTTGCCGCCATCAACCGCGTTTTGCAGGAGCTATGGAGCAATCCCAGCGCTCAATATCACTTTGGCATTGAGGCGGCACGGCTTCTGCGTCAGAGCCGCCAGAGCGTGGCAGAGGCTCTGGGCGCGGAAACAGAGCGGGTTTTCTTTACCTCCGGCGGCACGGAAAGCGACAACTGGGCGATTTTTTCCGCTGCCGAACGCCTGAAAAAGCGCGGAAAGCACATCATTACCACCGCAGTCGAGCACCACGCCGTGCTCAATCCCATGAAAAAGCTGGAAGAACGCGGTTTTGAAGTCACTTATTTGCAACCCGATGGCGAAGGCCGCATTTCTCTGGCCACGCTCAGCGAAGCTCTCCGACCGGATACCATTTTTGTCAGCGTGATGATGGTCAACAACGAATCCGGTGCGGTCATGCCCATTGAAAAAATGACGAAGCTGGTGCACACCCGCTGTCCAAATGCGCTGTTCCACACCGACGCGGTGCAGGGCTTTTTCAAGCTTCCCTTCCGCGCCAGAACGCTGGGTGCGGATCTCATTTCCGTCTCTGGCCACAAAATTCACGGCCCGAAAGGAGTGGGCGTCCTTTATGTCAAGGGCTCTCTGCCTCCCCTGATCTATGGCGGCGGTCAGGAAAACGGTATGCGCAGCGGAACGGAAAATCTGCCCATGATCGCAGGTTTTGCCGCCGCCTGTTCTGCCCAGCTTGGTAGCCGAGCGGAGTCTGTTTCGCGGCAAAGCGCCCTGAAGCAACGCTTGCAGGAAGGGCTTTCCCGTCTGCCGGAGGTCACGCTTCTGGGCGCTCAGGAGGCGCCACACATCGTTAATCTGGCCGTCCGCGGTCTGCGCTCGCAGGGGCTTATCAATGCCCTCCAGGATCGGGACATCTGCGTTTCGGCAGGTTCGGCGTGCAGCAAAGGCCACCGCAGTCACGTCCTTGAGGCGATGGGCGTTGACCCTGAGCTGATCGACGGCTCCATCCGCGTCTCGCTTTCTTCCGAGAGCACCCAGCAGGAGGTCGATTGTTTCCTGACGCGCCTTCCCGAAGCCATCGCCTCCCTCCGCTAACGCCATCTCCCCCAACAAATCCCCATTAAACATCCGGCCTGTGCGCTCTGCACAGGCCGGATGCT
>CAZPRA010000157.1:0-2757 GCA_964588975.1 uncultured Oscillospiraceae bacterium | reverse complement strand
TGCCCGAGGTGGGCAAGCTGTACTACGGCAAGGTCGTGCGCATCCTGCCCATCGGCGCTTTCGTGGAGATCGCTCCGGGTCATGACGGCATGGTGCACATCTCCAAGCTGGAAAACCGCCGGGTGGAAAAGGTTGAGGATGTTCTCAACATCGGTGACATGACTTGGGTCAAGTTCATGGGCTTTGACGAAAAGGGTCGCGCCAACTTCAGCCGCAAGGATGCCCTGAAGGAAATCGCAGAGTCCGAGCAGTAATATTTCAAAAGCGGTGGCTGGTTGCTCAGCCGCCGCTTTTTTAAAAGAGAGGAAAACGCAATGCGCTTTCGGAAAATTTATCTGGAAATCACCAATTGTTGCAATTTAAACTGCACATTCTGCCCCGGAACTAAACGCCAAAAGCGCAGCATGAGTCTGGAGGAATTCAAAAGCCTCCTGCCCAAGCTGCGACCCTACACCGATTTTCTCTATTTTCATCTCATGGGCGAGCCTCTTTGCCATCCGCTTTTGGGTGAATTTCTGGCGTTGGCTGGAGATATGGGCTTTCGCGTGATTTTGACCACAAACGGCACTCTTTTGCCGCAAAAACAGGAAATGCTTCTGTCCAGCCCGGCACTGCACAAGGTCAATATCTCCCTGCACGCCTTTGAAGCCAATGATTTGAATGTGCCCTTTGAGGAATATCTGCAAGGCGCTTTCGACTTTGGCATTTCCGCCCGTGGCCGTTTTCTGATTTCCTACCGGCTTTGGAATCAGGGCGGTGCCGAAACGAAAAACAGCGAAATCCTTGCGGCAATGGAGCGAACTTTCCCAAAGCCGTGGACGCACGAACGTCACGGCCAGCGCATTGGCGAGCGCGTCTATCTGGAGCTTGCTGCGAAATTTGACTGGCCGGATCTGAGCCGGACGGAGCAGTCAGAGCGGGTGTTCTGCTACGGCCTGCGGGATCAGCTCGGCGTGCTTTGTGACGGCACGGTGGTGCCCTGCTGCCTCGATCACGAGGGCGATCTCAGCCTCGGTAATCTGTTCCAAACGGATCTGGAGGAAATATTGGAAAGCCCGCGCGCAAGGAAAATTTACGAGGGCTTTTCCCGCCGTATTGCCCCGGAGGAGCTCTGCCGCAAATGCGGCTACGCCCGCCGCTTTTCCGCGCAATAACAAATGGCTCTCTGCTGTCAAACGCAGAGAGCCATTTATGATAAGAACCTTTTTAGAATTGCTCAAGGTAGCGGCAGGCATTGAGGGCGGCAGCGGCACCATCGGAGATGGCGGTTGCCACCTGACGGTAAGCCTTCGTGCGGCAGTCACCGGCAACGAAAATTCCTGCACAGCCGGTGGCAGCGGTCTCGTCTGAGCGGATATAACCCTGCTCATTGATGCTTGCAACTTTTGCAAAGGGGCCGTTTTCCGGGACGGTGCCAATGGCAAGGAAGGCTCCGTCCACTTCCAGTCGGCTTTCCTCTCCCGTCTCCGTGTTTTGCAGACGAAGGGCACAAAGGGTGTCGTCTCCTTCATAGGCAGTAACCACAGTGGAGAACAGATAGTCAATGTTGTCCTTTCCCATAAGGCGCTGGATCATGTTGGCCTCACCAGTGAGGAAGGCTAGATTCTGCACCACGGTGACGCGCTTGCAGGTTTCAGCAAGAAGGGCAATCTCCTGCAAGGCGGTGTTGCCGCCGCCTATGACGGCTACGTGCTGATTTTGGTAAAACGCACCGTCGCAGACCGCACAGAAGGAAATGCCGCGGCCGATGAAGTCCTCCTCACGGGGGAGATTGAGACGGCGGTGGTGAGCACCGGCGGCGATGATCACGCTTCTGGCTTCATAGCTGGCGTTTTCTCCCACCACGGTTTTTACCTCTCCGTCCAGCACGTCCGTGACGCAGTCCAGATCAATTTCTGCACCCAGCGCCATGGCCTGCTCCAGCATCCGCTGAGCAAGCTCGTTGCCGCTGATCTCCGCAAAGCCGGGATAGTTTTCCAGCTTGGGAGAGAAGGTAATCTGGCCGCCAAAGGTCTCTTTTTCCAGCACAAGGACAGTTTTGCCGCTGCGCCGGGCATAGATGGCGGCGGTCAGCCCGGCGGGTCCGGCTCCGATGACAATGATATCGTAAATCATTTGCACATCGCCTCGGCAAAGGCGCGGATGTTGGAGGGATTTTCCACCCGGGTGATCTCTCCGTTTTCTTCAAAGACCAGAAGGGTGGGAGCCTGACGGATGCCATACTTTTTGGCTTCCTCGGGGGTCTGATCCACCACGACGGTCTCATAGCTCAGACCGGCTTCCGAGAGGAATTTTTTGGCCATGACGCACTTGGGGCAGGTGGAGGTGGTGAAAAGCACCAGCTTTCCTCCGGTCACTGCGGGAGCAGCGTCTTCGCAGACAGTGGGATTTTCGGAAGACTCGCCGCCGAAGCGGGAGGCAACGGAACCGGCAATGTCATAGACCTTGCGATTCTTAAACTCCTGAGCCTTGCCATCGTTCCAGTTCTGCACGGGACGGTAGTAGCCGGTGATGCGGCTGTAGACCTCGGCGTTCTTGCCGCAGATGGGGCAGGTGAACTGCTCGCCGGCAAGATAGCCGTGCTCACGGCAGACGGAATAGGTGGGAGAGAGGGTGTAGTAAGGCAGCTTATAGTTGTCCGCGATTTTGCGAACCAGATTTGCGGCGGCCTTCCAGTCCGGCAGCTTTTCGCCCAAAAATGCGTGGAAGACGGTGCCGGAGGTATAAAGCGGCTGAAGCTGATCCTGAATATCCAGA
>CAZPRA010000156.1:0-2823 GCA_964588975.1 uncultured Oscillospiraceae bacterium | reverse complement strand
CCCCGCCCTACGGGATGGCGCGTGTTGTGGGGGTGTTATGATATCCGGCTTTGCAGGCAAATCACCACGGCGCTGCGGTCGTCTGCGTCGCTGCTGCCGGAAATCAGCAGTGCCGCAAGCTCCTGCGGCGAATTTCCGCTATACATAGAAACAGTGCTTTGCGTCTCCTCTCCGGCGGCGCCGTCGCTGGTGAGCACCAGAAGCTCCCCCTCCTTCAAGGACAGCTCATAGCGCTCCGGCGACATCCCCGTGCCGACGCCCGGCGGCGGTGCCGCTGTCCCGATTTTGCGCACTTCGCCCTGAGCGCGCCAATAGGATGGCGCCGAGCCCCATTTGAACAGCTCCGCCTCTCCGCTTCGCAGATTAATGTGCAAAAGATCCACCGTGGTATAGCGTTCCTCCTGCCGCAAAAGCTCAATGCCGTTGAGCAGCCGCAGAGCAGACTCCGGCGGCAGTCCGCCGCGCAGAAGCCGCTCCATCAGGCGCAGCGTCTGGCCGCAGAGCTGCCGTGCTCTGCCGCCCGTGCCCATACCGTCGCACAGAAGTACATAATAATCCGTATCTGCGCCGGGAAAACAGGCGCCACGGTCGCCGCTGCTTGCGCCGCCTTTGCCCACGGCGCTGATCCCGACGCGCGGCAAATAGACCGCCCGCTGTTTTCCGCGCTGTGGCCTCTCGGCCTGACGCAAATATTCCGCCATGCACTCCATTTGCCCGGCCACCACCTGACGGCTTTCCTCAAGCTGATAGCGGTAGCGGCGGCGGAACAGCATTCCCTCCAATTCCTGATTGACGGCGGTGAGAAAGCCCTCCAGATGGCAGCAGCGATCCCGGAACGCCGGGTCGAGGTCGTCCGCGTGCAGCATTCCGCTCAGAATCATGGTGCCGGACGCCCGGCTCAGGGCTTCATAGGTCTCAGCGCCACGGTTTTGCCAGCAGCGGTGAAAGCGCTCGCAGCAGCGGCAGATCCGTTCCGCCGCGCCGTCAAAGACCCGCTCGGCCTCGCCTGCGCGCTCCAACTCCTGCTTTCCCGGAAGCTGTCGGCGCAAAAGCTCCATCAGCTCTGCGGCCTTGCGAAGACGCGTTCCTTCCGCCGCTTGCGGCAGCTCTGTCTGCACCGGAAACGGCCTTCCAGTGTGCAGCAGTTCACCGGCAAAGGCTCCGGCAAGCACCGCCAGAGCCGTCTGCACAGACTGAAAGCCTAAAAGCAGCAGCACGCAGAGGCACGAAAGGGCATAAAGGCACGCATAGCGTCCCGGTTTTTCGCTCTGCGTCCGGAAAAAAAGAACGGCCGGGAGCATCAGTGCCGCCGAAACTCCGCCGCCGGTGCTCAGTTCAAGGGCAATTCCCAGCACGGCGGGCACCTGCCAGGAGCCCAGCGCCACGCATAGCCCCACCGCGCAGAAAAGTCCCAGTGGGAAATTTACGGGCAGGCAGCCCAAACTGAAAACTGCTGCGCCCAGAACGCCCAGACGGGCGCGGCCGTCTGCGTTTGCGGCGGCGGAAAACAATGCACTGAAAGCGCCGCCCAGAAGCCAGTGGAGCAGCCACAAAGCAAAGGCCACCTCTCCGGCGCACAGCTCAATGCTTTTGAGCACGGCGCACAGGGCGGCGCTCAGGGCGGGCATGAACCAGCGTCGCGAGCTGAGATGTGTGCCCTGAAAGACCGTGACTGCCGCAAGCTCCAGCACGCTCAGCGCCAAAAGCTCCAAGCAGCCTGTCCCTCCGGAAAAGACCAGATAGCCCGCCAGCGCACCGCAGGCGCCAGCCACGGAGCCAAGTCCCAGGGGCACAGCGGCGCTGAGACAGGCGGCTGCCGGAAGGCTCTGCCCGCGAAATTGCATGGCGCACAGAAGAAAACTCCCGCCAAACAGTGCCATGCTCCGCCCCAGCACCTTCCAGAGCTTCCCGGTGCCGGGACTGCCCCGCCGAAGACGCCATTTTCTGCTCAGTGTACCCTCTTTGCCCTTCATGCCCATCCTCCTGCTCTGCGCGGTTTTTCCGGATTTTACCACCCTTGCGCGCCTAAGCCTGTCGGGAAATGCAAAGGGAAATGATATCCGAGCGTCAAAAAACTTTGACATTTGCTTACCTGCGTGGTATGGTATGCGCAGAGGTGATCGCTTTGGGCAAGGAACTGGAATATAAGCTGCTTGTGAAGGACGAGGCGGCGCTTTTGCAAATTCTCCGCGACCCGGAGATTGCAGAGCTTGCCTCCTTGCCGTGGCAGGAAACGGCCATGAAGACCACTTATTATGACAGCCCGGATCGGCGTTTTTCCCTCCGGCACTGGACGCTGCGCCACAGGCAGGAAGGCACGCGGAGCGTCGTTTGCGTCAAAACGCCGCAAAAGGAGTCGCACACCCGGGGCGAATGGCAGATCGAAGCGCCGCGGCCGGACGAGGCCGCCATAGAAGCGCTTTTGGAAAGCGGCGCACCGAAGGAGCTGCTGTTTCTCTACGGTGCCGGGGATATTGAGCCGGTCTGCGGCGCGGAATTTCTCCGGCGGCACGTGATGCTGACCTTTTCCGACGGCAGTCAGGCTGAATTGGCCGCTGACCGGGGCATTCTGCGCGGCAAAACGGAACAGATTTCCTTCTGCGAGCTGGAGTTGGAGCACTATGGCGGCGAAACGGCGCAAATGCTTGCGCTTGTCCGGCGGCTTTGCCAGCGCTATGGGCTTTGCGAGCAGCCAAAGAGCAAATTCGCCCGCGCCCGCAGTCTGCGTTAAATTTCATAAAGAACGAGGTCAGGCGTTGGGCCTGACCTCGTCAGCTTGTCAAAAAAGTCTTTTTGACAAGCTGCTTTCAAAATTGCAAAATA
>CAZPRA010000155.1:0-2828 GCA_964588975.1 uncultured Oscillospiraceae bacterium | reverse complement strand
AGCAAGCCCCGCCCTACCGCGGATGTTTTCGTCAGCGCATCGCGTAGGGGACGGCCTCCGGACGTCCCGTCGCTGGTACCCTAATTCAACCAACGCATCTCGTAGGGCGGGGTGCCCTCACCCCGCCGCTTGCACCAAAGGAGCACGATTTGCGGCGGGATCAGGGGATCCCGCCCTACAAATGCCGCCGTTGGCGGCATACGGCGCGGTCATGACCGTGCCCTACAGCGACCGAAAGCCGTAGGGCAGCCCGCCGAACGCCGCCAAGGGCGGCGCTCGGTAGGGGCCGATGCCTACATCGGCCCACTGCAAAAACCGCAGGTGGTGGCGTCAGGGATTTCCAAGGTCGGCAGACAGGAGCAGTTCGGCCAGGCGGGTAACGTCCGGCGAATTCAGGCTGTTTTCCAGATAAACCTGACGGGCGCTTCCGGTCTCTCGCAGGAGTCCGGCTTCGCGCAGACGCCGCTTTGTCTCCCGGGCGGTGCCGTCGGCGCCGTCCAGCAGGAGTGGCTTTGCGCCAATGATCTGACGGATGGCTTTTTTCAGGAAGGGATAGTGCGTGCAGCCGAGAACCACGGCGTCCGGCGCCGGTGAGAGCTTCCCGGACAGAAGACGGCCGAGCTGCCTTTGCAGCGCTTCTCCTTCCAACTCGCCCCGCTCGACAAATTCCACCAGTCCCGGACAGGGACAGGTGAGAATCTGGCAATTTTGCCCGCATTTTTCCGTCAGCGCGGCGAATTTTTCCTCCCGGAGCGTGGCGTCTGTGGCCATGACCAGAATTCTGCCGCCGGGAAAGCGATCTGCAGCGGGCTTCAGCGCCGGCTCAATGCCCACCACGATGCGCTCCGGATGTGCCTGACGGAGGGACTCAATGGCGGCGGAGGTGGCGGTGTTACAGGCGACGACCAGCGCCTTTGCCCGCTGCAAAAGCGCCTCGCCGTGCGCAAGCGTCAGGCGGCGAATCTCCTGCGTGGAGCGGCAGCCGTAGGGCGCATTGGCGGAGTCTCCAAAATACAGAAAATGCTCGTGCGGTAGCTGGTGCAGCAGCTCCCGCAAAACGCTCAGGCCGCCCAAACCGGAGTCAAAGACGGCAATGGGTCTGTCTTTCATGGCGCAGTGCGGCCTCCTTTTGCGTTCAAGGCTGCTCCAGCAGCGGGAAGGCGTAAATCTCCATCTCTGCCACCTGCTCGGCTTTCAGCTCAGTGGGCAGCATAAAGCTGTCCAGATTGACTGTCTGGCTTTCTCCGGCCTCCAGCGCCCCGTCCAGATAGCCGGAAATAAAGCCGAGAAGCAGACCATTTTTGTCCCGGAGCAGTGCCCCAACGCAGACCAGATCGCAGTCCTGCTGCGTGGTATTTTCCACCGTGACGCTCAGGCTGAGGCCGCCATAAAGGGAATTGGAAAGCACACTGTAGCCTATGGAAAAGAGAACAGGCGCGTCAGTGACAGTGGAAATATCGGCGGCAAAACCGGGGAACAGATCGGGCTCCTCCGTTGCGTCCAGCGCAACGACATCACAATAGCAGCCGACCTCTCCCGGAGCGATCACCTGGGGATAGGCGGGCACAGACTCCATGCGGGCCACTTCGTGACCGCTTTCGTCTGTCAGAGGCAGCGTGGCATCGCCCAGAAAAAGGAATTCGTCCCCGGTGTTTTCCACCTCTATCAGAGCCATGGCCCAGACTGCGCCGCTTTCGTTGCGATAGACCTGCACGGACATATTCCGAACCATGTAGGTTATGTCAGGCAGCTCCATGGAGCTGTCAGCAATGGGCTCCTGCGTGTCCTGCTCGGAGTGAGCCGTCTGCTGGGAGGAGGACTGCACCGGATCGTCCTGAGAAGAAGTGGAGACATCTCCGACAGGCTCCGGTTTGCTGCAAGCGCAGAGGCTTAAAATCATGCAAAGCGCCAGAAGGAGCGCAAAAAATCGTTTCATCGCTGGTGATCCTTTCTGTTTTTTCACATTGTATCATATTTTTTCGGATTTGCAATGCTCCGTGTCTGAAAAATACGAAAAATAATTCTTGACATTTCTCATTTCAGATGCTATACTAATGCGGCAAACAAAGAAGGTCGGCAGCCCCGTCCTCACCTCCAGCTTGGCAAAGAGGTTGAATATCGAAGCAATCGGCGTTTTTTGCGCCGGGTTTTTCGGTGCGGGTGCTGCGGGCATCCGCATTTTTTGTCGTGTAATGGAGGTGCTTTACCATCGGCAAATTAGATCATCAGCTCAACGAAGAAATCCGGGATAAGGAAGTCCGCCTGATCGCCGCTGACGGCACAATGATCGGCATCGTTTCCTCCGCCAGTGCTCTGGCAATGGCAGAGACGCAGGAGCTTGACCTCGTCAAGATCTCTCCGAACGCCGTTCCGCCCGTGTGCAAGATCATGGACTATGGCAAATTCCGCTTCGACCAGCTCAAAAAGGAAAAGGAAGCCAAGAAAAACCAGCGCGTCGTGGAGATCAAGGAGATTCGGATGTCTCCCGGCATCGACACCAACGACCTGAACACCAAAATGCGCAACGCGATGAAATTCCTGAAGGAAGGCAACCGCGTCAAGGTA
This sequence comes from uncultured Oscillospiraceae bacterium, assembly GCA_964588975.1. Classification (GTDB taxonomy): domain Bacteria; phylum Bacillota; class Clostridia; order Oscillospirales; family Oscillospiraceae; genus JAZOXB01. The sequence goes on along the minus strand of CAZPRA010000155.1, from coordinate 263 downwards.
TCTGTGCGCTTCCGCGGCCGTGAGATGGCTCACACCGAGATCGGTGAAGAACTGCTGATTCGATTTGGCGAAGGCTGCGCCGAGGTTGCTAACATGGAAAAGAAGCCCAAGCTGGAGGGCAGGTTTATGACCATATTCCTGACTCCCAAGCCCGCAAAATAATTACAAAGGAGAACTACTATGCCCAAACTGAAGACCCATAGCGGTGCAAAAAAGAGATTCAATCTCACCAAGACCGGCAAGGTCAAGAGAGCACACGCATT
>CAZPRA010000154.1:0-2901 GCA_964588975.1 uncultured Oscillospiraceae bacterium | reverse complement strand
CTGCACGCGGGTCGATGTGGGAATCGAACCCTACGGGTGCGATACATATTTCAAGTTTTTTTGCAATGTGCGCTGGACTGTCATTCCCCGCTGTGGCGCTATGCCACATAAGCCCTTTGAAAACCATCCAAGCGCAGAATGAAAGAGGAGACAAATCATGAAGAACACGCGGCGGCATTCAAACCGGGAGTGGCTCATCATTGTGCTCGGGCTGTTGCTCTGGATGATCTGGCTGACTTTTCAATTGTCAGACGGCGGGCTTGCAATTTCGGCGCACATTGGTTCGCGTACGCACCGTACCAGTGAGGTGAGTGGGGTATGCACCAAAGTTGAAATCAGCACAAGAGCAACCCGCTTGGCGCGTTACACCCGCAGCAGAAAAATGGTGTATGACTTTCATCTGGACAATGGCGAAACATTCCGCATTTGTTGTGCCTCTGTGCAAAGCGACTCAATTGCAGAAGAAGAACTGCAGGCTCTTAAAGGAACTTATATTACAGCAGAGTATTATACAACCCGTTTTTTACACCTTCATGGAGATACATACCCGCTCATATCCATCCGGAATTCAGCCGGAACCGTCATTTCCGATGAAATTACAGGGAAATATCTGGCAAGGAGCTGGAACGCAATGCGATTTTGGCTTATTCTGCTGGGCGGACTTGCCATTGCGATTACGCTGTTTAACGTATTTGCACCGATTATAAAAAAGCACCGCAAAAATGCAAGGATCCGCCGCAAAAAAGAACGGCGGAAAAAGCAACTGGATGAAAAAAAACAGAACGCTCTGAACATAGCGCAAGGCAGTGAAAACGTTACCGATGCGGCAAGCAGGGCATCCGGCTTTTTGCATCTGTTACTTGACAAATAATTTGAAAGGCGGAAGGACAAAATGACATACGAAAGGAATTTCTGGGAAAAATTGGGGGATCAGCTTGCGCGTCCCGGGCGCAGATTTCTGTTTGGCTTGCTCAGCATCCTGGTCTTAGGCCCCTTTGGTGCGTTTATTGCGCTGTCCTTTTGCGAGCGGAAAAAGGCGTATTTTGTGGCCAACATCACCGTGCAGACGCCGACGGGCGAAACCGTACCCTGTGCAATTGTGAAGCAGAAGCGCTATGCCTATATGCCGCTGGTTCCAATCGTCAGCCTGTTCTTTTACATTCCATACAAAGTCGACTATCTTCTGCTTAAGAACGTTTCTGCAACGAAATTGCCGGGCGGCGTTCGCGTGAATGGAACGGTTCTGAACGCCGATCTGATTCGGATGGAGCAGCTTACGAAAGCAAAAGCGCAGGCCGTGCACCGTGAGCCGCAGCTTCTTGCGCAGGAATTGTCCGGGCAGTCGGCACAGGCCAGAAATGAATTCCTGCAAGCGGCGAAGCCTTATTTTGACACCCAGCTCATGCGGGAGATTTTCGCCACCGATCATCTCAGCCTTTGCTGGATGATGGGGTTTAATGTCCTCCTGTTTTACTATTCCAAGACCAACGGCCGTTTTATCGGATTTCGCGTGAGCGACGGTGATTCGCAGCGTATCATGCAGGACCCGTCCTTCATGCTGGCGGCTCTTTTGACCTCGGATTCGGACACGCTGGTGGAACGGTTTGCCATTTTGGACGATTCGCTTCTGGAACGGCTGCTTCGTGCGCGGGAAAATGATCCGATTCTTTGCACCGGCAATAAAAAGACGTCCGAAGTCCTGTCCGGACTTGAACAAAACAAAAAGCTTCTGACGAAACAGCTTCTTGAGCAGACACTTTTGCAAAAGACCTCGAGCATGAAAAAAGTCACAGGTTTTTTGCTGTTTATTCCCTCGCTTGTTGCAACGGAGATGGCCATAGGTTCTTTTGCCACCGGACTTTTTGTTCTTGGTCTGTTCTTCCTGCCTGCCGCCGCATGGCTGTGCTATTGGGCAATTCGGAGAATTCAGAAGGGAAAACGGAACAAGGAAGCCATCCTGTGCGGGCGCTATCGCATCATTCCGGCCACTTGCGTCAGCGTTACGGAAAAGCTGCCGAGCGATAGCGATGACGTTACGATGTATACCACACAGTTCTCAAACGGCGAGTCGCAAACGCTGAACTGTCGTCTGGGCGTTGAGGGGGATCCCTTTTATCTGGTCTATCTGCCGGGCTCCAAGAACGCCGACGCGATTTTCAACGGCATTGAGTACCTTCTGGCGTCTGACCTATCCCTGGCAGAAGGAGATGTCAAAAATGGCCTTTGATTACAAGAAGGAATACAAGGAATTTTATCTGCCCGCCAAAAAGCCGGGTATCGTGGAAATCCCGCCAATGAACTATATAGCGCTTCGCGGCAAGGGCGATCCGAACGAGGAAAACGGCGAATATAAGGCAGGCATCGGCCTGCTCTATGCCATCGCCTTCACCGTTAAGATGAGCTACCGCGGCACGCACCGCATTGACGGCTATTTTGAATACGTCGTGCCGCCGCTGGAGGGGTTCTGGTGGCAGGACGGCGAACGGGACATCGACTACGCGCACAAGGAAAATCTCCAGTTTCTCTCTGCGATCCGCTTGCCTGATTTTGTCACAAAGGCGGACTTTGACTGGGCGGTCGCGGAAGCGTCGGAAAAGAAGAAAACGGACTTTTCAAGCGTTATGTTTTTGAACTGTAATGAGGGATTATGCGTGCAGTGTATGCACATTGGCCCTTATGATTTTGAGCCTGCAACGGTCGCGGCGATGCACGAATATGCCGAGCGGGAGGGCTATGAGCCGGATTTCAGCGATCTTCGCCGTCACCACGAGATCTACCTGTCAGACCCGCGCAAATGTGACCCTAAAAGGCTTAGAACCGTCGTTCGCCATCCAATCAGAAAGAAAACACTTGATTAAACGCAAGGGGCTGTCTCACAAAAGTGAGACAGCCCCTTGCGTT
>CAZPRA010000153.1:0-2924 GCA_964588975.1 uncultured Oscillospiraceae bacterium | reverse complement strand
ATTGCCACACATCCCCTGCCATAACGCAACCGGGCTGCCAAAATGCAGCCCGGTTGTTTCTTTACAGCACTTTGGACAGAAATTCCTGAAGGCGGGGGTGCTGCGGGTGGTCAAAGACCGCCTCCGGGGTACCGCTTTCGAGAATTTCACCCTCTGCCATAAAGCAGACCCGTGTTCCGACCTCGCGGGCAAATCCCATTTCATGCGTCACGATCACCATGGTCATGCCGCTGTCCGCCAGACGGCAGATCAGTTCCTGCACCTCTTTGACCATTTCCGGGTCCAGCGCCGATGTCGGCTCGTCAAAGAGGATGACCCGAGGCTCCATTGCCATAGCGCGTAAAATTGCAATTCTCTGCTTCTGCCCGCCGGAAAGCGTGGCAGGATAGGCATTTGCCTTGTCTGCAAGGCCGATTTTCTCCAAAAGCTCCATAGCGCGTTTTTCTGCTGCAGCTTTGCGCTCCTTTTTCCCCGTTACGGGCAAAAGAGCGCTTTTTTCTTTGGCAAACAGGTTCTTCAGACGCAGACAGACATTCTTCCGGCGGGCTACATTGGCCTGCTTTTTGCCCAAAAGCTGCGGCGCAAGCGTGATGTTCTCCAGCACCGTCTTGTTCTGGAACAGGTGGAACTGCTGAAAAACCATGCCCATTTTCTGCCGTGCGCGGTTGATATCCACGCTCCAATCTGCCAGATTTTCCCCGTCGAACCAGATCTCGCCGCCGTCCGGGTCCTCCATGCAGTTGATGCAGCGCAGGAAAGTGGATTTGCCGCTGCCGGACGGCCCGATGATCACGACCCGCTCGCCGGGGGAAACGTGCAAATTCACGTCTTTCAGGACAGCTTTCCCGTCCGAGAAGCTTTTACTTAGATGCCGAATGTCGATCATGGCAGGCCAATCTCCTTTCCATCCATTTCACAAGCGCTGAAACTCCGGCCACCAGCACGATATAAACCAGCGCCATGGCCAAATAGGGCACCACGTATTCATAGTTGTTCGTGGCAATCACGTTAAATGCCTTATAGATATCCACCGCGCTGATGAAGCTGACCACACTTGTCTCCTTGATGAGTGAAATCAGCTCGTTGCCCAGCGTTGGCAGGATGTTTTTCACCGCCTGCGGCAGGACGATATGGAACATTGCCGAGGAAAACGGCAGCCCCACCGCACGGCCGGCCTCCAACTGCCCGGGATCGACGGAGCGAATGCCACCGCGCATGATCTCCGAGACGTAGGCGCCGGAATTCAGGCCAAAGACGCCGGCAGCCACCCAGAGCGCCGGATAGTTCAGGCCGAGCAGCGGCAGCAGCACATAGTAGCCCAGAAGGAGCTGCGCCACAATAGGCGTGCCCCGGAAAAAGCCGACATAGAGGCTGCAAAGGCCGTTGAGCAATCTGGGAAGTCTGCGGTATTTGGGCATGACCCGCACCGCCGCGATCAGCGTGCCGATCACAACGCCCATAAAAAGGCCAACGAATGCAATGATCAGTGTGTTGCCCAAGCCCTGCAAAATCAGGCGGTATCCGCCGCCGTCGCTCATCTGCTCCCAGAAGGAGCGGAGCTTGCTTTCAAAGCTGTCCTGCGCGCCGAGGGATTGCGCCACGACCGTAGCCGGTTCTGTGTCCGCCATAACAAAATCCAGGTTGCCGTGGAGCATATCCTGCGCCGCCAGGGAGACGGAATTGTACTGCACACAGGTCACGCCAAAACCCGCAAAGTCCCAATCTTCATCACCTTCGAGGTAGTACTGCCCCGTGGTGCCGCCCTGTACACCGATGCGGATTTCCGGGCCCATACCGCTCAGAATTGTCTCCACCTGCTCGGCGGTCGTGCAGCCGTCAAAGGTCTTGTCGTCCTCAGACGTCATGATGATCTGCGACGCCTGATAGTAAGGATTTGTGAAAACCACGTGTGCCTTCCGGCTTTCGTTCACCGTCAGACCCGCCATGGCAATGTCGCACTTGCCCTTGCTGACGCTGAGGCAGACCGACTCAAAATCCATGTCCTCGATCACAAGCTCGCAGCCGAGATATTCCGCAAAGGCCGCCGCCAGCTCCATGTCCACGCCGTAGTACGCATTCCCCCGGAAGTACTCGAAGGGCTCAAACATGGCGTTTGTGGCCACAGTGAGTTGTTTTTTGCTGCTGTCAGGCTGAGCGGAATAGACCGCCTGCGGCTCGCCGTCTCCAAAGTTGCGCTGACAGATGGCGTCAAGCGTGCCGTCAAGCTGGCTCTGGCGGATAAAGGCGTTCGCCTGTTCCAGCAACTCCGGCTGATTTTTATCCACACCGAATGCATATTCTTCTTTGGTCAGGGCAATGTCTGTCAGCTTGACACTGCCCTGCGTTTTGCCGCAGCCCGTCAGGAGCAGGCTCGTCAAAACCAGGCAAATCAGCAGTCCTGTAATTCTTTTTTTCATCTTCTATCCTCCGCTGGCTGGCATTTGCCAGATTCATTCCGTGGTGCATTGTAGCGGATAATATCCCATTTGTCAAGCCCAAATTTGCAATTTTATTCATAAAATCTGAATATAAATCCGGCGGGTGAACTATATAAACTGGCTGTAGTACAGCTCTGCATAGACGCCGTCTGCTGCCATACTGAAGTTCTCTCTACGATCCGAACAAAAGTTTCAGCGCCGGGAAAACAAAAGCTGAAAGACTGGCTGCTTTCGGTTGAGTAGATGGGTATGTCTGAATTTGACGACTGCGTCAGGGCGTACCGAAACTGGTTTCATGAAATCCTGAATTCCATTGATGTTCCATGGTCAAACGGCTTCATTGAGGGCTGTAATAACAAGATCAAGGTGTTGAAACGGGTCTGCTTCGGCCTGCGCAACTTCTCCAATTTCAGAAAACGCATCCTTTTTCTCAACACATAAAAATCGCGCCGGAGCGCAAAGCTCCGACACGACCGAATATTTCCT
>CAZPRA010000152.1:0-3056 GCA_964588975.1 uncultured Oscillospiraceae bacterium | reverse complement strand
ATGAGGAAGTCCGCCGCAAGTGCATCGGTGACGCCAAGGTCATCACCTGCCGCCCGGCTGACCAGCTTGCTCCCGAGCTGGAGAAGTATCGCGAGGAAGCCAAGGGCATGGCAAAGTGTGAGGAAGATGTTCTCACCTATTGCCTGTTCCCCAAGGTCGCGCCCAAGTTCTTTGAGCACCGGGATCATCCTCAGGCCGAGGCTGCTCCTGCGGCAAAGCCTGCTGACCCCAACGCCATCCGTGAACTCTACGTCGAGGATTTGGGGAAATAAACGAAGGAAGCTCTGAATAAATCGTCTGCGGCGGGCGGTGGATCTTTTCCCGCAAATCTTCGTTTCGTAAAACTTGAAATACACAAAGTATTCCTGCGTTTTCCGAAGCTCGATTTGCAGAAAAAATCCCTCACCGCCCGCTCTTGCAGATTTAATCAGAGCTTCCCAAAAGCATCCCGGCTCTGGTTTCAGAGCCGGGATGTTTTTGTTAAGTGTCAGAGACGGATTGCATTTCTTTCCGCTCAAAGGCGTGCAACCAGTCGGATTTGAAATAAAACAGCAGGAAAATGATACTGCTCACCGTCCATGTGACAGGATATGCCGAGAAAATCACCCAATCCTGCTTGACGATGGGAACCAGAATGGAGATGTAGACGACCCGGAGCGCGCACCAGACGCCCATCATGACGAACATGGGCACCATAGGCCGTCCGGCACCGCGCATGACCGCCGCAATGCAGTGCGACAGCGCCAGCATACAGAAGAACAGACCCTCGATCGTGGCCTGCCGCATTCCCACTTTAATGGCGGCTTCGTTATCCGTGAAGAAGCGCATGAGCGGTTCGCGGAACGCAATGAGCGCCATGCCGATGAGCTCGGCCATGATGATGCAGCAGATAATTCCGAAACGGCTGCCTTTTTTGGCGCGGTCATACTGCCGGGCACCGAGATTCTGGCTGACGAAGGTGGTCAGTGCCATGGTAAAGCAGGTGATGGGCAAAAAGGCAAAGCCCTCCAGCTTGGAATAGGTTCCGGCGCCGGAGACGGTGTCGTCTCCGAAGGAATTGATGTTGGTCTGGACGATCACGTTGGCAAAGGCAATGATGGAATTCTGCACCCCGGAGGGAAGACCGTAGCGAATGATCTCCCGGAGCATGGGAAAGCGGAAAGCGCGGTCGCCAAAGCGGAAGCGGTAATCCGTCTGGCAGCGCATGAGCCGCCAGAGGCACAGCACCGCGCTGACAAGCTGAGAGATGGTGGTGGCCAGCGCCGCCGACCATACCCCCCAGCCAAAGCCGCCCACAAAGAGGAAATCCAGCCCCACATTGACCAGAGAAGAAAAAATCAGATAGTAAAGGGGACGCTTGCTGTCTCCCACCGCCCGGAGGATTCCCATGCCCATGTTATACATGACAATGGCCAGAGCACCGAGGAAATAATAGCGGAAATAGGACACGGAGTGCTCCATGATATTGTCCGGTGTGCCCATGGCCTTCAGAATCAGCGGCGTCAGGGTAACGCCAATCACCGTGAGGATGAGACCTGCAAAGAAGCCGAAAATCACGGTGGTGTAGACCGCAGAGCGCAGATTCGCGCCGTCGTTTGCGCCGTAGTAACGGGCGATGACCACACCGGCGCCGACTGCGATCCCGCCGAAAAAGCCAATGAGCAGAAAAACCAGACTGCCCGTGGAGGTGACGGCGGCATATTCCTCATTGCTGAGATAGTGGCCGACGATCCATGCGTCTGCCGTGTTATAAAGCTGCTGAAAGATCTGCCCCAAAAGGATGGGAATGGCGAAGGTGACAAGCCCGCGCCAAATAGAGCCCTGCGTTAAGGACTCGTTTTTCTTTTCCATATCTGAGCCACCTTACGATTTCACGGCACGCACAAATGCGGCAGGATCCGGAGCTTTAAAGTAGGCACTGCCCGCCACGAGGACGTTCGCACCGTTTTCGCGGCAGATTTTGCCGGTTTGTGCATTGATGCCGCCGTCGACCTCCAGTTCACAGCCGGGGTTTTGCGCGTCGATCCAGCCGCGGATGGTCTTCAGCTTGGGCATCATGTCCTCCATGAACGCCTGACCGCCGAAACCTGGCTCGACCGTCATGACCAAAATCAGGTCACAATAGGGCAAATAGGGGAGCACCGCCTCTGCCGGCGTTTTGGGCTTGACGGACAGACCGGCTCTGACGCCGAGCGAGCGGATGCGCTTGAGTGCGGCGAGGGTATTTTCCGGGGTGTCAGCTTCCAGATGAATGGTGAGGATATCGCTACCGGCTTTGCAGAAATCCTCCACATAGCGGATGGGACGATCGATCATCAGATGAACGTCAAGCGTAAGCTGCGTAATGCGGCGAATGGCGGCCACAACGGGAATTCCAATGGTCAGATTGGGGACAAACAGCCCGTCCATCACGTCCACATGAACATAATCGGCACCGGTATCGTCGAGCGCGCGGATATCCCGCTCCAGATTGACGAAATCCGCCGAGAGAATTGAGGGAGAAAGTTTTGTCATAACAGGCCTCCATAGCATAGGATAGGACGCAGCCGGCGGAGCTCCACCCGCGCGAAGGCTGCAATCAAAATTATTATAATAGATAAAAATGTGTCTGTCAAATCATTCCTCCGATAATGCGCGCTTTTTCGGGAAAGCTATCCCTGAAATCAAAAAAGGAGGAAGTCAGAATGGATACTCATTGCCACGCAAACCGCTGCATTGCCTGCACTGTGACCCAGTGCAAGTACCACTGCGATGCGGAGAACTTCTGTTCTCTGGAAAAAATCCAGGTGGGCACCCACGAAGCGGATCCCACGGTGAAGCAGTGCACAGACTGTATGTCCTTTGCCAGAAAATAAGATATTCTAAGGAAACTCTGAATAAATCGTCGGCGGCGTCCAGCGGATCTTTTTTAAGCAACTTTTTGCTCTGAAAACTTGAAATACAAAAAGTATTTCTGCGTTTCACGAAGCGCGATTTGCGCAAAAATCTCTCGCTGCCCGCTCTTGCCAATTTAATCAGAGTTTCCCTAACAAAAAGAACCGTGGGTCAGGTGTCTG
>CAZPRA010000151.1:0-3059 GCA_964588975.1 uncultured Oscillospiraceae bacterium | reverse complement strand
GAGTTCACTCTTTGCCCTGAGCGTTTCCACCGCCGTACTGTGCGGCCTGTGGACATATCTGGCCGGGCTGCTCGGGCTGATCGGCTGGGCGGGCTTTGCCGGCTGCACCACCTATTTTGCCAGCGGAAAACACGGCCTTGCCGGTCTGAAGGCCACGATTTTCCCGAATCTGGCAGGCGTTGCCTGCGGCATGGCAATTATTTTGCTCAGCGGCGTTGTGCCGTCCTTGGGCGACACCGGCGTCTGGTGTGGCATTATCACCTTCGTTATGTGCATCATTGCAAAATTCGACTGGTTTGCGTTCTGCCCGGGCACCTTCATGGGCTGCTTCGCGACCTTCGCCGCCGACGGTGACTGGAAAATGCTCTCTGTGTGTCTCCTGATCGGTGCTGTCCTCGGCCTCGGCTGCGACTACGGCGGAAAATGGCTCCACAAGCTGATGACCGGAAAAAAGAGCTGAACGAAAAGAAAAATCCCCGCAAAAACAGGCCAATTCCCTGTTTTTGCGGGGATTTTGTTACCAAATCACCACGGTGGTTCCCATGGGCATGGTGTTATAAATATAGGCCGCTTCCTCGGCGTTCATGCGAATGCAGCCCTTGGACAGGGGCATACCCAGACGGTTATCATAGTAACTGCCATCATAGCGGTAGGGCGTTGAATGGAACGCGAAATCGCCCCAAAAGCCCGTTGGCGTATAGACCTGGTAGTTGCTGAAGTGCCACGTGCCATAGTGCGCTTCGATGGCGTAAACGCCCTGCGGCGTGGGGCAGCTATTGGCGCCGCTGCTGCACAGGAAGGTCTGCTTGACCTTCCAATTGCCCTTTTCTCCCGTAAAAATCACCACTCGCTGGGTGTAGCGGCTAACCCAAATGAGATAATCCGTCTTGGAGGAATAGCCCTGCAGGTTCACAAAGCCCTCCTTCGTCGCGTTGGAATAGTCCATGCTGCTGTCCCAGGTCGGGGTGTCCACGCTGGGAAAGGTGCAGCACCCATCGGAAATCCAGCCCTTCCAGAGTTTTCCCGATGAATCCGTATAGCTGATCATGCAGACTCCCCCGTGGGGATGGTGTTCATTATAAACCGTAGCGCCCTTTGGCACGTCGCACAGATAGCCGGAGAGGAAGCGGTCGGCATAAAGCCGGGTGTTTGCCGTGACCTGACAGGCAACGCGCTGGGTCTGCACCGTCTCCAGTGCGCTGTCGTGGTCTTTATAATAGGATTGATATTTTTCGTCTTCTAATGTGTCATAATGTACGGAACAGGAGCAGCCGCCCCGGTTCTGTGTCAGGGTTTGAATGTGCCCGGAGCCGTCCACGGTGGCGCCAATGCCGTCCAAAATCACGGAATTGGCAGAAGCGTTCAAAGTCAGACGGGTGCCCGCCAGCAGCCGGACGAGCTGGACGTCAGAGTCCAGCGTCAGATGACCGCCCCGGAGCACAACCGATTCCTGCGCACCCGTCACCCGCTGTTCCCCGTCCACAAGGAAAAGTTGCTGGGCACTGCCCCGGTATTCTCCCCTGCTGCTCCAAAGCCAAACCTCCGGCGCATGGCCGGTGACGGTGCCGCTCAAAGGCGCGCAAACCAGTTTTTCCGTTTGCAGATTTTCCAGCACCGCGTCCGTGGTGCTGCCGGTGCGCAAAATCACCGCGTCAGAAATCTGCCAGTTTTGGACGGAAAATGCCGGCTCTATTCCCTGCCCGATGATGAGGGTTCCATCCAGACTAAGCCCGTCACCCAGCGCCGCACTCCCTCGATAGAGGACAAAGCCCCTTGCCGGGATTTCTTCCGGCGCGTCTGCAATGGCGTCAAAAAGATGGTAAAGAATACTGGCAACTTCCGCCCGGGTGATGGGATTTTGCGGCCGGAAAGTGCCGTCTCCATAGCCCGTGACCCCGCCCAGCTCCACCAGAGCGCACAGATAATCCTTCGCATAATCGCTGAGCTCATTTTTGTCCCGGAAGCTCTGCCAGATGTCCTCCTGAGAAGACGTCAGGCCAAAGGCGCGGGCAAAAACCGCCACGCTCTGTTCCCGGGTGATGGGCAGGTCAGGATCCATGGTGGTTTTGGAGGTACCGGTGAAAATACCGGCGGCCACGGCTCGGGACAGCTCATCATAGAACCAGTCGTCTTTTTGGCAGTCCGTATAGGCGCTCAGGTCAGCCGTCTCACCGGCACCCAGAAGGCGCACCAGAACCGCGGCCATTTCCGCCCGGGTGATGTTGTCATCGGGACGCAGATTACCCCTTTCGTCCCCCTGGAAAATCCCGTTCTCCACGGCGAAAACCAGGGCGTCATGGCTCCAGTCATCGGGGAAAACGTAGTTTGCCCCGGAAACAGCGGGGACAAAGGCGCCGAGAGGCAGAAAAGCCAGGGTCAAAAGAACTGCCAGACAGGAAAGAAGCTTCTGTTTCATTTAATTTCTCTCTCTTTCTTTCTTTCCGAAAAATCGGTTTCTACCATTGGGATGAACGGTCTCGTCATCGTTTCATCGGCTGCGCAGAAGAAACGAACCGTGCTGATGTCGGGCGGGTCATGACCCCGCCGCCGATACCGGCCAATTGATGCCTGCACCGGGACGATGTAGGCATCGTCCCTTACACAACGCCGCCGGTGGCGGCATACGGCGGGGTGAGGGCACCCCGCCCTACTCGGTTGTTTGAAGGTGCCTGCATGTGGGACGTCCAGAGGCCGTCCCCTACGGGTGCGTGCCAAATATTGGTCATTGCGAACCAGTGGGCACACTGGTGTGGCAATCTGCATTTCCAAATTTGTACCAGCCCCTTGGCTCCCCCTCTGGGGGAGCTGGCAAAAATCGAAGATTTTTGACTGAGAGGGCGTTCCAGCAGCGGGCCGATGTACCCCGCCGTATCGCCCCATCAGGGCGATCATGGGACGTCCAGAGGCCGTCCCCTACCGGTGCGCGCCAAATATTGGTCATTGCGAACCAGTGGGCACACTGGTGTGGCAATCTGCATTTCAAACTCCGCACAAGCCCCTTGGTTCTCCCTCTGGGAGAGCTCAGACTGTCAAAAAAGGTTTCGTTTCCGTTTTTCGTA
>CAZPRA010000150.1:0-3064 GCA_964588975.1 uncultured Oscillospiraceae bacterium | reverse complement strand
CCGCCCTACGGAACGAAAACGGAAACGGTTACGGTAGGGCGGGGGCATTTTACCTCCCGCCGTATCGCCCCGCTGAGGGCGATAATGGGACGTCCATAAACCGTCCTGTGCGGCTGCTTCGCAGACGGCGGAGTCATGGCTCCGCCCTATATGCGGGTTGATGTAGGCATCGCCCTGTTGCGGTGCCCGAAATTTGTGCGCCGCACTTGCGGCGGCTTCAAATTTCGACCGCTGCCACTCCTTTTTGCTCGCTTCATCTGCCACAGGCAGCGCTCGCAAACGTCCCCCCCTACGGGATGCCGCCGGTGGCAGCGTTCGGCGGCATACGGCGGGGTGCACCCGAAAGGGGCACCCCGCCGCATCATACTACAAGCTACAGAACTCAACTAGCTACCGGACTCTACCGACTACAGGAGCCATTGCGCACTTTGAATATGCAATTCTGCAAATGCCGAATTTACGTTGCTCCTGCGGGAATTTTTGCGCGGTAGCTCAATCCTCTGGGATAGAAGAAGCGAATCCCCTTGTGCACCACCTCAAAGACGGCTTTCTGCCCCATAAGCAGCTCACCGTCCAGATTGATCTCGCTCATCTCGTCGCAGGAGATCTCCACTTTTTTGCAGCGGAAATACCGGATGTACTGGGAAAGCTGGGCATACTGGCCGTTCTTAAATTTCCCAATCACCCCGGCCACGGTGAGCAGGGAGACATCCCGAATCAGAAGCACATGGAGATAGCCGTCATCGGGCTCGGCGTTGGGCACGGGGTTGTAAGCGCCGCCGTACCACCGGCCATTGGCAATGCAGATCAGGGTTTGGCGGCCGTCAAATACCTTGCCGTCGATGGTGACCACATAATGCTTGTGGATCCCTTTCAAAAGGTTGACCCCGGTGGAGAGGAAATAGGCACCCGGACCACTCACCAGAGGCAACCGCTTGTATTTGCTCACGGAGGTTCCAATTCTGGCGTCCAGCCCCATGGAGCAGACGTTCATGCCATAGTGATCCTCGCCGCAGCGGATCAGGTCAAATTCCGCCGTTTCGCAGTCCAGAAGACGGTTCAGGTCGGTAAATGCCGACGGTTCGGAGAAAATTTTGATAAAATCGTTTCCCGTTCCACCGGGGAAATGGGTCACGGCCACGTTGGAACATCCGGCCACGCCGTTGACCACTTCGTTGAGCGTGCCGTCTCCGCCGCAGGCGTAGATTCGCAGTTCTTCTCCCGTGGCAGCGGCAGCGCTGGCAATTCTGGTGCAGTCTCCTGCCGCCCGGGACACCAGAATTTCATAATCCAGTCCCTTTGCGCCGCACAGATCCCGGATTTTTTGGGTGAATTCTCCCGTTTTGTCATACTTTCCCGCCGCCGGGTTGATGATAAACAAATGCTTCATGGTTCTGCCCGCCCTCAAAAATACATATATACGTTACACTGCAATCTGCCGTTGTAAAGCTTACGCTTTTTGGCAGCAGGTTTTCCAAAAAAGTGCTCAAACTCCGCCTCGGAGGAGATGATATATTTCTTCCAGCCATCGGCAAAGCGGAGATGTTTGCCAAAGGCGCGAATGAGCTGCTGGGCAGAGCGCTGCTCCAGCATCCGCTCACCATAAGGCGGGTTGCACACCAGAAGTCCTGTGTCGCAGGGCAAACTCAGCTTGGTGGCATCCGCCTCCCGGAATTCGATGTATTTTTCCACGCCAGCCTTTTTTGCGTTGGCAATGGCAATGGAGAGACTCTTGGGATCAATGTCCGTGCCCAAGATTCGGTAATCCCCCCGGTATTCCAGCGATTTTGCTTCCTCTCTGGCCTGCTGCCAGAGCTGGGAGGGAACACAGCTCCAGTTTTCCGCGCCAAAGCTGCGCTTCAGTCCCGGTGCCCGGTTCAGCGCCGCCAGAGCCGCCTCAATGACGATGGTGCCCGAACCGCAGAAGGGATCCCAAAAATAGTCCCGACCCCGATAGCGGGAGAGATTTACCAGTGCTGCCGCCATGGTCTCGTGCAAGGGCGCTTCGTTGCCCACAGCACGGTAGCCGCGCTTGTGAAGGCTTACCCCGGAGGTGTCCAGAAAGACCTCACAGACATTTTTCAGAATGGAAAAACGGATTTGATAAGTGGCGCCGGTTTCCGGGAGCCAGCTCAGGCCGTATTTTGCCCCCAGACGATCCACCGCCGCCTTTTTCGTGATGGCCTGACAGTCCGGGACGCTGTGAAGCTGAGAGTCCAGACTGTAACCCTTCACGGGGAACGCGCCGTCTTTGGGGATGAAGCGCTCCAATGGAATGGCTTTAACGCCCTGATACAGATCCTCAAAGCTCATCACGGGGAAGCGCGCCAGCAGGATCATCACCCGCTCTCCCATGCGCAGACGGAGGTTGGCTTTCACCATGTGGGAAAAATCTCCCTCAAAAAAGACCCGCCGGTCTTCCACGCGCACATTTTCCATATTCATTCGCCGCAACTCGTCCCCCACCAGACCTTCCAGCCCGAACAGGCAGGGCACCGCCATTGTCAGTTTTTCCATGTTGACTCCTTTTACAGCAGATCATTTCGCTGCGCCCAAAGCCGGAGAGATTGGGCGCTGTAAGTTAATTTGTCCAAAAGCTGGATCACCTTGCCAAAGGCTTCCCGCTCTCTTGGCGCGATTTGCCCGTCCTCCAGTATGCCAAAAATCATGTCGTTGGCACTTTGCAGAAAATACAGCGAGGACATGAGCTGTGTTGAAATCTGGTTCAGATCTTCATAAAGCAGGGGCTTTTCCCCTCTCCCAATGGGGCACTGGCCGGTGCAGTACTGATTGCACAGCTCCGGCGCCCCATAGACCTGCGCCATGTTCACCACTTCTTCGGGATAGGGCGTTTTCTGCCCCTTCTCAATGGCAATAAGGCGGGTGCGCTCAATGTGAACGATATCCTGCGCCGATTCCGTGTTGTTTAGCAGCGGTTCCCGTTCCGCCGCCAGCTTTCTGGCTCTGCGGTAGCAGTTTTCCTCCATGCCGGTTCCCCCTTTTTGTCTATTATAACTGCAATTTTGACAAATTGCAACCTTCTGTCCAAGGAAGCTCCGAAAAA
>CAZPRA010000149.1:0-3066 GCA_964588975.1 uncultured Oscillospiraceae bacterium | reverse complement strand
GTAGTATTACGCAGCAGAAATCCGTTTCTCTCGAATCTGCATCAGAAAAAGCTTTACCTCAGCGGAAAGTTCTGCTATAATTCAATCGAAAACGACTGACGGAATCTCGAAAGGGGAAAGAAACGAATGCGAATGAGAAAACGCAACAATCTGGAGCCGCGTATGGAGGCTTGTGATGCAGTCTGGATCCGCCAGCCGGCCGAGCTGAAAGGGAAGTGGCGCTCGCTGATGCCTGAGGCACGTGAGCTTCGGCTGGAGGTTGGCTGCGGCAAGGGCAAGTTTACTGTGGAGACTGCGGCGGCGGAGCCGGACGTGCTCCTGATCGCGGTCGAGCGCGTGAAGGAGGCCATGCTCTTGGGCATGGAACAGGCGCTTGCCATGGGACTGAAAAATGTTTTCTTTTTGGACTTGGACGCGGCCAATCTGGAGGAATATTTTGCCGAAAACGAGATCGACCGGATATATCTGAACTTCTGCGACCCGTGGCCAAGGAAGAAAAATGCCAAGCGTCGCCTGACATTTCGGAGCTTTCTGGAAAAATATAAAATCGTCCTTCGCCCGATGGGGGAAATCCATTTCAAGACGGATAATTCGCCGCTGTTTGAATGGTCTTTGGAGGAATTTGCAGCCTGCGGGCTGGAAATCAAAAATCTTACCCGCGACCTGCACGCCAACGGCCCGGTGGGTATTATGACGGGTTACGAGGAAAAATTTTACCAGCTTGGAACGCCGATCAATCGCTGCGAGCTGGTCAATGTGGAGGCAAAAGATGAATAAAATTCCCATGGCGACTCCGCTTGTTGAGATGGATGGGGACGAAATGACCCGCGTTCTCTGGTCAAAAATCAAGCAGGAGCTACTCTTGCCCTTTGTGGAGCTGAAAACGGAATATTACGATCTGGGTCTGCCTGAGCGTGACAGAACGCAGGACGAAGTGACGCGTGAGGCGGCTGAGGCGATCCGGCGCTACGGCGTGGGCGTAAAATGTGCCACCATCACGCCAAACTCGCAGCGTTTGGAGGAATACGGTCTACACGGTCTGTGGAAAAGCCCGAACGGAACCATCCGTGCCATTTTAGACGGAACCGTTTTTCGTGCGCCAATTTTGGTCAAGGGCATTTCGCCGGTGGTCAGGAATTGGAAAAAGCCCATCACGATTGCGCGTCACGCCTATGGCGATGTCTACCGCGCAACAGAGCTTCGCGTGCCGAAGGGCAAGGCCGAGCTGGTTTTCACCGACTTGGACGGAAACGAGGAGCGCAAGACGATCTATGATTTTGAGTGCAGCGGCGTTCTGACAGGGCAGTATAATAAAGACAGCTCCATTGAATCCTTTGCGCGCTCATGCTTCGGCTATGCATTGGCGACCGGTCAGGACCTCTGGTTTTCCGCCAAGGATACCATTGCAAAGGTCTATGACGGCACGTTTAAGGAGGTTTTTGCCCGGATTTACGAGACGGAATACCAGGCGGCCTTCGAAAAGGCTGGTATAACCTATTTTTACACCCTCATTGATGACGCAGTTGCACGGGTCATCCGCAGCGAGGGCGGCTTCATCTGGGCTTGCAAGAATTATGACGGCGATGTAATGAGCGACATGATCTCGACGGCCTTCGGCTCTCTGGCAATGATGACCTCCGTGCTTGTCTCTCCGGATGGCTGTTATGAATATGAAGCGGCGCATGGCACTGTAACGCGTCATTACTACCGCTACCTGACAGGTGAGAAGCCCTCAACGAACCCGATGGCCACCATTTTTGCATGGACCGGCGCTCTGGGCAAACGTGGCGAGCTGGACGGGAATGACGCACTGAGCGCTTTTGCTCGCAAGTTGGAGGAAAGCTGCATTTCGGTGATCGAGTCTGGCGTGATGACTCGTGATCTAGCGGCGCTCTGGGAAGGATCAGAGCCGACGGTTGTGGACACGGACGGCTTCCTTGCGGCGGTGCGTCGTGAGCTGGTTGGTTGAAAATTCCATGAAAAATTGTCGACATTTCGAGAATTAATAGTATGATAACACGCTTTGGCGGATATCCTGTTGATAGCCGTCAAAGCGTGTGAATTTCTCCCTGATTTCCTCTGAATTTTTCCGTAATTTCGAAAAAAGAAAAATTTTCCGCTTTTTTTGGCAAAAAAACTATTGCGAAATGGAATTGACTGCGGTATAATGAACTGAATTGTGCACCATAACAGGGAACTGGCAAAAGCCCAGTTTTCTGGAACGCAATGGCTGCAAATGCCTTGCCCGATATGAGAATTGGTATAAGGAAGTGCTTTATGGCTACCTCAAGCAATAAAAACGGAAAGCCCAGCGAAGAACTCATGACGCCCCTGACCGCCCTGATCAATAAGGGTCGGCATGATGGCGTTCTGGCAGCCGCAGAGGTTCTCTCTGCACTGGAAAAGCTGGATCTTTCCGTTGAAAAAATCGAACAGGTTTATGATACCTTTGAGTCCATGGGAATTCAGATTTTGACCGCTGAACCGGGTACTGAGGAAGATCTTACGGGAATCATCGACGATGTGGACATCCCGGAGGGAACGGATGAGGAAGAACCGCTGGTCGACCCGGTGGAGCTTGCCGCAGAGTTCAATCTGGATGACCCGGTGAGAATGTACCTCAAGGAGATTGGCCAGATCCCACTTCTCACGGTTGAGGAAGAACAGGCGCTTGCCCGCCGCGTCGTCGACGGTGACGCTGAGGCAAAAAAGCTCCTCACGGAGGCTAATCTCCGGCTTGTCGTCTCCATCGCCAAAAAATATTCCGGTCGTGGGCTTCACATTCTGGATCTCATTCAGGAGGGCAACACCGGTCTGATCCGCGCAGTCGACAAATTCGACTATACAAAGGGAAACAAATTCTCTACATATGCCACATGGTGGATTCGGCAGGCCATCACCCGTGCTATTGCCGATCAAGCGCGAACCATTCGCGTGCCGGTGCATATGGTAGAGGTCATCAATAAGGCTACCCGCTGCAACCGCAAGCTGGTGCAGGAGCTGGGCCGCGAGCCAACGCTGGAAGAAATTGCTGACGAGCTGAATTTTCCCATTGAAAAGATCATT
>CAZPRA010000148.1:0-3106 GCA_964588975.1 uncultured Oscillospiraceae bacterium | reverse complement strand
AACGCAAGGGGCTGTCTCACAAAAGTGAGACAGCCCCTTGCGTTAATAGTTCCCTAAATTTTTTCTGTCAGCCAAGCCTGCATTTCGGCACGGCCGGACGGACTCATGGGGAAGGTTCGGCAGTCCTCCATTTCACTCAGCTCATAGCACTTTTCGCCGTGCCAGAGCTCACACTGGATGGAGCTGCTTTCCAGATCCACCTCTTTGGCCGTGGCCATGACCACCTGAGGCGCAGCGCGAAAGCGGAGCAGACCGCAGCTTCCGGTGAAAATGTTCCCGTTTTCAAAGGTGTGCAGGGTGGGAAGAAAGATGGACGGTTCCGCCATGGCTCAGTCCTTCATGAGTTCTTCCATTTCGTCCAGCAGTTCTCCGAACAGCGCCAGAGCTTCCTCCACGGGCTGGGTGGTGCTCATGTCCACGCCGGCGCCCTTGAGCAGGTCGATGGGGCTCTTGGAGCAGCCGCCGGACAGGAATCCCAGATAATCCTTCACCGCAGGCTCACCCTCCCGCAAAATCCGGCGGGACAGCGCCATGGCAGCGGAGAAGCCGGTGGCATACTGGAAGACATAGTAGTTATAGTAGAAATGGGGAATTCGCATCCATTCCATGGCGATTTCGTCGTCCAGAACGATATTGTCACCGAAATACAGATGGTTCAGACGGCGATATTCCTCGTTGAGGGTGTCCGGGGTCAGTGCGGTGCCTTCCTGCGCCATTTTGCCGATGTTCAGCTCAAATTCTGCAAACATGGTCTGGCGGTAGAGGGTGGTGCGGAACTGGTCCAGGAAATAGTTGATGAGGTAGGCCCGCTCCTTTTTGTCCGTGGTCTTGCCCAGAAGGTACTGCATGAGCAGCGCTTCATTGCAGGTGGAGGCCACTTCCGCCACGAAAATGACGTATTCCGCGTCCAGAGGATTCTGGTGCAGGTTGGACAGATAGGAGTGCATGGCGTGACCCATCTCGTGAGCCAGAGTGAACTGGCTGTCCAGCGTGCCGGTATAGTTCATCAGGACAAAGGGGTGCACCTTGGCACCGGCGCTGTAGGCACCGGAGCGCTTGCCCGCGTTTTCGTAAACGTCCACCCAGCGGCTTTCAAAGCCCTTTTTGAGCACCTTGCCGTATTCCTCGCCCAGAGGCTTCACGGCCTCCAGCACCAGAGCCTTGGCGTCCTCAATATTGGCCTTCTTGTCCACATTGTCCACCAAGGGCGTGTAGATGTCATAGAAATGCAGCTCGTCCACGCCGAGAAGCTTCTTGCGAAGGTCAACATAACGGTACATCTTGTCCATGTTTTTGTGCACCGCCTCAATGAGGTTCCGATAGACCGAAGTCGGCACATTCGTTGCGTCAAGAGAGGCGTCGAGCGACGAAGCATACTTTCTGGCCTGCGCAAAGAACTGAAGCTGCTTGACCTGAGCGGACAGAATAGCCGCAATGGTGTTTTTGTAGCTGCCATAGGTGTGGTAGAGATTTTCAAAGGCACTCTTGCGCAGGGCACGATCCGAGCTTTCCATATAGGAAATATAGGTGCCCTGAGACAGGGGGTGCTTTTCCCCCTTGCTGTCCACGGCGTCGGGGAAGGTCACGTCAGCGTCATTGAACATGCCAAAGATGGTGTCCGGTGCGTTTGCCATCTCACCGGCAGCGGCAAGGAGCTTTTCCTCTGCCGGAGACAGAACGTGCTCCCGACGGCGGCGAATGTCGTCCAGGAAGCGGCGATAGCGCTCCAGTTCCGGCTCCTCGGCGTAGAAACGCTCCATGGTCTCATCGTCAATGGCCATGATCTCGGGAGTGGCAAAGCTGGATGCGGCACCCAGCTCCACAAAGGCGCTCATGGCCTTGCTCACCATGGCCTGATACTTGGAAACACGGGCGTCCTCATCGGAGCGGCGCACGGCGTAGTTGCCCAGAGAATCGGCCAGAAGGGACATTTCTTCCTCCAGCCGGAGATAGGCCAAAAGCTGTGCAGAGCTTTCGCTCAGCTTGCCGGCAAAAGCGGCATATTCCGCAGTTTTGGCCTTTGCCTTGGCCAGATCTTCCTCCCACAGCTCGTCTGTGGCGTAAATGTCGTGGATGGCCCACTTGTCTTCTTCCCGAATTTCGGAACGCTCGGGGATTTTTTTGCTTTCTGCCATATACTAAAATACCTCCATTGTTATTTTTTAATCGGTTGTGATGATAAAAAAGCGCGGAGGGTCACAGAACTTCCGCTCTGCGACCGCTCCGTGATTTGTCAGCTTTCCACAAGCTCCAGAACATCCATGGGGCAGGACTTAACACAGATCCCGCAGGCGATGCACTTGGACGCATTGGCCATTTCCGGCTCATAGACGAGCACGCCGAAGGGACAGGCCGCCTTGCACTTGCCGCAGCCCACGCAGAGCTTTTTGTTGATCATGTACACGCCGGTTTTGGGATTTTGCGTGATGGCGCCGTGTTCACAGGCGGCAGCACATTTTCCGCACTGAACACAGGTCATCGGGCGCACCTTTCCGGCACGCTCCACGATCTGGACACAGGACTTGTCCGGGTGAAATTCTTTGTGGAAGGACACGGAGCAGGCGCGGACACATTCCAAACAGGCCATGCACTGGCTGCCCTTTTTAACCATTAGCTTTTTCATGTTGCTTCCCCTTTTATCTGTTATCACCGCTCATTATACCATGTTTTTTCTTGAAATCAATCCCCCATTTTCCACGGAAAGAAAAGAAGGGGAATAATTTTCGCGCGGCAGCAGATAATAGCTTCACAAACGTAACAGGAGGATAAACATGAATCGTTATCTTGCATTATTTCTTGCGTTGACCCTGTTTGCCGTGCTGCTTTCCGGCTGCCGTGGCAAGGGCAACGTATCCGACGACAAGGACGGCATGATTCGTGACAGCAGCGAAAGCAGTCAGACCACGCAGAGCCACAGCTCCACAGCAGAGCCAAGCCGCGAGAGCAGCCATGCCGCAAGCAGCACGCAGCAGACGGAAAGCGGAATTTTTTCTGACCCGGACGCATCAGAAACGGAGGAAACCACCGAAAGCGGCCAAACGTCAGAACGTACCCGCCGCACCCGCACCCGCCCGCTGCCGCAATCATAAAACAATGGGAACCGGAT
>CAZPRA010000147.1:0-3110 GCA_964588975.1 uncultured Oscillospiraceae bacterium | reverse complement strand
ATAAAAATAGTGAAAATTATGCTTGACAAGCGGGCAGAGTGGGTGTAGAATATGCAGGAATTCAGCGGTTTAAAGCTTTAAACGCCTAAACTGCGAAAAAGGAGACTCAATCATGAAACGGAACATTTTTAAACTGACATCCCTGCTGCTTTCTCTGGTTCTGCTGGTCATGTGCTTTGCCGGTTGCAAGACGAAATCAGAGGGTTATACCATCGGCATTTGCCAGTTGGCCCCCCATGACGCGCTCGACGCTGCCACGCAGGGCTTTAAGGACGCCGTGATCGCCGCACTCGGCGAGGAAAACGTCACTTTCCTGGAGCAAAATGCTGCGGGCGAAAACAATATGTGCACCACCATCGTCAACGACTTCGTTTCCAAGAAGGTCGATCTGATCATGGCCAACGCCACCGGCGCCCTCCAGGCGGCCTATAACGCCACCGCCGACATCCCCGTTTTGGGCACCTCCATCACGGAATACGGCGTTGCGCTGGGGCTTGACAATTTCACCGGTGTTGTCGGCGGTAACATCTCCGGCACCTCCGACCTTGCTCCGCTGGAAGAACAGGCTCAGATGATTTTGGACCTGGTTCCCGGCGCACAGACCGTCGGTATGCTCTACTGCTCCGCCGAGCCGAATTCCGACTATCAGGTCAAGGTGGTTACGCAATACCTTGAGGCAAAGGGGATCACGGTGAAGAATTTCTCCTTCTCTGCTTCTTCGGACGTTGCGCAGGTCGCTGCCGCAGCAGCCGCCGCCTGTGACGCCATCTATATCCCCACGGACAACACCGCCGCAACCTGCACGGAGACCATCAACAACGTGGTTCTGCCCACCAAGACCCCCATTATCGCCGGAGAAGCTGCCATTTGCGCTGGTTGCGGCGTGGCAACCCTTTCCATCAGCTACTATGAGCTGGGCAAAAAGACCGGCGAAATGGCGGTTCAGATTTTGACAGGCGAAGCGGACATCTCCGAAATGGCCATCGCCTATGACCCCAACCCTGTGAAGAAGTACAACCCGGAGATCTGTCAGGAGCTTGGAATTGAGATTCCCGCCGACTACGAACCTCTGAGCTAAGAGACTGGTGCAGACTTGGTAATGTAGATTGCCACGACCGCTATCGCGGTATCGCAATGACACAAACGAGGCTTTTTTGACAAGCGGTGCGTCCCTTTCCGGGACGCGGCAACCATCAACAAATCATCAGGAGAAAATATATGAGCGGACTTTTGGGCGCTATGCCCGGCGCCATTGCCCAGGGCATGATCTGGGGCATTATGGCAATCGGCGTTTACATCACCTTTAAAATTCTCGATTTATCCGACCTGACCGTGGACGGTTCCATGGTCACCGGCATGGCCGTTTGCGCCGTGCTCATGACCGCCGGGTGGAATACCTGGGCTGCCATGGCCGTGGCGGTGCTGGCTGGCATGGCAGCCGGTCTTATCACCGGCATTTTCCACACGCTTATGGGCATTCCCGCCATCCTCTCCGGCATTTTGACCCAGCTTATTTTGTGGTCAGCCAACCTGAAAATCATGGGCAAGGCCAATTTAGCGCTGTCCGGCCGGAATTTTGACGTTCTAATCACCCAGCTTTACCAGTACCGCGCTCTGGCGGTCCTGGCCGTGTTCTGCGCTGTGATTATTTTCGTGCTCTACTGGTTCTTCGGCACGCGTTTTGGCGCCGCCATCCGCGCCACGGGCTGCAACGAAAAAATGGCGCGTGCGCAGGGCATCAACACCGACCGGAACAAGGTCATCGGATTTGTCCTGTCAAACGGCATTGTTGCCCTCTCCGGTGCGCTTCTGGCGCAGTATTCCGGCAAGGCGGACATCAATGATGGCCGTGGCGCCATCGTCATTGGTCTGGCCGCCGTGATCATCGGTGAGGCTCTGGTGTCCCGGCTGTCGACCAGCTTCATCGTCCGGCTTCTTGGCGTCATCTTAGGCGGCATTGTGTACTATCTGGTCTACCAGACGGTCATTTTCCTCGGGCTGGACACCGATCTGCTCAAAATGTTCTCCGCCATCGTGGTGGCCGTGTTCCTGGCGGTGCCCCATCTGAAAAAGACCCTATTTTCCAGAAAAAAATCCAGAGAGGTAGCAAAGCATGCTGGAAATTAAAAACGCCACCAAAATTTTCAATCCCGGCACTATCAACGAAAAGGTCGCCATTTCAGACCTCTCCCTGACCCTCCATGACGGCGATTTCGTCACCGTCATCGGCGGCAACGGCGCGGGAAAATCCACCCTTTTAAACCTCATCGCAGGCACCTTCACTCCGGATTCCGGCGAAATCCTTATCGACTCCGTGGACGTGACCCGTCTGCCGGAGCACAAACGCGCCAAATACATCGGCCGCGTTTTTCAGGATCCCATGGTGGGAACGGCCGCGGATATGTGGATCGAGGAAAACATGGCGCTGGCACGTCTGCGGGGAAAACGCAGGGGTTTGGCGTGGGCCATTTCCGCCGCTGAACGGGCAGAATTCCGGCAAATGCTGGCGCCTCTGGGTCTGGAACTGGAAGACCGCCTGTCGACCAAGGTGGGACTGCTTTCCGGCGGCCAGCGGCAGGCCATCACCCTGCTCATGGCCTCCATGAATCACCCCAAGCTTCTCCTTCTGGACGAGCACACAGCCGCGCTTGACCCCAAAACCGCCGCCAAGGTGCTCGATATCACCCAGCGCATCGTTGAGGCCGACCGGCTGACCACCCTGATGATCACCCACAATATGAAAGACGCCATTGCCATCGGCAACCGCCTGATCATGATGAACGGCGGCCGGATTGTCTATGACATTTCCGGCGAGGAAAAGAAAAAGCTCACCGTGACGGCGCTGATGGAGCTGTTTGCCTCCTCCGGCAGCGGCGAATTTGCCAACGACCGAATGCTCCTTGGCTGATGCCCGTTTCCTTTTAAAAGCAGACATCCGGATGTGAGAGAATTTGAAAACCGCGGAGCGCAGTACCCTGCGCCCGCGGTTTTTGCGCAGAGAACGTAGCGTTGCGTTGCACATTCAAAGGCTCCCTCTGAGGAAGGAGGTTCTGGCGCGGTGCAATGTAGACGTCTTCGACCAACGCTGGTAGGGGACGGCCTCCGGACGT
>CAZPRA010000146.1:0-3217 GCA_964588975.1 uncultured Oscillospiraceae bacterium | reverse complement strand
CGGTCAATCCGGACGACCCCACGAATCCTCCCGAGCCTCCGGTCAATCCGGACGACCCCACGAATCCTCCCGAGCCTCCGGTCAATCCGGACGATCCCACGAATCCTCCTGAGCCGCCGGTCGACCCGGACGACCCCACGAATCCTCCCGAGCCTCCGGTCGATCCGGACGATCCCGCCGACCCCAGCGACCCGGTGCACGATTGCCCCGCCGCTGCGTTTGAGGATGTCGATCTTAGCCAGTGGTACCACGAGGCCATTGACTACGTTTTGAAAAACGGCCTGATGAACGGCATGAGCAGCACAGAATTCCTGCCCGACGGCGAGATCACACGCGGTATGCTTGTGACCATTCTCTACCGTCAGGAAGGCTCCCCGGAGCCGACCGGCACTTGCTCCTTTGAGGACGTCGTCCCCGGCAGCTACTATGAAAACGCCATCACATGGGCGGCAGAGCAGGGCATTGTCACCGGCCACGATGAGAAGACCTTCGCGCCGGACGAAAACATCACCCGCGAGCAGCTTGCGGTGATTCTGTTCCGCTATGCGGCCTACCGCCAGCAGAGCACCGAGGAGCGGACAGAGCTGGACTTCACAGACGCAAAAGACGTGAGCAGCTATGCTTCTGATGCGCTTGCATGGGCAGTTGCCCGCGGGCTGGTCAACGGCATGGGCGACGGCACTCTTGCGCCGCAGGGCAACGCCACCCGCGCCCAGGCCGCAGCCATCTTAATGCGCTACCTCGAAACCCCCAAAGAATAATCACCGCTCCGACCAACGCGCGGTAGGCGGGGACGTTTGCGAGCGCCGCCTGTGGCGGATGAAGCGAGCAAAAAGGAGTGGCAGCGGTCGAAATTTGAAGCCGCTGCAAGCGCGGCACACAAATTTCGCTTGCCGCAACAGGATGGTCTCCTCAACATCCCGCCGTAGGCACTCTCGACCACCGCCGGCGTCATGTAGGGGCCGATGCCCTCATCGACCCGCTGTTGGCGCCCTCTCCGTCACCGCCTTTGGCTGTGCCACCTCTCCCAGAGGGAGAGGTAAGGGCTTGCACGGATTTGATACCGGGTTGCAATAAAAAGTAGGCATTTGCGAATGTCTACTTTTTATAGTCCGTCAGGGCGCAGAACTGGCATGAGACGCTTTTTGCGCCTTTTAACGCAAAAAACCATGAAAAGTTGTCCGCTTTTCATGGAATAAACAGGACAAAAAATGGAGCTGGAGGGTGCGATGAAGCTACTGTATGCGGAGGATGAGCGCTCACTTTCGGAGGCGGTTGTAGACATTCTCATCTATCATAAATACATTGTCGATGCGGTTTACAATGGCGAAGATGCCCTCGCTTATGCAATGTCAGGCGACTATGACGGCCTGATTTTGGACATAATGATGCCGAAACGAGACGGAATTGAGGTGCTTTCCGCACTGCGGGAAAACGGCTGCAAGACGCCTGTTTTGCTGCTTAGCGCAAAGACGCAGGTGGACGACCGCATTCGGGGACTGGATGCCGGGGCAGATGATTACCTGCCGAAGCCCTTTGACATGGGAGAACTGCTGGCTCGTATTCGGGCGATGCTGCGCCGACGCGAGGAATTTCATCCGGATTTGCTGTCCTTCGGGGATTTAACACTAAATATCCAATCCGGCGTCCTGTCCTGCCTCGGCACGGAGTT
The DNA here is from genome assembly GCA_964588975.1 of uncultured Oscillospiraceae bacterium. Classification (GTDB taxonomy): domain Bacteria; phylum Bacillota; class Clostridia; order Oscillospirales; family Oscillospiraceae; genus JAZOXB01. The sequence goes on along the minus strand of CAZPRA010000146.1, from coordinate 1,545 downwards.
TGTGCTGCCAAAACAGGAATACCGCCTGATGGAGCAACTGATGATGCACCGCAATATCTTTCTCTCCACAGAGGAGCTTCTGGTCAAGGCATGGGGCTATGATACGCAAACGGATACGAACAGCGTATGGCTCTATATTTCCTATCTGCGCAAAAGACTGGCTGCCATGAACTCTGCTGTTGAAATTGTGTCCAGACGCAACATCGGCTATCGTCTGGAGGTGGCGCAATGAAGAAGACCCTGCGGAAGAAATTTGTGTTTTTCGCCATGTCCGCCGTGACCATCCTGCTTGTTGTTTTGATCGGCGCAATAAATGTTTTCAGTTGGGTCATGCTGGATCAGCAATCGGATCATGTGCTGCACACGATTGCTCAGGGCGATGGAGCCTTTGTGCAGATGGAGTTTTTCGACCGTGGCCCATTTCAGCGGCCTATGGACATGGATACCGTGAAATCCGCCCGGTTTTTTATGGTTCGTATCGATGCTGACGGGAATGTAAAAGATACCAATCTGGATCAGATCTCCTCTGTGACCGCAGAACAGGCTACCCAATACGCCCGAAAAATATCCGGCAACAGTGGCAAGATCGACAATTTCAAATATGAAAGTAAGGCATTCGGCACAGAGCAGTTGATCTTCTTTATGGACATTTCCGGACAAATGCAGATTTTTGCGATGGTTTTTGGTATTTCGGGCATGATCGCACTGGTCTGCTGGTTGTTCATTCTGATACTTGTCATTTTGTTATCGGGCAGAGTGGCACGTCCGATTTTGGCAGGGATCGAAAAGCAGAAGCAGTTTATCACCAACGCAGGCCACGAGCTGAAAACGCCACTGACGATCATCCAATCCAACAATGACGCGTCTTCGCTCATTTGCGGAGAAACAAAATACACGCAAAATATTCGCCGGCAAACCCAGCGTTTGAATGTGCTGATGACAAATCTTCTGACGCTTGCAAAGCTGGATGAGGAAATCAAATTGCCCACTGAAACCGTCAATATCAGCGAACAGCTACAAGCGCTGCTTCCCGGCTATGAGGAAATGCTTGCGCAGAAAGGCATTGATTTCTCGATGTCCATTGAGCCCGATCTGTTTATGCAGGCACACGGCGAGTCCTTTGCGCAGTTGATGTCTGTCCTGTTGGATAATGCGGTCAAATATACACCGGACGGCGGCGTGGTTCGATTGGTGGCCTGCCGAAACAGCGGACATATTGAAATTGTGGAAGAAAACACCTGTGAAGTCCCTGACAGCATGGACGCAGAACCGCTTTTTGAGCGTTTTTACCGCGGCGACAGCGCCAGAACACAGGATAGCAGCATTTCCGGCTACGGCATCGGACTCTCCGCCGCCCGTGCCATTGCAGAAAACTTCGGCGGAACGCTGAGAGCAACTTATACCACCAGCGGAACCATTCGCTTTGTTGCTCGCTTTTAATTCACAAAAGTTTCACAAACCTTTCCGAGGGTATTTGCCGCCGGAAAGGTTTTTCTAATGTCGGTCACAGGTTTGGGGGCTATAATATGGGGCAGAAAGGAGGAA
>CAZPRA010000145.1:0-3226 GCA_964588975.1 uncultured Oscillospiraceae bacterium | reverse complement strand
GCCACGGCGCATACAAGTTCAAGCCCGGCACCAAGCCCCAGCTCCGCTTCGACATCCTGAAGGAAGTGGAAAAGCGTCTGCCCGGCTTCCCCATCGTCCTCCACGGTTCTTCCTCCGTTCCGCAGGAATTTGTGGAAATGATCAATACTTATGGCGGTGCCATGCCCGGTGCTATCGGTGTGCCCGAAGATCAGCTCCGTGAGGCAGCTCGTATGGCGGTGTGCAAGATCAATATCGACTCTGACCTCCGTCTGGCCATGACCGGCGTCATCCGCAAGTACTTTGCCGAGCACCCCGATCATTTCGACCCCCGTCAGTACCTCAAGCCCGCCCGCACCAGTATCAAGGAAATGGTCAAGCATAAGCTGATCGACGTCCTCGGCTGCGACGGCAAAATCTGATTTGGTTAAAAATTGGGACTGCTTCATGCAGTCCCATTAATTTTTATTCGTCGTCCAACTCGAGCAGTGCCCGGCGGCAGTCATCGCAAACCAGCTTGCCGCGGTATTCCGAAAGTCCATGCTCCGAGGCGCAGAAAATGCAGGTTGGCTGGTGCTTGCGCAGAATAATACGATCCTCATCCACGCTGATTTCCAGCAGGTCTTTTTCCTCGATATCCAGCGAACGGCGCAGCTCAATGGGCAGAACGATTCGTCCCAGCTCATCAATGTGCCGGAGAATTCCAGTATTTTTCATAAGAAGTTCCTCTCTTTTTTCGTATATTTTTCTGTCAAGCCCGCCGACGTGCCCGCATAAGCTTGCACAAAGGGGGCTTTCATATGGTCATGGGCTATATCTGGACGGGGCTGGTGCTGCTTTCCCTGCTGGCCGCGATCGGCACGGGAAATCTCTCCGAGCTGACCTCTGCGGCCTTACAGGGCGCTCAGAACGCCGTCACGGTCTGCCTCTCTCTGGCAGGTGGGCTGTGCCTTTGGAGCGCTGTGGCAAAGGTGATGGAGTGCTCGGGGCTGACGAAGCGCCTTGGGCATTTCATGCGGCCTGTGTTCCGTCTGCTTTTTCCGCAGGCCAGCCGGGATGAAGCTGCCCTTGGCTATCTCACGGCAAATGTCTCGGCCAATCTGCTCGGACTCGGCAACGCCGCAACACCCATGGGCATTGAAGCCGTGCGCCAGATGAAGGCACTTTCCGGAAGCGATAGCGCCACGGATGAAATGTGTCTGCTCATTGTGATCAACACATCTTCCCTGCAAATCCTTCCAACGACCGTAGCCTCTGCGCGGGCAGCTCTCGGCGCCGAGGCGCCCTTCGACATTCTTCCGGCCGTCTGGCTCAGTTCGCTGTGCTCCGTCGGCGCCGGAATTCTTGCGGCAAAGCTGCTCGGGAGGCGTCGGCATGACTGAGCTATTGGTGCCGCTCGTGCTGCTTGGGGTGTCCCTTTACGCCCTGCGGCAAAAGCAGGACGTCTATTCCGCTCTGCTTCAGGGCGGACGTGAAGGCTTTTCGTTGCTGCTGCACATTGCTCCTGCGCTGGTCGTTCTGCTCACGGCGGTGCATATGCTTCGCGCATCCGGCGCCATTGCGCTTTTCGCGCGCTGGCTTTCGCCCGTGACGGAGCTGTTTTCCATTCCGCCGGAAACGCTGCCGCTGATCCTGATTCGGCCCTTTTCCGGCAGCGCAGCTTTGGCCGTTGGCGCCGATCTCATGCAGACCTACGGCGTAAACTCCCTCATCGGCCGCACCGCCGCCGTCATGCTGGGCAGTTCGGAAACCACTTTTTATACCATTTCCGTCTATTTTGGCTCCGTGGGAATTCGCAAAACCCGCTATGCCATTCCGGCTGCACTCGTGGCGGATCTTGTCGGTTTTTTCGCCGCCTCAGTCTGTGCGCGGCTTTTATAGTTTATCGTTCAACCACGCGGCAGCTCTGCACGCCGTAATAGCGCAGGCACGCCAAAACGTCCTCGTCTATTTCTTCTCCACAGACCGCAATCGGCACAGCCGGCGGGCAGGATACGTTCAGCTCTGCCAAAATCTTTCCCCGGCAGACGGAAAGCTCCAGCTCCTTCGCGCCGGAAAGCAATGCCTGTCTGGCTCTGAGCACCCGGCGGGGTCTGGGCAGTTTCGGCGGCAGCTCCAAAATTGCCTCTCTCCGGGGCACGGCGCAAAGTGCAGCCTCCAAGCGCTTGAGTCCCGCGTGGCCAAGCTGCGGCGTGAGCATCAGAACCAGATAGTCCGCGTCGGAAAATTCGCAGACGATTCCCTGCCGGAAAAGAAGCTGCGCCAGTTCGCTTCCGTGATAGCCGTATTGCTTGGGGCAGAGCGTCAGCTTCAAAGGCTCATCGCCCGTTAGAAAGTAGCCCTGCTCCTTCAGCCGTTCTCGCAGAGCGCTCACGCGGGGCAGAAAATCCTTCAGCTCCCTCCGATAATCCTCCGCCAGATAGCGGTTTGCCTCATCCAGAGAGCACAAAATCAGGTAGGACGGGCTGGTGGACGCAAAAAGCGCCATTGCCTGCTCGGCCCGCTCGGAAAACAGCTTGGGGGCATTTTCCGAAATGTGCAGATATGCACCGCCCGTTAGAACCGGCAGGGTTTTGTGTGCCGAATCGCAGCACGCATCGGCTCCAAGAGCGATGGGGTGTTCCGATTGCGGCAGAAATTGCAGATAGGCGCCGTGGGCATTATCTACCAGCAGGAGCGTACCGTAGCGGTGACACACCCGGGACAGAGCGGCAATGTCCACCCGGTTTCCCAGATAGTCCGGACTGGTCACATAGACCGCCGTTGGAAGCTCATCCATGCCGGAAAGCTCCGCCTCCAAGCTCTCTGTCGAGATGCGGCAGGTGAGCAATTCTTCCCCATAGAGCCATCGAACGGGCAGATCCAGCAAAGCGCAGGCCGTTAAGAAGGTCTTGTGTGCGTTGCGCCCGGCAAGGATCAAAGGCGTCCTGCCCTTCGCCTTTGCGTCGAGCAGGGCAAGATAGAGCATTGCCCGAATGCCAAGCGACGAGCCCTCGGCAGAATAGAGCGTCCGTGCCGTACCGAAGAGGGCAGCGGCGTTCGCCTCGCTCTGACGGATGATACCCTTGGCGTGATAGAGTACGTCCGCGCCCTCGACCTCGGTAATGTCGAAGGGTTCCGCGCCAAGAAGCGGCACGCCCTTGTGCCCCGGCATATGCAGGCGCAGGGGCTTTTCCTGCGCATATTGGCGGACGAAGTCGCAGATCGGGGTCTGCATATCAGCCCTCGAGCGCCTTGGCTGCCTCGA
>CAZPRA010000144.1:0-3296 GCA_964588975.1 uncultured Oscillospiraceae bacterium | reverse complement strand
CATCCCACGCGCGCAGCGTGTTCAGACTGTCAAAAGAATCTCATAATTGTCATTGCGAACCAGTGCGCACACTGGTGTGGCAATCTGCAAAATCAGTTTTTTCTGTTTTTCTGTAGAAATGCGAACTTTTTGGTGCAGATTGCCTCCGTCGCTGCGCTTTGTATCAGTTCGACTAGCCAATCGCGCTACGCGAAATATCGCTTGCGCTCTTGGAGTCTCACTTAACGACTGCCTACGGCAGTCTCGCAATGACGCGAACGAGGCTTTTTCGGCAGTCTGATTACAATAAACTGTCGAAAGAAATTACAAAATATTCACAAAATATTTCTCCCCAGCTATTGACAAACGGGGAAAGGAGGTGTATATTTACCTTAGCACTCAGGGGCAAGGAGTGCTAACACAAGAAGGGAGAGAGTGCTTGTGGAGCTGTCTCAGCGAAAGCAGAAAATTCTCAAGGCCATTGTGGATCTTTATGTGCGCACGGCGGAGCCCGTTGGTTCCAAGACCATCGCCCAGCTTCCTGACATGGACTTTTCCTCCGCCACCATTCGCAACGAAATGGCGGAGCTGACCAATCTTGGCTTTCTGGAGCAGCCGCACACCTCTGCCGGCCGAATCCCCAGTCCCGCGGGTTACCGCTTTTATATCGACCGGCTGATGCAGGATTACAGCCTTTCTGTGGACGAAACGAAATCCATCAATCAGGCCATGGAGCTGCGAATGCAGGAATTTGACCGGGCCATGAGCAAGGTGGGCAAGCTGGTCTCCCAGCTCACCGACCTTCCGGCCTATGCCATCACCTCCCGCACTTCCTCCGTTACGGTTCGCCGCTATGAAATCTTCCCGGCAGAGACCGGCAGTTTCATTCTGGTGGTCATGACCACGGACGAAACGGTGAAAAACAAGCTTATCAAGCTGCCCCTGAACGTAACGGAGCAGGATTTGAAGCTGCTCAGCGCCGTTCTCAACGCCAGCCTGACGGAAATTCCCGCGGAACAGTTCACCCCGGAGCTTCTTGACCGGGTGAGCCGCTCTGCCGGAGCCGCCGCGTCTCTGGTTCCCGTGGTGGTGGACTATGCCACCCATGTGTTGCAGGAATGTCACCGGGGTCAGGTTTACCTCACCGGGCAGAACCGCCTGCTGGGTCAGCCGGAATATCAGGATCTCTCCCGGGCAAAGGAAGTCCTTGGCGCGCTGGATGAGGAGGTCATCTCCAATCTCCCTGCCAAGCTGGATCCCGAAAGCCCCATGCAAATTCTGGTTGGGCCGGAGAATGTGGCCAGAGAGCTGAAAAACACCTCAGTGGTCATGACCCGCTTCGATATCGGAGACGGTATGCAGGGCATGATCGGCGTGGTCGGCCCTCAGAGAATGGATTACGCGCAGATCACTGCAAGATTAAGCTACTTTGCCGAGGGCTTGGGCAGAATGTTCGGAAAGCAGGAGCTTCCCGAGGGCAAACAGGAGCCGAAGCCGGAAGACGGGAAGGAGGAAACATAATTGTCCAAAAAGAAAAATGAGCCTCAGGCAGAAACGCCTGCCGAAGAAACCATAAACACTCCGCAGGAGGAAACGCCGCAGACGGAACAGAACAGTCAGCCCAGCGAACTGGAGCAGGCGCTTCAGGCGCAGAAGGCCGAGCATGATCAGTATCTCCGTCTGGCTGCGGAATATGACAACTTCCGCAAACGCTCCCAGCGGGAAAAGGATGGAATTTACGGCGATGCCGTGGCAGATACCGCGAAAAAATTCCTGCCCGTTTATGATAATCTGGAACGGGCGCTGCAAAATAACACCACGGACGAGGCCTATAAAAAAGGCGTAGAGATGATCATGGCCGAGCTGAAAAAAATCATGGACGGCCTTGGAATTCAGTCCTTTGGCGAGGCCGGCGAGCCTTTTGACCCGGAGCGGCACAATGCCGTGATGCACTGCGAAGATGAAACACTGGGCGAAAACACCATTGCTCAGGTTTTCCAGAAGGGCTTTGCCCTGAAGGACAAGGTCATCCGCTTTGCCATGGTTCAGGTGGCCAACTAAAATTTGTAAACAATTTTCATTTCATATAGGAGGAATTTATCATGGGAAAAATCATTGGTATTGACTTGGGCACGACCAATTCCTGCGTTGCCGTTATGGAAGGCGGCGAGGCTGTGGTCATCGCCAACGCGGAAGGCAACCGCACCACCCCCTCTGTGGTGGCATTTTCCAAAACCGGCGAGCGTATGGTAGGCCAGGTGGCAAAGCGTCAGGCCGTCACAAATGCCGAGCGCACCATCGCTTCCATCAAGCGTCACATGGGCTCGGACTACCGCGTCGCCATCGACAGCAAGAAATACACCCCCCAGGAGATCTCTGCCATGGTTCTGCAAAAGCTGAAGGCTGACGCCGAAGCTTATCTGGGTCAGACCGTGACCGAGGCGGTCATCACCGTTCCTGCATATTTCAATGACGCACAGCGTCAGGCCACCAAGGACGCCGGTAAGATTGCCGGTCTGGAAGTCAAGCGCATCATCAACGAGCCTACGGCGGCTGCGCTGGCTTATGGCATTGACAAGGAATCCGAGCAGAAGGTCATGGTCTATGACCTTGGCGGCGGCACCTTCGACGTTTCCATTCTGGAAATCGGTGACGGCGTGATCGAAGTTCTGGCCACCAACGGCAACACCCGTCTGGGCGGCGACGATTTCGACGAAGCCATTATGAAATATCTGGTTGCGGAATTCAAAAAGGCCGAGGGCATTGACCTCAGCGGGGACAAGGTTGCCATGCAGCGCTTGAAGGAGGCTGCGGCAAAGGCCAAGATCGAGCTTTCCGGCGTGACCACTTCCGCCATCAACCTGCCCTATATCACCGCCGACCCCACTTGCCCTAAGCATCTTGACGTCACCCTCACCCGCGCAAAGTTCAATGAGCTGACCCACCATCTGGTGGAAGCAACTCTGGCACCCGTGCGTCAGGCCATGGCCGATGCCGGTGTCAAGGCCGGTGACATTGCCAAGGTGCTGCTGGTTGGCGGTTCTTCCAGAATTCCTGCCGTGCAGGAGGCCGTCAAGACCATCACCGGCAAGGACGGCTTCAAGGGCATTAACCCCGATGAGTGCGTTGCCGTTGGCGCCGCCATTCAGGGCGGTGTGCTGGGCGGCGATGTCAAGGGTCTGCTGCTTCTGGACGTGACGCCTCTGTCTCTGGGTCTGGAGACCATGGGCGGCGTGTTCACCCGCCTCATCGACCGCAACACCACCATCCCCACCAAAAAGAGCCAGATCTTCTCCACCGCCGCAGACGGCCAGACC
>CAZPRA010000143.1:0-3391 GCA_964588975.1 uncultured Oscillospiraceae bacterium | reverse complement strand
TCACGTTCAATAGCCCGCCCGCAGGCGACAAAATTGCAAAATATCACACTACAAATTCTATTTTGCAATTTTGAAAGCAGCTTGTCAAAAAGACTTTTTTGACAAGCTGGCGCCGCTTACCTCTCCCAGAGGGAGAGGTAAGCGGCGGGTGCAGGCTTATTCCGCAAAGAACGGCCGGAAAATGCCGAAAGGCGTCAATATGGCCGGATATAGTGGGCGCTGGTGTCGCGGGCAGGACGCATTTTCACGCTCGAAACGAGCCCGAGCGCCATAAAGGACGTGATCATGGAGCTGCCGCCATAGCTGATGAAGGGCAGCGCCAGACCGATCACGGGGATCAGGCCGAGGCAGACGCCGACGTTGATCAAAATCTGGAAAAAGAACATCGAGGCGATGCCGATGCAGATCAGGCGGTTCATATAATCCGGAGATTTCAGCCCCACATAGATGCACCGGGCGACAATAGCAAAAAGCAAAATCAACGTAATGATACTTCCAACCAACCCAAGCTGCTCACCGATGGTGGAGAAAATGGAGTCGGTGTGGCGTGCGGGCAGTGTGCCGCCGTTGGTGACTCTGCCGCTGAGCAGACCCATACCGGTCAGGCCGCCGTTGTGCAGCGCCTTGAGGTTCAGGTTGGTCTGCCAGAGGTAGCTGCGGCCATCGGGGTCGATGGAGGGGTCAAACAGGGCGAGGATGCGGTTTTTCTGGTACGGCTGCATAACATATTCCCACAGCGTGGGCGCAGCCACGGCGACGAGGCCCGCACCGCCGAGGAACCACCAGCCGCTCACGCCGCCGGCGTAGGCCATGGCGAGGAAGACGAACACGAAGATGAGCGCCACGCCCATATCGCCGGAGATGACCACGATCAGGCCAACGATAAAGAGCATATGGAACAATAGCGGCGCGACGCTGCGCGGCGTGGAAATGCGGGTCTGGTTCACGCTCATGGTCTTGGCCAGAATGACCACGTAAAAAATTTTGCAGATCTCGGCCGGCTGAATGTTAAACGGCAAAAAAGGAAAGTCCAGCCAGCTCTTGTTGCCGTTGACGTCGACGCCCCAAACGAGCAAAAGCAAAATCAAAAAGGCGTTGACGAGGAACAGGACGGTGCGCTGACCCGCAAGGATATCCACATCCAGCCCGGTCAGCGCCAGATAGATGAGAACGCCCGCGATCAGGCAGCCGGTCTGGATGGTGATGTAGCGGCTGTTGTTCACGCCGGAATAGGAGGCGGCATAGACCATGACGATGCCGAAAATGGAGGTGATGACCGCCAGCGCCAGCAGGATCATATCGCCCTTGAGAAACACGTTTTTCGCGAAGCTTTTCACTTTTTCCACCTTCAGCACCTCCGTTCACGGCTACCATTGTAGCATTTTTCGAGCTTGGTGTAAACAGTTTTTGCAAAAAAAGACGATCTGTGATACAATAGGCCAAAAGGAAGTGAATACGCATGGAATGGACGACAAACAGCCCCGAGGAGACGGAGCGTTTGGGCGAGGCTTTGGGCAAACGGCTCTCCGGCGGCGAGATCATCGCCTACCTTGGCGACCTTGGCGCCGGGAAAACGGCTTTCACCCGTGGACTTGCCCGGGGTCTGGGCATTTCGCAGCGGGTAAGCAGCCCAACTTATACGATTGTAAATGAATATGAAGGCGGACGGGTTCCGCTGTTCCATTTTGATATGTACCGCCTGAGCGATGCGGACGAGCTGTTCGACATCGGCTGGGAGGACTATCTGCTCCGCGGCGGCGTCTGCGCCGTGGAATGGAGTGAAAAGGTTCTCCCGGCGATGGAGGGCGCAATTTTCGTCTCCATTGAAAAAAGCTCGGAAAACAGCCGGAAAATCACCCTGAAAGGAGGCGACGGCTTTGCTGATTTTAGCCTTTGAAAGCTCGGCAGTGGCCGCGTCAGTGGCGCTTGCGCGTGAGGACAAACTCTTAAGCGAATGTTTCCTCAACTGCGGCCGGACGCACAGCCAAACCCTGACAAAAATGGCGCAGGAGCTTCTGGACAACTGCGGCGTGAAGCCGGATGAGCTGACGGCAGTCGCCTGCGCGAAAGGCCCGGGCAGCTTTACGGGCATCCGCATCGGCATGGCGGCGGCCAAAGGCTTTGCCTGGGGCGCAGAGATCCCCTGCGTGGGCGTTTCCACGCTGGAGGCTATGGCGCAGCAAATGCGGGAATTTGAAGGTCTCGTCTGCTGCGCGATGGACGCCCGGCGGCAGCAGGTCTATCACGCCCTGTTCGACTCTGCGCACGGCGAGTTGACGCGGCTTTGCCCGGATTGTGCGATTTCTCTGGAAGAATTGGCCGAAACGCTTAAAAAGAGCGAAAAACCGAAAATAATGGTTGGAGATGGCGCTCAATTATGCTATAATACCCTTGCAAAGACCGTTCCCGGCTGCATTCTGCCGCCGGAAAACCGGATCATGCAGCGTGCTTCCGGCGTTGCGGTCGTGGCGCAGCGCCTTCTGAGCGAGGGCTACGCGCCGGACTCCGCCGCACTGGCGCCCAATTATCTCCGTCTGTCTCAGGCGGAGCGGGAACGCAATGAGCGCCTGCTTCAAAACAAAGGAGGAGCATAGATGAGTAAGGTACAGGTTCTGGAACATCCTCTGTTGCAACATAAGTTGTCGATTTTGCGGGATAAAAACACCGGCGTCAAGGAATTCCGCGAAGCGGTGGGGGAAATCGCTGCGCTGATGTGCTATGAGGCCACCCGCAATCTTCCCACAGAGGAAGTCGAGATCGAAACGCCCATCACCACGGCGAAATTCAAGGTTCTCTCCGGCAAGAAAATGGCCATCGTGCCGATTTTGCGTGCAGGTCTGGGCATGGTGGATACCATGATTTCCCTGATTCCCTCGGCAAAGGTCGGTCATATTGGCCTTTACCGCGACCCGGACACCCACGAAGCGGTGAAGTATTTCTGCAAAATGCCCCCGGATATCTCCGAGCGGCAGGTTTTCGTGGTGGACCCCATGCTGGCCACCGGCGGCAGCGCCATCGCCGCCATTGACATTCTCAAGAAGGAATACGGCTGCAAGGCCATCACCATGATGAACATCATCGCCGCGCCGGAGGGCATAGCGGCCATGCAGCAGACGCACCCCGACGTGGATATCGTCGTAGCCGCCGTGGACAAGTGCCTCAATGAGCACGCCTACATCGTCCCCGGCCTTGGCGACTGCGGCGACCGTATCTTCGGCACAAAATAAGAAAGTTCCTGATGCATTTTTCCATGAAAGCGGACATTTGCAAACAAGGGGCTGTCTCACTAACACAGTGAGGCAGCCCCGTTTTTTATACTAGAAACCGTTAAAAAGTCTCAAGGCTTTTTATAGCACCGCAGGTGCGTCGGTTTCTGCATGATAAGCGCCCG
>CAZPRA010000142.1:0-3396 GCA_964588975.1 uncultured Oscillospiraceae bacterium | reverse complement strand
TGTTGCGAACCTGCTCCCATGCTCTGCCGGAGGCAAAGATGGCGAAGGTGTTCGTGAAGGGCTTGAAGCCGCAGGCGGCCATGCCGGCAGCGACACCGGTCATGTTGCACTCGGCGATGCCCATATCGAAAAAGCGTTCGGGATATTTTGCGGCAAAGCCCTTGGTCATGGTGGCGTTGGCAAGGTCTGCGTCAAACACCACAAGCTCGGGGTACTTTTCTGCCAGCTCTACCAGAGCCTCGCCGTAGGCGGCTCTTGTTGCAATCTTTCCTGCCATATTACTTACCCTCCAGTTCAGCTAATTTTGCCTCAACTTCTGCCTTGGCCTGTTCATACTGCTCATCGTTGGGAGCCTTGCCGTGCCAGCCGTAGTTCCCCTCCATGAAGGAGACACCCTTGCCCTTGGTGGTTTGCAACAGGAGCATGGTGGGCTTGCCCTTGCAGGACTTGGCGGCCTCGAAAGCGGCCAGCAGAGCTTCAAAATCGTGGCCATTGACCTTGATGACATTCCAGCCGAAGGCTTCGAACTTCTTATCGAGCGGCTCGGACGGCATGACATCCTTTGTCGCACCGTCGATCTGCAAGCCGTTGACATCGACTGCGGCGCAGAGGTTGTCCAGGCCGTACTTGGCGGCGGACATGGCAGCCTCCCAGACCTGACCTTCTGCGATCTCGCCGTCACCCAGAGCGGCATAGACACGGTAGTCCTTCTTGGCGACCTTGCCGGCCAGAGCCATACCCACTGCAGTAGAAATGCCCTGACCCAGAGAGCCGGTGGACATATCCACGCCGTTGACATGGCGCATCTCGGCGTGGCCGGAGTAGTGACCCTTGATGGAGCGGAAAAGCTTCAGGTCTTCCGTGGGGAAGAAACCCCGCAGAGCCAGAACGGGGTAAAGGGCGGGAGTGCAGTGACCCTTGGACAGGACAAAACGGTCACGGTCGGGATTTTTGGAGTCAGCGGGGTCAACGTTCATCACGTTGAAATAGAGGGTGGTGAGCGTGTCGATGATCGACAGGCTGCCGCCAATGTGACCGGAAGCGGCAGTATGCACCGCGTCCAGCGCCAGCAGACGGGCACGGTAGGCCATGATCTCAAGCTGCTTTGCGTTTAATTGTTCCATAAAAATCAGTCCTTTTCGTGATTTTTGGTTTGTTGCGTTATGGTCAAGCGCCTTTATTGTGGCGCCTGTTCCCGGATGTAGTATTCCAGACAGGCGAATTTTTGAAGAGCCTGTTCTGCTTCGGCGGTGTAGTTCGTGGTGAGAGCACCGTCAATGAGAAGATAGTTGCGGAAATGGAGGACGGGAACGTCCTGCCGCAGTTCCCGCTGACATTGCAGCCAGGAAGAACCCTCCCAGCCGCAGCAGTCAAAGAGAACGGACATGAGATAGCACGGGGAGATCGTTTCACCGTTGCCTGTAAAGTCCATGCCCAGAATTTCTTTGGCCGCATCGTTGGCCCAGATGAGGTAAGGCGTGGAATAGAGCGCCAGACGGCTCTGAGAGCTGTTCAGCCCTTTCAAAAGCCCCAGCTCGGTATAATAGGCATTGCTGCTGCCCAGTGTGGGCTTGTGGTCGCCAAAGAAAACCAGAACCACCGGTTCTTCGTCATCCCGGAAGGCATCAACATAGTTTGCAAGCGCCTTGCCGGTCTCGGCCACGGAGTCAAGATAGTTATTGACCGTGTAGTAGGCCGCGTCGGAAATGCCGTCGTGTGAGATATACTCGCCGCCGCGCAGAGTGGTGTCGTCATAGGGACTGTGCCCCTGATAGGTGACGCTGAAGGAAAAATAAGGCGTGGCGGTGTCTCGCTGCAAATAATTTTCCCGCAGGTCGGCAAAGAAGGCGTCGTCCGTGGCGTAGGAGGTCGTGCTATAGTAGGCACTTTGCGGGATGATGTCATAAAAATGGTTTTCATAGAACCAATAGCTGTCAAAACCCAGGCGGCGGTTGATGCTGTTTCGGCTATAGAAGGAGCCAACACCGGGGTGATAGCCTGTGGTGACATAGCCGTTTTCGGAGAAATAGCGCACGAAGCTTGCCGTATCCCGGCGATAGTCGGGCTGACGGTAGGCAAAGCCCGTCAAAAAGGCACGCTCGGCGTTGATGGTGCCGCCGCCGATGGAGTCCGAGATGAGCGTGCCGGAAAAGCACTCCTGCTGCAACTCGTGCAGCTCAGCATAGGGGTCTACGGTGAATTGCAGGCCAAGCTCGGACAAATCTGAGTAGCTTTCCAGCATGGTGACGACCACGTTGACCTTTTTGTTCTCGGGAATTGCAGCGTCAGGATGCTGCGCCAGCGTTTGCTCAACCTCCGCTTCGTCATAGCCCTCCGGCGTTTCGGGAAAAGCCTCGTCCACGGAGCGCAGGAACGACCACACAAGGCCACCGGCAGCGGTGACTTCCTCATCGCGGAAGGCGGAGAAGGTGTGCTGGATTTTCAGGCGTGTGGAGCGGTAAAGCGTGCCGTCCGTATACCACTGCTTCCAGGCAAAGGCGCCGAAGGCGACGCACGCAAGCACCATGAGCACACGCAGCCACCAGCGCTTTTTGGGCACACGGGCGCGGGCATAGCGGGCAAGCAGCACGGTCCCAATGGCCACGAGCAGAAGCGAAAGCCATAGACCGATGGGGATTTGCAGGGTGTATTCCTTCAAAATTCCAAGCCCCTCACCGGCAATGAGAAGATCGTCGGCCACAAAGGGCTCACCGCGCAGCGCGACTTTGAAATAGTTGACAAAAAAGAACAGCAGGAAGAACAGCGCATCGATCAGCCACGCGATCCATGCCCGATTCGTCAGGGCATAGAGGAACAGGAGCAGCAGCGCCATGGGGATGAAGTTCATCAGGAAGATGATGGGCTGGTCAAAATAGGCGCTGAAGCGGGAAAAAGAGAAATTATAGGTGCCGATCAGCAGACAAAGAGCCAGCAGCCAAATTGACGCAAGCAGCAGAAGTCCGAAGGTCAAAAGCCGCGTTACGCGCGGGGAAAAGACCGGAGGGCTTAAGCGCCGTTTCTTCAAGTGTTTTTGTCGGTTCATCGTTACGGCCTCTTTTTTCAGTAGGCCAGCTTCTCCGTCAGATAAGCCTTGAGCTCGCTGATGGGAATGCGCACCTGCTCCATAGAGTCGCGCTCGCGGACGGTGACGGCGTGATCGGCGGGGGTGTTCTCGTCACCGACGGTCTGGAAATCGACGGTGATGCAGAACGGGGTGCCGATCTCGTCTTCGCGGCGGTAACGCTTGCCGATGGAGCCGGCATCGTCGAAGTCGACCATGAAGTCCTTCTGCAGGTCGCGGTAGATCTCCTCGGCGGCAGGGGAAAGCTTCTTGGAAAGCGGCAGGACGGCGGCCTTGAAGGGAGCCAGAGCCGGATGCAGGCGCAGGACGACACG
>CAZPRA010000141.1:0-3421 GCA_964588975.1 uncultured Oscillospiraceae bacterium | reverse complement strand
GTTCAGTGAGAGATTTTTTTGCAAACCGAGCTTCGGAAAACGCAGGAATACTTTGTGTATTTCAAGTTTTCAGAAGCAAAGAGTTGCTTAAAAAAGATCCGCTGACCGCCGACGACAATTTATTCAGAGATTCCCTAATACTATTATTCAGATAGCTTTCATACGCCCCAACGGGCTATCAAAAGCAGCTATTTGAAAATGTCTACTTTTTAAAAGAAACTCTGTATAAAAACGCCCGCACCCGCCGGACTTCCTCCTTTCGCCGGCGGGTGCATTTTTGCGCTTTTTTATAACTGAAAATGAGCCTCATGCTATGATTCTATGAAAGCAGCATTTGCGGATGTCTATTTTAAAAGAAACTCGGTATAAAATACGATTCGCACCCGTAGGGCGTCGTGCCCTCACGCCGCCGCCCAATACACGCCGCTGCTCTCGGTTCCCTCTGAGGAGGGGTGGAAAACTGGCACGGCATAGCCGTGACTGAGGGAGGGAGTAAGAAAGCCCAAAAAGCGCAATCCTTTGGTGCCAATGGCGGGACGTCCGGAGGCCGTCCCCTACGGGGCGGTGTGGGCAAACGGTGGCGGTTTTTTAACGTTTGTAACGCGCCGTCAGGCGGTGGAAGCGAACGGTGGCGGTTTTTAGCGCTCGTAAAGCTCCGTCAGGCGGCGGATTCTGGCGGCAAGCTCGGGTGTCAGTGCGTCCGGGCTCATGCGCCAGCTCCAGTTTTCCTCGCCAAACGTTCCCGGCTCGTTCATTCTGCCCTCGGCGCCAAGGCCAAGATAGTCCTGCATCTGGGCGATAAAGGTATCGGCAACACTGGCCATTCCCGCCCGCAGGATCCCCCACGGCAAGTCCTCCGGGTGCGTCAGACCCAGATATTCTGCCGCGTAACGCAGCGTTTCGCCGCTCTGCTTTTGCGCCCACTGGACAAGCGTTTCATTGTCATGCGTGCCGGAATAGCAGACGCAGTTGCGCTCATAGCGATGGGGCAGATAGTTGCTTGGCTCGCGTGGGTCAAAGGCAAATTCCAGCACCTTCATTCCCGGATAGCCGGAGCCCTGTTGCAGGCATATGACCTCCGGGGTCAGAAAGCCCAGATCCTCCGCGATGAGAGAGAGCTCCGGAAACGCCCTTCGCAGTTCGGCAAGGAAATCCTCACCGGGTCCCTTGACCCAATGGCCGCCTGCCGCCGTTTCCGCCCCAAAGGGCACCGACCAGAAGCTTTCCAGACCGCGGAAATGGTCAATGCGTATCACGTCATACAGCCCGGCGGCTGAGGCAATGCGCTTTTTCCACCACGCGTAGCCGTCACGTTTCATTTTATCCCAGTCATAAAGCGGATTGCCCCAGAGCTGGCCGTCGGCAGAGAAATAGTCCGGCGGACACCCGGCGACTGCCAGAGGCTTCCCCTGCGCGTCAAGCCGGAACAGCCCCGGCTCTGCCCAGACGTCGCTGGAATCGTAGGGCACATAGATGGGCAGATCTCCGATCACGCGGATGTCCCTGCTGTGCAGGTATTCCCTAAGCGCGTCCCATTGGCGCCGGAACAGAAATTGGAGAAAAATGAAGAAATTCATATCCTCCGCCAGAACGGTTGCATAGCTCTCCGCTGCGCCGGTATGCCGCAGGCGGATCTCCTCCGGCCACTGATCCCACGGGGCCATGTTTCGGCTGCGCTTGAGCGCCATGAACAGGGCATAGTCCTCCAGCCAAGGATTTTCCCGGCGGAACTGCCGAATTTGGCGCTCATAGCTGTCGCGTCCGCGCAGATAGGCGCGGTAGAGAAGCTCCAGCCGCGTTTCATACAGCCGGCCATAGTCCACCCGCTGCGGCGTGCAGCCGTTTTCGGCCTGTGCCAGCTCCGGGCGCTCCAAAAGCCCGTCTTCGGCCAGAAGCTCCAAATCAATAAAATAAGGGTTGCCTGCGTGAGTGCTCACGGCCTGATAGGGGCTGTTGCCGTAACCGGTGGGGCCTAAGGGCAGAATTTGCCAATAGTGCTGCCCTGCCTCGTGCAAAAAATCTGCGAATTCATAGGCTGCTCGGCCAAGCGTTCCGATGCCGCCGGGCGACGGCAAGGACGAAATGTGCAGCAAAATACCGCTTGTTCGTTTCATGTAAAATTGCTTTCCTTCTCTATTTTTTCAGGGAAGTTCTGATTCAATCGGCAAAAGCGGGCGATTGTTTCAGAGCTTCCTCCATGTTTTTACCGTTGGATTTTCCCGCAGGGAGCGAAAAAAATCCCGCAGCGCAGCACCGCAGTCCGCCTCCAAAACGCCGCCCGTAACCTCCGGCCGGTGGTTATAGGGCAGAGCGAAAAGGTTCGTCAGCGTGCCGCAGGAGCCGGCCTTTTCATCGTGCGCGCCGTAAACAAGCCGGGGTATGCGGGCGTTGATCACCGCTCCGGCGCACATGGGGCAGGGCTCCAGCGTGACATACATGGTGCAGCGCCACAGCCGCCAGCCGCCCAGCGTCCGGCAAGCTTCGTCAATGGCCTCCAGCTCCGCGTGGCACAGGGCGTTTTTTTGCGTTTCCCGGCGGTTTCGTCCGCGGCCAACGATGCGCTCGCCGTCGACGATCACGCAGCCAACAGGCACCTCACCCTCTGCCGCAGCCTCACGCGCCAGCTTAAGCGCTTCGAGCATATACGCCTCGTCCGTCATGGCCATCCCTCCTATTTTCACCATCATAGCCGATTTTTGCCCGCGCGTCAACTCCTCTGCCTGCCAAATTCCTGCAAAAAGCAGCACAGAGTCCTCATTTGGTGCATTTCCAGTCAATTCCCGCAGTGTTTTGTCCGCAAGCGCACACCGCAGAACGTTATCGGCAGGTTCTCCGCTGCCCGTCAGCAGAAAATCCGTGGACACCCCAAAACGCTGCGCCATGCGCACGAGCAGCTCCATGGAGGGGCTTCGGCGCTGCTGCTCATACATTCCAACGGCGCTGGCGCTGATTTCCAGCTCCCGCGCCAACTCCCGCTGAGAAAGACCTGCCTGCCGCCGCAGCAGGGCAATTCTTGCGCCCAGCAAACTCTCACCTCCCGTCTTTCCCAAAGCATAGCACACGCCCGGTGGCGTTTTTTGCCCAAATTTGGCGCAGGGTTGCCTTTTGCGGTTTTCCCTTCGCCACGCCCGCAGATGGCCTCCGGCGAGGTCATGACCGCGCCGGAGGCCGCCAACGGCGGCATACGTAGGGCGGGATCCCCTGATCCCGCCATCAATACCGGTCAATTGGTGCCAGCAGCGGAACGTTCGGAGGCCGTCCTGCATCTCTCCCTCTGGGAGAGATAAGCAGCGCGCGCACTGGGCGGAGAGGGTGCCAACAGCGGGTCGATGTAGGCATCGACCCCTACAGAAGGTTGGTTGAGTATGCTTGCACCGAGGCGTCGAGGGCGCCGTTCACTACAAGGGTGTTATTCCAGCTC
>CAZPRA010000140.1:0-3435 GCA_964588975.1 uncultured Oscillospiraceae bacterium | reverse complement strand
AAGCGAAATTTGTGCGCCGCGCTTGCGGCGGCTTCAAATTTCGACCGCTGCCACTCCTTTTTGCTCGCTTCATCCGCCACAGGCGGCGCTCGCAAACGTCTCCCCACAGAGTATCGCTTGAGGGTACCAACCGTGGGATGTCGGGGACGGTGAGCGGTGCAAGTTAAATGGCAGAAGGTGCTTCGTCTTGTGCAAGAAAGTCCAAAATGGCGGTCACATAGCGCTCGAGGATCTCCTCTCCGGCGTTAAAAATGCTGTGTTTTGCGCCTGGAAAAAATTCAAGACGGCAGTTCGGCAGCCGCTTGGCAAGCTTTTTCTGCGGGCGAAGGCGAACCACTCGATCTTTTCCGGCCTGAAGCAGCAGCACCTTCGCACTGACTCCGGCAAGCTTCTTCCGGTCGAGCAGCGTGCGCTTCAGGGCCAGCGTTTGATGCATCCAGCGATTGGTCGCGATGGCGTTTTGGTATCTGCGGTTCATACGCCGCAGGGCAATGTGGCGCTGGAAACGGCTCTGGCTGGTGTCGGAGCTGGTTCGGAAGGACGGATCCGGGTCAAATTCCGTTCCGTGGGGGAAGCGGGCTTTCCAGCCGGATTTTTCCCCTTTGCGCTTTGCATAATGCACCAAAAATTGCCGGGGCAGAGGCGCGAAGGGCACCACCATGGGCGAAGACAGCACCGCCTTGCGAATGCACCCGGGGTGCTCCATCAGATAGAGCGTCACGATGGCGCCGCCCATGGAATGGCCGTAGAGATAAACCGGCATCGAGCCGGATGCAGGCCGGACGATCTGGCACAGATATTGCTCCAAATCGCTGACATATTCGCCATAGTGGTTCACATGAACCAGCGCAGGGTCCTCGACCTCTCTGCCGGACAGACCGTGCCCGCGGAGGTCCAAGAGGAACACATGGTAGCCTTGCTGGAGAAAATACCAGCTCAGCTCCTCATATTTTCTGGAAAACTCCGTAAAGCCGTGGATGATGACCAGACTGCCCCGGGGATTTTCGGCAAGGTAATATTCATAATGAATGGGGCAACCGTCAAAGGCGGCGAACTCGCCCCCATAGCGCTTTTCTGCCAGCTTTTCTTCCACCTTGCGAATGCGGGCGGAAAATTCTTCCTCTGAGAAAACATGAAACCGACGTTCCATGGCACGCTCCTTTCTATGGCATAAATCTTCAAACAAGTGGTGATACTTTTGACGACCAAGGCAAATAAACCAATGAAGAAGGTTTGGAAGTTTATTCTGATCACCGTGCTTGTGTTTGTTACCGTTTCCTTTGCCGCGACCAGACTGGTCTATGATTCTCTGTTCAGCCGCTATGACCCGGAGCCGGGTGCGGCTGTGGAGGATAGACTGCTTGAGCTGCGGCAGGAGGTATCCTTTCTGTCGGGGGATACCGCCTTGCAGGGCTATTATTATCCCGGAGAGAGCCGGGACGTGCTTTTTGTCATTGTGCCGGGCTTTCACGCCGGGTCGGATGACTATCAGGCGCAGATCGGCGCCTTTCTTGAACTGGGCTGGGGCGTCTTTTCCTTTGACGCCACCGGAAGCTGCAAAAGCGGCGGTGAGTCTGCCGTTGGCTTTTCTCAGGAGCTTCTGGATTTGGACGCCGCTTTAGACTATCTGGAGCAGAATGACCGATTGGGCTATGCCAACGTGGTGCTCTTTGGCCACAGTCGCGGGGGCTATGCCGTCTGCTGCGCACTGGCGCTGGAGCACCGGGTGGACGCGGTGATCTCCGTTTCGGGCATCAACAGCGCCATGGAGGGCGTTATGGAGCCTGCGGCCGACGCCGTTGGCCCCATTGCCTATTTGAACTATCCCTTCCTCTGGGCATATCAGGCCATGCTGTTTGGAAGGGAGACGGTAAATCTGGATGCTGCGGAGATCCTGTCTGAAACTCAGGTTCCCGTTCTCATCGTCCACAGCAAAGATGACCGCACCGTTTCCCCGGATGCCTATTCCATTGTCTCCCATCAGGAGGAAATTCAGTCTCCCGCGGTGGAATTTTTAACATTGGACGGCACCGGTGGCGATGGCCACACGGAGATCTTATTTGACGCCGACGGCTCGGCGAATGATTTTCTGATTGCAAAGATCGAAGACTTTGTTCTTCGCAGTCTGGAATAAAAAAGGGAAAAAGAGAGAAAAAAGAGAGAATATGAAAGAAGTTGTGTTGATCCCGGCCTATGAGCCGGATGAGCGGTTGCTTGCGCTTGTTGAGCAGCTTGCACGGGAAAAGTTGGACATTCTGGTGGTGGATGACGGCAGTTCGGAGGGCTGCCAGCCGATTTTCAAGGCCGCCGAAGCGTATGCCCATGTGCTCCACGCGGCGAAAAACGGCGGAAAAGGCTCCGCCCTGAAAATGGGTATGCGCGTTTTGCGGGATCTTTACCCCGATGCCACCCATTTCATCACCGCCGACGCCGATGGACAGCACACCGTGGAAGACAT
This sequence comes from uncultured Oscillospiraceae bacterium, assembly GCA_964588975.1. Classification (GTDB taxonomy): domain Bacteria; phylum Bacillota; class Clostridia; order Oscillospirales; family Oscillospiraceae; genus JAZOXB01. Next base: position 977 of record CAZPRA010000140.1, on the reverse strand, counting down.
TCTGCGCGTGCGCCGGGAGCTGCAAAAGGGTGCGGGCTTTGTTTTGACCATGCGGCAATTCCACCGCGATATCCCGTTCCGTTCCAAGCTGGGAAACAATCTGTCCCGCTTTATCTATACCATTCTCTCCGGGCATTTTTTCCGGGACAATCAGTCGGGTCTCCGGGGCTTTGACGTGGCGCACATTGACTGGCTGCTTCGCGTCAAGGGAGAGAAGTACGACTTTGAGATGAACGCTCTATACTATGCCGACAAGCAGCATTTGAGCATCACCACGGTGCCCATCGATGCCATTTATATTGACGGCAACAGTTCCTCGCATTTTGACCCGGTGCTCGACACGCTGCGCATCTATCGCCAGCTCTTTTCCAGCGCAGTTGGCTCCTTTGTGAGCATGGCTCTCATTGAGCTGATGATCCTTGCATCCTCCATCATTCTGGGGCACAGGTTTTTGCACATTACCCTTCCGAGCGCCGGCGCTATCGGCCTTGCGGTGCACCTGCTGGTCGACCGGCTTTTCGTCTTTCGGCGTGTGCGCTATCGGGACTCCATGCGCCTGACGGTGCACACCATCTTCCGCTTTGTTGCCTACACCCTGTGCTGTCAGCTTTTGTGCTATACGGCGCCGTGGGTAAGCCTCTGGGTGTCCTTCAATTTCGTGGCTGTGTGCTGCGTGCCGTTGGAGTTCTTGGTCAGAAAGGCGGCCTATATCTCCCGCTATCAGGAATACCCCAAAGAACCTTAACGAATCTTCTAAAAAGCAGTCCCGTTTTGGGACTGCTTCAGCGTGCCGAAGAAGTAGTGTTTTTCAGTTTTGCAGCAAGCCAAAGCCTCCCTTGTGTAAAGGGAGGCGGCGAAAATCTTTGATTTTCGCCGGAGGGATTGTGTGCAAAAAAGTTGCATATTTCCAATCATTTCCAACGGCTTCAAAACATTTTGCAGAAGCAACCCCTCAGACAAAATCTTCGATTTTGCCA
>CAZPRA010000139.1:0-3508 GCA_964588975.1 uncultured Oscillospiraceae bacterium | reverse complement strand
AAGATAAATGTAGTCCGAATGATAATATGCAGAACCGTTGATGGCCGAAAACGCCCCTTAAAATTGTGCATCATTTCAGCTTGTCCGAAACCCGTCGCATTTTTCCGTTGCATTTTTTCCTCAGTTGGGGTATGATGAGTCAAAGGAGGTTTTCATATGAAGGTTTTACTGTTTAACGGAAGTCCCAATCCGCAGGGCTGCACCTACACCGCCCTGTGTGAAGTTGCCAAGGCTCTCAATGCCAACGGTGTGGAAACAGAGCTGTTTCAGGTGGGGGCGCAGCCCGTAGCCGGGTGCATCGCCTGCCGCAAATGCAAAAGTGGCGGAGCTTGCATTTTTGACGACGGCGTCAACGCTCTGGCTGCCCGGCTCGAGGAATTTGACGGTCTCGTGGTCGGCTCGCCGGTCTACTATTCCGGCCCCAGCGGTCAGTGCACCTCCTTTTTGGATCGCCTGTTCTATAGTGCCTCTGCTAAGCTTCGCTATAAGCCTGCTGCCGCCGTCGTTTCCTGTCGCCGTGGCGGTGCCAGCGCTGCCTATGACCGGCTGAACAAATATTTCGGTATCAATTCCATGCCCATCGTCACTTCGCAATACTGGAATCAGGTGCACGGAAACACGCCGGAGGAAGTTCTTAAGGACGAGGAAGGTCTGCAAACCATGCGCACGCTGGGCGAAAATATGGCATGGCTTTTGAAGTGCATAGAGACTGGGAAAGCCGCCGGTGTGCCCATGCCCCGGCGTGAAACACCGCTGCACACCAATTTCATTCGCTGATACATCGGAGGTCGAGGAAAGTGTACAAACGGATCTGCTGCTTTTTTCTGTTTGTGGCGGTCGCTCTGACCGGTTGCAGTGCCTCTCGCGGCAGCTCTCAGCGTCCCACACAGGGCGAAAGCGTGATCACCTTGAGCGCCGTGGGCGATATTCTCCTGACGGATGCCATGCTTGCAGACGCAAAGCAGCCCGACGGCAATTACGATTTTTCCGCGCAGCTTGCGCCGGTGTGTTCCGTCATTGCCGGTGCAGACATTGCCATTGGCAATCTGGAGGGCAATTTTACCGCCGGCGATTTTGGCGGCGGCTACTACCCGGACGCTCTGGCCGGAGCGCTGAAGGAAGCGGGCTTTGACGTGCTCCAAACGGCCAATTCATGCAGCATTCAGGGCGGCGTTTCCGGCCTGATTCGCACCAAAAGTGTGATTGAAAACGCCGGGATGAGCGCTTTGGGCACCTATGCAGACGCGGCAGAGCGTCAGCAGGAGCAGGTGCTTCTAGTAGAAGTAAAGGACATTCGCGTGGCCTTCGTCGCCTTTACCAAGGGCTTCGGCGGCCTGTCTCTGCCGGAAAATGCCGAATACAGCAGCAACGTGCTCTATACGGACTACACCACCAATTATGACAAAATCAACACCGACGGGATCGTCTCCGTGCTGGACGCGGCCAAGGCGCTTTCTCCGGATATCATCATCGCCAGTGTCCATTGGGGCAGCGAAAATGTCCGGGAGGTCAGCCGCTCGCAGGAGCAAATCACAGAGCTGCTGCTGGAAAACGGCGTAGACGTGATTTTGGGCTCTCATTCCCATCTGGTCGGAGAGGTGGAACAGCGCCATGTGAAGCTCTCTGACGGCAGCCGGAACGACGCCGTGATCGCTTACAGCCTTGGAGATTTCTGCAACGCCGAGCCGGATGAATGCAATATGTCCATGGTGCTCAATCTGGAGATCACCCGCAACCACGCACTCGGAGAAACCAGAGTCACCGCCGTGAGTTACACGCCCATTGCCACGGCAGATCTGGGCAGTGACAGTGCGCAGCGCTATCGGGTTCTCAACGTGGACGAGGCGATAGACCTCTACGAAAACAATTATTACGACCGGGTAAGCGCTTCCGTCTATCAGGCCATCGTTGCCGGAAAAGAAAAGCTGGAAAGCTATGTCAATCCCCAGTAAGCAAAAAACTGACGTCTCCAAAACAGAGACGTCAGTTTTACTGCTTGTCAAAAAAGTCTTTTTGACAAGCTGCTTTCAAAATTGCAAAATAGAATTTGTAGCGTTATCTTTTGCAATTTTGTCGCCTGCGGGCGGGTGATTGAACGTGAAAGGACACCCTGACGGCTTCCTTTCACGCTTTTCTTCCCTCCGTAATGGCAAGTATCACGTTTTTGGGCAGTCTAAAAAACTGACGTCTCCCGAACGGAGACGTCAGTTTTACGATACCTGATTTGGCGCTTAGCCTTCCTCGCGCATCTTGGCGAAGCAATCGCTGCAATAAACAGGACGGTCGGTCTTGGGCTCAAAGGGAACGCGAGCCTCACCGCCGCAGTTGGCGCAGGTTGCGGTGAAATACTCTCTGGGGCCACGAGCAGCATTCTTGCGGGCGTCACGGCAGGACTTGCAGCGCTGAGGCTCATTCTGGAAGCCTCTCTCAGCATAGAATTCCTGTTCGCCGGCGGTGAACACGAACTCATTACCGCATTCCTTGCAAACTAAAGTCTTGTCTTCGTACATTGTGGTTTACCTCTCTTGAAAGTGAAAATTTGCCCTGACGCTGATTCCATCAAAAATGCTTGCTGGCTTGACACAGGGTATATGCGAACGGCATTTCCGCCGGTTACGCCTTGTGGTGTAACTCTGATTATACCAAATTCAGCGGCTTTGTCAATAGTGGATGAAAAAAATTTTTCAAATCCAAAAAACTTTGTTGAATATCAACGGAAACAGGCGGTCATTTTCGTCTAAAATGTCAACTGTTCCGGGTTCTGATTATGCAGATGGAGATGGTCATAGGCCAATTGCGTTACGCAGCGGCCTCTTGGTGTGCGGGTCAAAAAGCCGATCTGCATGAGATAGGGTTCATAGACGTCCTCCAATGTCACTGCTTCTTCCCCGATGGTGGCTGCCAGCGTATCCAGTCCCACAGGGCCGCCGTTATAGAATTTGATGATTGCCTCCAGCATCCGGCGGTCGGTGGCGTCCAGCCCCAGCTTGTCCACCTCAAGGCGACTCAGGGCATGATCCGCCGCATCCTTGGTGATCACGCCGTCATAGTAGATCTGGGCAAAATCGCGCACCCGGCGAAGCATCCGGTTGGCGATTCGCGGCGTTCCGCGGCTTCTTGAGGCCAACTCCAAAGCGCCCTCCGGGTCAATTTGCATCCCCAGAAGATTGGCCGAACGGGTGATGATCCGCCGAAGTTCCTCAGGCGAATACAACTCCAAACGGAAACTGACACCGAAGCGGTCGCGCAGCGGCGCAGAGAGCTGACCTGCCCGTGTGGTGGCGCCGATGAGCGTAAAGCGGGGCAGATCCAGCCGGATGGAATTGGCTGACGGTCCCTTGCCCACGATAATATCAATGGCAAAATCCTCCATGGCCGGATACAAAATTTCCTCCACTGCCGTGTTCAGGCGGTGAATTTCGTCGATAAAGAGAATATCGCCCTCTCCGAGGTTGGTCAAAAGCGCGGCAAGGTCTCCGGCCTTTTCAATGGCAGGGCCGGAGGTAAT
>CAZPRA010000138.1:0-3551 GCA_964588975.1 uncultured Oscillospiraceae bacterium | reverse complement strand
CTCTTGCGCGCGAAATATGGGGATTTGTCTTGCATTTTGCGCAGATACATGGTAAAATACAAAACTGAAATATAATCGGGAGAAGTTTGCAGATGTATCTGAAATACCTTGAAATACAAGGCTTTAAATCATTCCCAGATAAAACGCTTGTCAGCTTTGACCATGACATCACAGCCATCGTCGGCCCCAACGGAAGCGGCAAATCCAATATCTCCGACGCCATTCGCTGGGTTATGGGCGAGCAGAATTCCAGAACGCTCCGCGGCCAGAAAATGGAAGACGTTATCTTTGGCGGCACGGAAAAACGTGGTCAGGTCGGCTTTGCAGAGGCCACACTGGTTTTGGACAATCAGGATCGCTCCATGCGCTATGATGCGGATGAGCTGATGATCACCCGCCGGTATTACCGCTCCGGCGAAAGCGAATACTATATCAACAAGCAGTCCGTCCGGCTGAAGGACATTCATGAGCTGTTCATGGATACCGGCCTTGGCCGCGAGGGTTATTCAAATATCAGTCAGGGCAGAATTGACGAAATTCTGGCCGTTAAGAGCACCGATCGCCGCGAAATTTTTGAAGAAGCCGCCGGTATCTCCAAATATCGCCACCGCAAGGAGGAAACGGAGCGCCGTCTGGCGGGAACGCAGGATAATCTTCTGCGAATTGGGGACAAAATTTCCGAGCTGGAACTTCAGGTGGAGCCGCTGCGCGAGCAGTCGGAAAAGGCAAAAAAATATCTTGCCTATCGGGACGAGCTGAAGGGCGTTGAGGTCGCTCTTTGGCTGCGCAGTTTGGAGCGCCTGAGCGCCACAGCGCGAAAGGCGGAGGAGGATTATCATTCCGCTGCGTTCATCCTTCAGCAGGAACACGCCGCATTGGACGGGCTTTATGAGGAAGGCGAGCACCTTGCAGAGCAGCTTCGCCAGCGTGATGTGCACACCGACGCTCTGCGCGAGGAAATTGCCCAGAAAGATGCACAGGTGCAGGAAATCCAAGCCGAGATCGCTGTTTTGCACACCCAGCAGGAAAACTGCAACGGCAATATGGAACGCGTCCGTTCGGAACTTTCCGAGCAGGACAGTCGCAGCGGCGGCATCGCGTCGCAAATTGAAGCTTTAAACAGCCGCATTGCGGAAATTGAGGCCGAAACGAAGCGCCTGCGCCAAAAGCTCTCTGAGGCAGAGAACGAGAGCAGGGAAATGGCGCACAGCGCAGAAGGTATGACCCGGCGCTATCTCACCCTGCGCAGTGAGCTCGAGCAGCTCCGCACAGAGCTTTCTGCGCGTCAGGCCGATCTTTCTGCTTCGATGGAAACGACGAACCGCAACGCCGAACGCGAAGCTCAACTGAGCGCAGACCGTGACGCTGCGCTTTTGCGCCAGAGCGAGGCGCAGGAGAATTGCACAAGGGCAAAAAATGCCCTGAATAATGCCCGGGAGGAGGTTGCTTCTGCCCGGAACACCATTGAGGGCTACCGTCTTCGCGGCAAGACCCGCAGCGAAAAGCGGGATATGCTGCAAAAGGAGCTGACAGCGGGCAGTGTTGCTCTGGAAACGCTGCAATCCCGCCTGAAGCTTTTCGAGGAGATGGAACGCGAATTTGAGGGCTATTCAAAAGCGGTGCGCGAGGTCATGCAGCAAAGCAGCCGTGGTGCATTGCGGGGAATTCATGGCCCTGTTTCCAAGCTCATCCGCACGGACGACCGTTACGCCGTGGCGGTTGAAATCGCTCTTGGCGCTGCTATGCAGCAGATCGTTGTCGATGACGCACGCGCCGCAAAGCAGGCCATCCAGTTTCTCAAGCGCACGGATGCCGGGCGTGCGACCTTCCTGCCACTGGACGTGATTCGCGGCAAATCTCTGAATGAAAAAGGAATTAAGCGTTGCCGGGGCTTCGTGGGGCTTGCCTCTGAGCTTTTGCGCTTTGACCCGAAATATGACGGGATCGTCCAAAACCTCCTTGGAAAAACCGTGATCGCGGAGGACATGGACTCCGCAATATCTATGGCGGAACAGTATCAGCACCGCTTCCGCATCGTCACGCTCGACGGGCAGGTCGTTCATGCCGGCGGTTCGATGACAGGCGGCTCTGTTTCCCGCAGTGCGGGTATCCTGTCCCGCGCAAATGAAATTGAAAAACTGAAAAAAGAACGGCTTCGCCGCGAGCAGGAGCTTTCCGAGCGCAAGGCACAGCTTGCTGAGGCGCAGCGCCTTGTTCAGCAGGTCGAGTTTGAGCTTGCTGCCGAGGAAGGACGCCTGCGCACGGCAGAGGACGAGGCTTTGCGGCTTTCCGGCGAGGAACGGCAGTATGCCCTGCTCTTTGACGCCATCGGAGAGGCAATTGCTGTCTCGGCCAGAGAGCTAGATGAGCTCCGGCACCAGAACGAAACAGAGCTTGGACGGCAGAACCAATGGCGGGAACAAGTTGCCGAGTTGGAACGTCAAATCGAGGAACGGACGAAGGAGCTGAACGTGATTTCTGACGGCCAAAGTGTTGCAGCCGAGGAAAGCAACCGCCTTTCTGAGCGCATGACCGTCCTGCGGGTGGAGATCGCAGCGCAGGAGTCCGAAAAATCAACGGCTGCTGACTCCATAGGCCGTCTGCATGGGCTGGAGCTTGCCATGCAGGGCGACCGCGCACAAAAGCTACACCTTCTGGAGCAGTATTCCAAGGAGCTTTCGGCCTTGGCCGAGCAGCTATTGCAGAGAGAAGAACGTCTTGCCGGAAGCCGTGCGCTTGCCGACGAACGCAGGCAAACGCTGCAAGCTGCTTTGCAGGAACGTGCTGCAGTTGAGGCGAGAAAGACTGCTGCCGAAAAAGAAGCGCAGAACAAAAACCGCGATATTTTGAACATGGAACGCGAAAGCGCCCGTCTGGAGGCCAAAAAGAATGCGGCCGAGATGGAGGAAAAGCAGATCATTGACCGCCTCTGGGAGAGCTATGAGCTGACCCGCTCCACTGCGGCCGAGGCTGCTTCGGAAATTGAAAGCGTTGCCGCTGCGCAAAAGCAGGTTTCCGACCTGAAGCGGAAAATTTCCGCTCTTGGCACGCCAAACCTCGGCGCCATCGATGAATTTGCGCGCGTGAACGAGCGCTATACCTACCTGACCGAGCAGCGGGACGATGTTTTAACGTCCAAGGCCGAGCTGGAGGGCATTATCGGCGATATTACGCGTCAAATGACAGAAATCTTTACCACCGAATTTGCAAAGATCAACACCTATTTCGGGCAGACCTTTACCGAGATGTTCAATGGCGGCAAGGCTTCTCTGGAACTGGAGGATCCGTCTGAGCCGCTTTCCTGCGGCATTGAAATTCGCGTGCAGCCGCCGGGAAAACAACTGAAAACCATCACCCTTCTTTCCGGCGGCGAGAAGGCATTTGTTGCCATTGCCCTGTATTTTGCAATTTTAAAAGTCAGGCCGACGCCGTTTTGTATGCTTGATGAGATCGACGCGGCGCTCGATGACCGAAACGTGGAGCGTTTTGCAAGCTACCTGAGAGGTCTGAGCGAGAAGACGCAGTTCATCGTCATCACGCACCGCCGAGGC
>CAZPRA010000137.1:0-3644 GCA_964588975.1 uncultured Oscillospiraceae bacterium | reverse complement strand
GTCTCATAAGTTCTTGACGCACCTTCGGTGCTATAAAAAGCTTTTAAAGCTTTTTCAGACTGTCAAAAAACGTGATTTTTGCCGTTTCGGAGGGAAGAAAAGTGTGAAAGGAAACCGTCAGGGTGTCCTTTCACGTTCAATCACCCGCCCGCGGGCGACAAAATTGCAAAATATAACACTACAAAATTTATTTTGCAATTTTGAAAGCAGCTTGTCAAAAAGACTTTTTTGACAAGCTGTTTTATCAAGAACTAGTATAAGCGGCTTTTGGGCACGATTGCACAACGGGCTTGACCCGGGGCGCAAAATCCGCTATAATACACGCAAAGCCCTTTAACAGGAGGCAAATCGTGGACTATTTCAATCTGGACTGCCGCTACGTGGCGCACACCTACCGCCGCTTTCCGCTGGAGATCGTCGGTGGAGAGGGTTCCATGGTCTATGGCAGCGACGGCAGAACATATTTTGACCTGGGCGGTGGCATTGCCGTCAATCTCTTTGGCTGGAACGACCTGCCGTGGAAGCAGGCGGTGTCGGAGCAGTTGGCGCACTTTGCGCACACTTCCAACCTCTATTATGCCTCGCCGGTGAGCCTTTTGGCGCAGGAGCTGTGCCAGCGAACGGGGATGAGCCGGGTCTTCTTTTCCAATTCCGGCGCAGAGGCCAACGAGTGTGCCATCAAGGTTGCGCGCAAATGGGCTGCGCAGGAAAAGGGTGCGGCGTATCAGAACATCATCACCCTGAAAAACAGCTTTCACGGCCGGACGCTTGCAACGCTGGCCGCGACCGGTCAGGCGGTGTATCATCAGGACTATCATCCTCTGCCGGGTGGCTTTCTTCATGCCACCGTTGGAGATGAAGCGGAACTGGAACGCTTGGCTCGCGAAAATCCCTGTGCGGCAATTTTCTTTGAATGTGTGCAGGGTGAGGGCGGCATTTTGCCCATAGGTCAGGCATATGCAAACGCTCTTGCACGGGTCGCGGAGCAATATCACCTGCTGCTTATGGTAGACGAGGTGCAGCTTGGCAACGGGCGAAGCGGTGCACTTTATGGCTATATGAACTACGGCCTTTCGCCGGACGTTGTCTCCACCGCCAAGGGCTTGGGAGGCGGTCTGCCACTGGGCGCAACGCTCCTTGGCTCGCGGGTGAAAGACGTTTTGCAGCCCGGCGATCACGGCTCGACCTTCGGCGGAAATCCGGTCTGCTGCGCCGGTGGGTTGAACATCCTCAGCCGCATTGACGATACCCTTTTGCAGGGTGTTCAGGCGCGTTCGAACTATCTGTTTGCCGCTCTGTCCGAGATAAAAAACATCCGCAATGTCAGCGGAATGGGGCTGATGCTGGGTTTTGAAGCGGATCGACCTGCACGGCAGTTTGCAGAAGAACTGCTCGAGGCTGGGGTCCTTGTGACCACTGCAAAGGACAAAATCCGTCTGTTGCCCGCGCTGAACATTCCCATGGAACAGTTAAAAGCCGCGGTGGAGATCATCCGTAGCCGCGCCTGATAAAAGGAGGAACATATGAACTTAAAAGGTAGAAATTTCCTGACCCTTCTGGACTTCACTCCGGAGGAGATCACCGGCCTGATCGACCTTGCCGCCGAGCTGAAGCGGGAGAAGAAGGCAGGCATTGCCCACGACCGTCTCAAGGGCAAAAACATCGCGCTGATTTTTGAAAAAACTTCCACACGCACCCGCTGCTCCTTTGAGGTTGCTGCCCATGATTTGGGAATGCACGTGACCTATCTAGATCCCAGCGGCTCTCAAATTGGCAAAAAGGAGTCCATTGCGGACACCGCCCGGGTTCTTGGCCGTCTTTATGACGGCATTGAGTACCGCGGTTTCGGCCAGACGATCGTCGAGGAGCTGGCGAAATACGCCGGTGTGCCCGTCTGGAACGGTCTGACCAATGAATACCATCCCACGCAAATTCTGGCAGATATGCTCACCATTCGGGAGCATTTTGGCGTCTTAAAGGGCAAAAAACTGGTGTTTATGGGCGACTGCCGGTATAATATGGCCAATTCCCTGATGATTGGCTGCGCCAAACTGGGGCTGCACTTCACCGCCTGTGGGCCGGAAGGCTTCTTCCCCGATCCCGCTCTCATTGACCGTTGCAAGGCAATTGCTGCCGAAACCGGCAGTGTTCTGGCCTTTGAAACGGATCCCGCCGTGGCCGTTCGTGACGCTGACGTGATCTATACGGACGTCTGGGTCTCCATGGGTGAGCCCATGTCCGCATGGGAAGAACGCCTGAAAAAAATGCTGCCCTATCAGGTCAATGCCAAACTGATGGAGCAGGCCGCACCCCAGACCGTGTTTATGCACTGTCTGCCCGCCTTCCACGATCTGAACACCGGCATTGGCCGGGAAATCGGCGCCCGTTTCGGTCTGGACGCGCTGGAGGTCACAGACGATGTGTTTGAAAGCGAACGCTCCATCGTCTTTGACGAGGCGGAAAACCGTATGCACACCATCAAAGCCGTCCTTGCCGCAACTCTTTGATCATTTGAATACATCATTGTGCGCAAAAGGTGCCGCCCTTGCCGGGCAGCACCTTTTTTATTGCAGATATCCGCTTTCTTTCATGGAGACGAAGTCGTCATCGGCGATGATGATGTGATCCATGAGTTGAAGCTCCAAAATAGCCAGAGAGTCCCGGATGCGCACGGTCAGATCCACATCCTCCTTGGAAGGAACGGCCACGCCGCAGGGGTGATTATGCGCAAGGACGATGCACGAGGCGTTCGCTGCAAGCGACTCCTGAACCAGCTTTCGCATGGGGACATTGGCGGAGCACACCGTACCCTGCCCCAGAAAACGGCAGTTTATCACATTGCCGGAGACATCCATCAGCAGAAGATAGACCATCTCATCCCGGGCGCCGAAGAAATAGGGCAGCAGATAGCGTCCATAGGCGGCGCCATTGAGCAGCCGCTTTTCCTTCTCGTTGTGGGAGAGAAAATAGCGGCGGTGCATTTCCGGAACCACCCGCAACAGCAGAAGGCTTTCCTCGTCCATGTCCTCAATAGCGCTCAGGTCGGTGCTGTCCGTCTCCATCAGCGCCGAAATGCTGGGATATTGCTCGATCAGGCGGTGCGCAAGCGTCTGAGCGTCCGGTGCGGTGAAGTGGAGCAGCAGCTCTAACAGCTCCACATCCGTCAAGCCATCCGGATTGTTCAGCAGAAAACGGCGCAGCAGGCGGTCAATGTTCATTGTGTTTTTCTCCCGTCAGCATTTTTCTCAGGTAGTGTCCCGTGAAGGAGGCTTCGCAGGCGGCAACCGTTTCCGGTGTTCCCTGCGCAACGAGCTGTCCGCCGCCGTCGCCGCCCTCAGGCCCGAGGTCGATGAGATAGTCAGCGGTTTTGATCACTTCCAGATTGTGCTCGATGACCAGAACGGTGTTGCCCGCCTCAACCAGCTTTTCAAGCACCTGCAAAAGCATCTGCACATCGTACATATGAAGCCCGGTCGTTGGCTCGTCTAGAATATAAAGCGTGCGGCCGGTTGCGCGGCGGGAAAGCTCCGTCGCCAGCTTGACCCGCTGGGCTTCGCCGCCGGAAAGCGTGGTGGAGCTTTGCCCGAGCTTTACAGAGCCAAGTCCGACCTGAACCAGCGTGGATACCTTTTCGCGCAGCTTCG
>CAZPRA010000136.1:0-3671 GCA_964588975.1 uncultured Oscillospiraceae bacterium | reverse complement strand
TTCGCCGGGGAAACACCTTTTGACCGCGTGGTCGAGGTGTTTTTCTGTGTTCCGACACCGAATTCCATTTGCGCTCTTGAAAAATCGGATTGGTGTGCTATAATAAACGGTAATCTTTTACAATAATTCAGGAGGCGAGTCCTTAAATATGGGATATTTTGACTTGTTTGTCACCGGCATTGCGCTTTCCATGGACGCTTTTGCCGTTGCCATCAGCAAGGGACTTGCGTGCCAGAAATACCGCTTGCGCTACAGCCTGATCGCGGGCGCCTACTTTGGCGGTTTTCAGGCGCTTATGCCGTTGCTCGGCTTCTTTTTGGCCGGGCTTCTGACGCAGTACATCACGGCCTTTGACCACTGGATCGCCTTTGTCCTGCTGGCGCTCATCGGCGCGAACATGATCCGCGAAGCCTTCTCAAAGGAGGAAGAAAAGCTCGACGCTGCCTTCCATTTCCGTGCCATGCTGCCTCTTGCCATTGCCACCAGCATTGACGCGCTGGCCACCGGCGTTTCCTTCGCTCTGATGGGCGCAAACATCTGGGTCGCTATTGCCATCATCGGTACCACGACCTTCCTTTTCTCTGCGGCAGGTGTGAAGATCGGCAATGTCTTCGGCGCACGTTACAAAGCCAAGGCGGAATTTGTCGGCGGTCTGATCCTCGTTTTGATGGGTCTGAAGATTCTGCTGGAACACTTGCTTGGCGGCGCATAAAGGAGGCACACATGGAGCTTTGGGATCTTTATGACAAAGACAGACAGCCTCTTGGCAAAACACACGTGCGTGGCGTTCCACTGCAAAAGGGCGAATATCATCTGGTGGTATTCGTGTGGGTGTTTAATTCGCAGGGGCAGGTGCTCCTGACCAAACGCGCCCCGGAAAAGCAGACCTATCCCAATTTATGGGAGCACACCGGCGGTTCAGCCTTGGCAGGAGAGAGCAGCCTTCAGGCCATTCGCCGGGAGCTGTTCGAAGAAACCGGGATCGACGCTTCGGAAAGCGAGCTGACGCTGGTGGACAGCTATTGCCGCGTGGGAAATTTTTGCGACATCTATTTCCTCCGCAGAGATGTTGCGCTCGAGGATTTGAGGATGCAGCCTGGAGAGACCTGCGAGGCAAAATGGGTCACGAGAAGCGAGCTGGAGGAAATGATCGCGGAAAATCTGGTGGCAAAGCCGGATGTGCAGCGCTACCACCAGTTGGGAGAAAAACTGGAAGGATTGCTGAGATAAGGGATAAAATGGAAAAACGTCTCTGAACTGCTTGCGGTTTTGGAGACGTTTTTCGACTCATTATGATTTTACTTGACATATGTTGCCACGTGAATTATACTGAGTGTGAAATTACAAAAAGGGGGGCAACGACAAAATGGCACCAGCAGCATTAATATTTGCATTTATCAGCTTCGTAAAGTTTATTTATTCACTTGCAAAACTGTTGTGCTTGAAAACAGATGCAAAGAAGTGCAACGGCAAGATAAGTAAGCGAATCAGCACAGAAAACTGTTACAAGGGGAATAAGAACGATAAGCTGTTTACCTTTGAGGTGATAATAGATGAAATGCCTGAAACATCCGAGGTTATCTTCGAAGAAGTGGTTTCAGGTAAGCACTGCAGCAAAATTCGCATAGGAGATACATACGAGTTTTACGTGAAAGATGATAAAGCTTATTTGGTTAAAACTGCAACACGCGAGCCGATTCGATGGCTCATTTCATGTGTGGGCTGTATAGCTTTGGTTGTGGTGATCGCTTTATTAGGAAACGCTTTAGGTATGTAGCCGACTTAATATTTAAGGCAAAGGGCTTCGGCAGACTCCGCCTAAAGATGCAGAGCCGCCTCCCTCATCAGAGAAAGGTAGGGTGCGGTACAAAAACAGGCAGTCAGATACCAGATTATGGTCAGATATCAAATCGAGCGAGTCAATCTAAACTGGATTTATGAAACGACTGGACAAATAGAAAGGCGCCGGAGACGGAAAAATTTCCATCTCCGGCACTTTTTTCATAAAAAACTATTGACGAAAGGAGAAAAATATGGTAAAATCATACTCCATACTGTGAAAGTATTGCCTTGGCACAATTTCCACCCACTAATTGCAGTATACCATACGGAGGCAAAAAGTTCAAGAGGGAATTGCAACAAAGCAACAACTCACCCGGGCGTGCCAAATGCCCAAGTATGTTCCATAGCACCACAAACATAAAAGCGTTTGATCGAAGCGTTTTTATTTCAGTGAACAACACACCCCAATGTATAGAAAGGCTGTGAGGACCCATATGCAAGTGAAAGACGTGAAGTTCGGAAAGACAGAGCGTAAGAGCTATGCCAAGTATCAGGAAATTCTGGAGATGCCCAATCTGCTGAAAATTCAGAAGGACTCCTATGAATGGTTCCTGAACGAAGGTCTGCGCGAGGTTTTCCGCGACGTCGATGCCATCTCCGACTACACTGGCAATCTGGAGCTGTCCTTTTTGGACTACTCTCTGGATGAAAAACCCAAGTACACCGTGGAAGAATGTAAGGAGCGGGACGCAACTTACGCCAAGCCCATCAAAGTCCGTGTCCGCCTGCTGAACAAGGTCAGCGGCGAGATCAAGGATCAGGAAATCTTCATGGGCGACTTCCCCCTGATGACCAACGGCGGCACCTTTGTGATCAACGGCGCCGAGCGCGTGATCGTCTCCCAGATCGTCAGAAGCCCCGGTATGTACTACGGCGACACCGTGGACAAGGCCGACCAGCACACCTACACCGCCACGGTCATCCCTTACCGCGGCGCATGGCTGGAATATGAAACGGATCTGCAAAACTGCTTCTATGTCCGCATTGACAAAAACCGCAAGCTCCCCATCACCTGCCTGATCCGCGCGCTGGGCGTTCAGACCGACGGCCAGATTTTGGAGATGTTCGGTGAGGACGAGCGCATCAAGGCCACTCTGGAAAAAGACCCCTGCAAGACCCGGGAAGACAGCCTTCTGGAAATCTACCGCCGTCTGCGCCCCGGCGAGCCGCCCACGGTCGACAGCGCCGCGTCCTATCTGGACTCTCTGTTTTTCGACGCCCGCCGCTACGATGTCTCCCGCGTGGGCCGGTATAAGTTCAACAAGAAAATGGATATCTGGAGCCGCCTGAGCGGTCAGGAGCTGGCAGAGCCCATTGCCGATCCCCGGACGGGCGAGATCCTTGCCATGCCCGGCGAGGTGCTCACACGCGCCCGTGCAAAGGAACTTTCTGCCAAGGGCGTCTGCGATGCCGTCGTCACTGTCAACGGCAAAAACCACAAGATGTTCTCCAACTATATGGTGGATATGAAGAATTTTGTGGACTTTGACCCCGCACAGTATGGCATTAAGGAACGCGTCTGCCGCAGTGTCCTTTTCGAAATGCTCGACTCCGTCCCTGCCGACGGCTGGGAGGACGCCATCGACGAGCACCGGGACGAGCTGCTGCCCAAGCACATCACCCCGGAAGATATCCTCGCTTCCATCAACTACCTTAACAGCGTTGCCGTCGGCGTTGGCACCACGGACGATATCGACCATCTGGGCAACCGCCGCCTGCGCTGCGTTGGCGAACTGCTGCAAAACCAGTTCCGCGTGGGCTTTACCCGTCTGGAGCGTGTCATCCGCGAGCGCATGACCATTCAGGATCTGGACACCGTGACCCCGCAG
>CAZPRA010000135.1:0-3901 GCA_964588975.1 uncultured Oscillospiraceae bacterium | reverse complement strand
TGCGATTATTATATCACATATGGGGGTAAATTGGTAGTTTTTTGACAAGCTGAAAAGTCTCTTTTGTCTAGAAGACAAAAGAGACTTTTTTGCTGGAGCGGGTGACGAGGCTCGAACTCGCTACCTCCACCTTGGCAAGGTGGCGCTCTACCGGATGAGCTACACCCGCGGTTGCAGGGACTATTATAGTAGCTTCATCGGCGTTTGTCAAGAAGAATTTTCGCCTTTTTCTGTTTTTCTTTGCACTTCGTCAGGGTGAGAGTGTGCCACCTTCGCTCTCTGAGCTGTCCTCGGAGCTTTCCGTGGGGTCTGAGGAGGGATCCGGTTCATCGCTGGAGTCCGGCTCCGTGGGCTCCGGTTCTTCCGTCGGATCGGGCTCGAGTGAAGGATTTGAGCTGGGTTGCGGCGTCGGCTCGGTGTCCGGATTTTCCAATGCTGCAACCGTTGGATAGAGACTTTCGTCCCAAATGTAGCCCTCTGCGGCAAGCTCGGGAGAATAGAGCAGACGCAGGGTATCTTCCTGCCGGGTAATGCTGCGCATGAGGTCTACATGATAGTATTGCCCGTCAATTTTCAGCAAATTCCAGTAGTAGGCTTCGCCGTTTTTGCTGCCTGCGACAATTCGGCAGTCCATATTGGCCGCAACACATTCACCATAGAACACGCAGGCGAAGGAAAGACTGTGCGCAACGCCTTCGCACAAAAGAGAATAGGCCGGTGCCGTCGGCTCCTGCTCAGCGGCGGTATACTGAAACCGGGTGGTGAGGAAGCGGTAGAGTAGCTCCGCACGCTGGCGCTCATCTTCGCCGGAGCGGATATAGGAAGCGGCAGAGGACAAAATGGTATCCACAGAGGACTGCATCAGGCGCATTTCGTCCCGGGACGCGGGATAGGTGAAATGCAGCTCCAAAATACGCGTTTCGCCCTCCGGGGGATAGACCTCCGCCGAAACGGTGGGCAGTGCAATGATCTTGTCCGGATGGGTCAGGCAATAATCGCGGATGTACTGGGCAAAATCCGTCTCCTCATAGCTGCGGATGCGCAAGGTCAGGGAAGTGTCATAGGCGGAAAGCGCCTGCTGAATTTTTAGATAAGCGCTGCTGTTTCCGCTGACCGTGACGATGGCGTCAATTTCGGCAGAGGAACGCCGAAAGACGATATTGACCGAGACAGTGCTCAGCCCATCATATTCTGCGTCGATAAAATCTACAGCAAAGGCACCGATGGGATCCTCCTGCGTTGCATAAAGGACGGTCTCCTGAAGGTCTGCCAAGACATCGCCGGAATAGTCGCTAATGAGGATGACACCCTGCTCTGTCCAGTCGCGGATGAGCGAAAGCACCGCACCGCGAAGCTCCGTGCGGCTGCTGGCGGTGAGAGGAAGCTCCTCCGGCTGCACTTCAGTGGAGGCAACGGGCTGCTCAATATGTGGTGTGACAAGCGAATAGTCATTTTTGACCAGCCGGTCACAGGCGCACAGCGCCAGCAAAAGAGCAAGCAGCAAAACGCACACAGTGGCTCTTTTCATAGAGCAAGCCCCCTTTTGTAAGAATTATAATTCGAAACGGTCGTAGCGCTTGAAGCCATCGCCAAGAACCTGCTTGGCGTCCTGCAAAATGATGAAGGCGTCGGGGTCGATCTCCGTGACCAGTTCCTTGAGCTGGGCAAGCTGCCTCTGCTTGACAGCGCTCAGGAGAATATATTTATCCTGACGGCGGTAAAAGCCCTGACCCTGAAGCAGCGTCACGCCGCGATCCAGCTTGCCGTCAATGGCGGTGGCGATCTCCTCATAGCGATCGGAGATGATCAGAGCGACCTTGGCAAAATCCATGCCATAGACCACCATGTCCAGCACAACGGAGGAGAGATACAGCGTTACGGCGCTGTAAAGGGTGTTGCTGACCTGCTCATAGACAATACCCGTAGCCACGGCGGTGCACAGGTCAAAGACCAGAATGATCTTGCCGATGGGGAAATTGCGGAATTTCAGCTTCAAAAGACGTGCGACGATGTCAACACCGCCGGTGGACGCACCGGCCAGAAACACCACCCCAAGGCCGGCGCCAATCATGCTGCCACCGAAAATCACCGCCAGAAGGGGCTCCGCTTCGGGCACCGGAATGTGGGCAAAAAGGTCAAAGAACACGGAATTGCACAGCATGCCGTAAAGGGAAGTGAAGAAGAAATATTTGCCGATTTTTTTATAGCCGCAGAAGAACAGCGGCAGATTGATGGCGGCACTGAGAATGCCTACGGTCAGCCAGGGAGCGTCCACGGCATAGCACACCAGCATGGCAATGCCGCTGACGCCGCCGCAGTTAAAGCCTGCGGGCTCCAGAAACAGGTCAAAGCCCAGCGCAAAGACGGCACAGCCGAAGGTGATCATCAAAAGATTTCGCAGCAGTTCTTTTTTCGTGTATTTCATATCAAAGCTCCAAACTGATCTGTTTTTCCTCCGCGTCTTCGTCCTTCAAAAGGGCGCCTGCGGCGGGAAGGGAACGGGTGCGATAGCGGGAGGCGTTGACGATGCCGCACTGCTCAAGCGGAACGGCGCGGTGCACAAGAGCCTTGCGCTTGAGGGTCATCACGGCCACACCCTGGGTGGCGCGGGTTGTTTTGGGCGCAAGCTGTGCCGTGGAGAAGATGAGAGCGCGTCCTTCCGTGGAATACAGGGCAAGCTGAATGTCCTCCCGGAGCAGGAGCACGGCTTTTAGGGGGCTCTTGTCAGAATATGCCCCTGTGAGCTTGCGGCGATTGGACTTGGTCTGATAGGCGGACAATTCCACCTTGGCTACCTTGCCGTTTTCGAAGACGAACAGGACAGAGCCGGTGTAGTCGCCGGGGAAGCAGACGTCCAAGACGCTTTCGCCATCGTCAAAGCCCAGCTTGGCAGGAAGGTAATCCCCCAGAACGGAGGCTTTTGCATCGTCAAAATCGGCGCAGCGAGCCTTATAGACCTGATATTTGTCGGTAAAGACCATGATCTCGGCGGAATTTGTCGTTTCCTTCGAGAATTTCAGGCCGTCGCCCTCCTTGAACTTCTGCTCGCCGGACATTCTCAGCGACTGCGGCGTGATTTTCTTGAAATAGCCCTCACGGGAGACGAAAACGGTCACGGGATAGTCGGGGATCGGCTCTTCCCCGTCGTCCTCGTCCTCCTCGGCGGCAAACACGATACCGGTTTTGCGGTCTTTGCCGTACTTTTCGGCCACGGCATCGAGCTCCTTGACGATGATGGAGCGGATCTTTTTTTCGCTCCCGAGGATGTCCTCCAGCTCGGCGATCTCTTTTTCCAGCTCGTCGACCTCGGCGGTGCGCTTGAGGATGTATTCCTTGTTGATGTTGCGCAGCTTGATCTCGGCGACGAATTCCGCCTGGATCTTGTCGATGCCGAAGCCGATCATCAGGTTGGGCACCACTTCTGCGTCAGACTCCGTCTCCCGAATGATATGGATGGCCTTGTCAATGTCAAGGAGAATACGCTTCAAACCCTTGAGAAGATGAAGCTTTTCCGCCTTTTTCTGCTTTTGGAAATAGACACGGCGGCGCACGCAGTCCGTCCGCCACGCCGTCCACTCCTCGATGATCTCCCGAACGCCCAGAACACGGGGCATCCCGGCAATGAGGAGGTTAAAATTGCAGCCGAAGGAGTCGAGCAGCGGCGTGGACTTCATCAGCTTTTGCATGAGCTTGTCGGGGTCGACGCCGCGCTTGAGATCAATCGTCAGTTTCAAGCCGCTCAGATCCGTCTCGTCGCGCATATCCGAAATTTCCCGAATTTTGCCGGCCTTGATCAGCTCGGAAACCTTGTCGATGATGGCTTCGGTCGTCGTTGTGTAGGGAATCTCGTAAATTTCGATGAGGTTGCCCTCTTTGACATACCGCCAACGGGCACGAATTT
>CAZPRA010000134.1:0-3910 GCA_964588975.1 uncultured Oscillospiraceae bacterium | reverse complement strand
AATTTAAAAACCCATAGAGAACGGTATGATAAACAATAGGCTGCACCCGTAGGGGACAATGCCAACATCGACCCGTTTGCACGGCACCCTCTCAGTCACGGCTCCGCCGTGCCAGCTCTCCCAGAGGGAGAGCCAAGGGGCTGGTGCAAATATGGAGGTACAGATTGCCACGGCGCGCTACGACACGTTTTAACACACGCACTGCAACGGTAGGGCGGCATGCCCTCATGCCGCCGCGCGCCGCCACTAGCAGCGCCAGGTAGGGGGGACTTTTGCGAGCGCCGCCTGTGGCGGATGAAGCGAGCAAAAAGGAGTGGCAGCGGTCGAAATTTGAAGCCGCCGCAAGCGCGGCACACAAATTTCGGGCTTCACATCTTTCGGTGAGGTTTGTCGGCGCCATTTCCTTTGGGCGCCGACTGGTACCGCAACAGGATCTACCCCTTGCGGGTACAGCCTGCCGCCTTAGGTGGCGTTTTGTAGGGGCCGATGCCCACATCGGCCCGCTGCTGGCACCCCGAATCAATGCACGGTAGGGGACGGCCTCTGGACGTCCCGGTGTAGGCACCTTCAGCCCTCTCCGTCAGCGAAGGCGTTTTTCCAGCGCGGCAGAATTAAATTGAGTCAAACACACCCGGGTCAGGCCGAATTCCTCTGTGATCACAAAACTCTTGGGCAGGTCATCCGTAACCGTGACCACTTCGCCCTGCTGTTCCGAATGACGCAAAAAATCTCTGGTATGCCGGGAAAAGGAGCTGTTGTCCAGATCAAAAATTCCGATCACGCTCCTGTCCCGCACGGCAAAATCCGAACCGATGGACAGATACATATGGCCTCCGAAAATTTGAAAATCAGGAATATAAAGAAATTATTCCATGATTTTGCCATGAGAAATTTGGAAAACGCGACCCAGGCGCGTCCAGCGATCCGTTTCACAGCAGGTGATAAAAACCTGCCCGGTTTTGAGCTGATTTAGCACAAAATCCTGCCGACCCATGTCCAGCTCAGAAAGCACGTCGTCCAAAAGCAGAAGCGGTTCTTCGAGAAAATCGCGCCGCAAAAGCTCCCGTTCGGCCAGTTTCAGGGAAATGGCGGCGGTGCGGGTTTGCCCTTGCGAAGCAAAGGCCGCCACCGGTAGGCCGTTTATTTCCGCAAGAAAATCGTCCTTGTGCGGCCCGGAAAGGCACTGGCCGCTGTCCAACTCTGCCCGTTCGTGGCTTTGCTGGTGCTGCGTTAGCGCCTCGCGGATCTCGTCAAGCGGCGCAAATGGGTCTGAAACCGTCGAAACGGTCTGATATTTCAGGCTCAGGCGTTCGCCATCGCCGGAAAAATCACTGTGATATTGCGCGGCACTGGCCTCCAAAGCCTGTAAAAACCGCGCACGATAGGAAATGAGCAGCGCACCGATTTGCGCAATTCTGGCGTTATAATCCGGCAGGACGGCCAAAAGCGAAGGATTTTCATGGAAGTCCCGCAAAAGTGCGCTTTTTTCCTCCAAAACGCGCTGATATTCGCCCAAAGCGGCGGCATAATTTGGCCGAAGCTGGCAAATCACGCCGTCCAGCAGCTTCCGCCGGGGCTGAGCGCCGTGCTTGAGAACCTGCAAATCCTCCGGACAAAACAGAACGCTCGGCATCACACCGGCAAAACCGGCGGCGCTTTTCTGCTTCACACCGTTTACAAAGAGCTGCCTTGGCCGCCGTCCGGCAAAAAGAAGTACGCGTAGCGACTGATTATTCCGCTTATGGGTTGAAAAATCGCCAAAAATTTCCGAAAATTCTGCGCCGAAGCGGATCAATTCCTGCTCCCGGCGAGCCCGAAACGCCTTACCCGTTGACAGGTAAGATATTGCCTCGAGCAGATTGGTCTTGCCGTTGGCGTTTTTTCCGACCAGCAAATTAACGCCCGGTACAAATTCCGCCTCCAGCGCTTCATAATTGCGGAAAAACTGCAAAGAAAGCTTATTTAACTGCATATTTTACCCGAAAATGGCGGTTTTGAAACGTAACGCTGTCTCCGTCGCGGAGTTTTTTGCCTCGCATGGTGCAAACCTCGCCGTTGACCTTGGCAAAACCGTCCTGAATGAGCACTTTTGCCTCGCCGCCGGAGGAAACGGCGTTGCATAGCTTCAAAAAGCTGTCAAGCTTGATGAAATCGGTGTTGATTTCCACAACCTGTTCCGGAGCATTTGCCCGCCGAACCGTAACCTTCATTTGTTACCTCCGTTCCAGTTTTCGAAAGCTGCATCAGTGCAGACGCACCGGCAGAACCATGTATGCAAAATCGTATTTGTCGTCGGCCGGAGTGAACACGATGGGGCTCAGTCCGTTCTGCAGTTCGAGCACGACTTCGTTACCCGGAATGACTCGTAAAGCGTCTAAAAGGAAGCGGCAGTTAAAGCCTATCTCCAGCTCGTTGCCGTTTCCGGCCACCGAGCAAGTGTCATGCGCCGTGCCGATGGTGTTCACGGTGCGGAAATCCGCAATATTCTCTCCGAAAATACAGCGCACCGGGCTTTTGATTTTTTCCGAGACGATCAGGCTCACGCGCTCGATGGAAGCGGTCAGTTCTGCAACGTTAGCAGTCAAAACCGTCTCATGTTTCGTGGGCACCACACGGCGCCAGTCGATAAATTCGCCCTCAAGCAGACGGCAAACAAGCGTCGCATCACCGATCTGGAACATCAAATGTTTGCTGCCCAGCGTGAAGGACATCGTTTCATCGATATCGCCCAGCATTTTTTCCACTTCCCGGAGCGCCGGCGCCGGAATGACGAATTTCATCTGCCGGCCAATCGGCGTTTCGCTGTGCCAGGTGCGCCGGGCAAGGCGTGAGGAGTCCACCGCAACCATGGTAATACCCTCGTCGCTGACCTCCATCAGGCAGCCGGTGAGCACCGGGCGAACCTGATTTTCCGAAACGGAAAACAGCGTGCCGCCAATGAGATCTCTCAGAGCGCTCTGCGGAATTTCAACGCCCTTTTCCGAATTCACGTCGGGCAGGTCGGGGTAATCCTCGGCGTCCATGGCGGTGATCTGGAAGGAGCTTGCGCCGCCGCGAATGGAGACTTTCAGCTTCTGGTCGACCTCCACCGTGACTTCTTCGTCCGGAAGTTTGCGGACAATGTCGAAAAACAGTCGCGCGGGCATAACGCACAGACCGGCCTCATTTACCGTAGCGCCGACCTTGACGGTGATACCCGTTTCCAGATTATAGCCAGTGAGCTGCACACCGATTCCGGCGCGGAGCAGAATACCCTCCAGACAGGGAATGGTGCTTTTCATGGAGACGGTACGGCTGGCCATGGAGATGGCGGAGACCAGCAGAGCTTTTTCACAGGTAAACTTCATCTTCAAAACCTCACTTTCTCTCTATCTATAGATAGAAAGGATAAATCTTAGTAATAGTGTCAGTAGTTCAAATTTATGTGCATAACACCAAAAAACGCAGGAAATTCAATGCTTTGCAATTCACACTCGGTTGTGGAAAAAATCCAGGGTTATCCACAGGCAAAAATTGAAATCTGCAATGCGGAAGTTTTACACAGAAAATTTTTGCACAATCCACAGGGCTTGTGGAAAAATAAAATATACGTAACGGTGACAACTCCAGGGCAAGGGCTTGCAAAAAACTGTGGTTGCATATTGCTACGGGCGCGTTGCGTCCTCACACACCTGCCGCAGCAGGCGTCCAGCGAGCAACCGCCGCTTGCGGCGGCTCTTAGCAAGTCGGAATGACGCGATCGACCAACACTCTGTGTAGGGGACGGCCTCTGGATGTCCCACTGCTGGCGCCTTCAAGCAACGTTCAGTAGGGGCCGATGCCCTCATCGGCCCGCCGTATGTACCATCGACCAACGCACGGTAGGGCGGGGTCATGTGTCAAGAGTAACATGGTACACAGCAGTGCAAGG
>CAZPRA010000133.1:0-3930 GCA_964588975.1 uncultured Oscillospiraceae bacterium | reverse complement strand
TCTCTGCACTCCCCCGAGGTGCATATTGTTGTTGACGATCAGAATTTTTTTCATTGCGTCTCTTTCTTGTCCTGCAAAGTCTTTGCCAAAAGCGTAGAGGAAGTTCCCTTGGTATGCGGAAGAAAAATCATCTCACAGCCGACCTGCCTCAGTTTTTCCTCAATCTGCTGATACAGCACAGAGCCTTTCCAGTCATCGCCGTGGAAAATCGCATCAAAATGCAGCTCGTTCCAGGCTGCAAACTTATCCAGAGAAGTCTGCGGCACCACCCGATCCACATATCGGATCGCTTCTACGATTTGCAGACGCTCTTCAAAGGAGATGATCGGTGTTTTATGCTTATAGCTTTGCACCAGCTCATCTGTACTCACGCCGACAATTAAATAATCACACTGTTCCTTCGCCCGACGAAGGATGTTCAGGTGGCCGATATGAAACATATCAAAAACGCCTGTGGTATACCCGATTTTGTATTTTTTCAATGTTTCCGCCCCCCTTAGGTTCAGATTTCTTTATTTCTCAGCATTCCCAACAGTCCGACAATTTCTTTTCGTTTCCAAACGCCTGCCAGCAGAAGAATCAGCAAAAGGCCATAACGGACCCATGGTGCATTGTAAAGCATCATCACCGCAAACGAACAGACCAGAAGTCCCAGCCCAAAGGCCACGATCATCCGCCAGTCGTAGATTTTCTTCCCTGACATATGCCGATTACAGACTTTTCGCATAAAGAAATAGTGCGCAAAGGCATAAAAAATATAGCAGACAAGCGTCGTATATCCGGCGGCAACAAAGCCGAATTTCGGGATAAAAATTGCGTTTAATATAATATTCAACACCGCTCCGACCACCGTTGCGATCGTGACATAGTGTGTTTTTTCAAAGTAATATTCAAAGGTTGCAAACAAATTATATAAGAACATGAAGTAGACGCTGATGGTAACCGGTGGGATCACCCAAACCGCCACAGCGTAGCTCTCCGGTGCCATGATCCTCAACAGCTCCGGCGCAACGAGAACGACTGCCAAATTCAAAAGTGCGATCAGCGCGAGAACCAAGTAGGATACTTCGCTGATTTTGTCAGTCTCATCGTTTTTGATTGCCTTATAAATCCACGGATTTAAGGTGCCGGACACGGAGTTGTTGAAAATTTGAAGTACCATTGCAATGTTATAAGCGACGGTATAATAAGCCGTTTCCGCTGTTCCACAGAGATTCTTGATCATCAATCGGTCTGATTGGTTCAGCACGATCTGCGCCAAATAGTGCGGCACAAGCGGCAGATTGAATTTTAATGCGTATGTCCAATACTTTTTGTGGAAAAACTGTTTTCCTTTTCGACAAATTGAGATGTATAAACCGGCAAAAAGTGCGAAATTAACGAAAGTCGTGGCCAACACCCGTGCCTCCATCTGGTGCGCCGTATCCGTTTGCAGTACGCAGAATATACCCAGCGTAGGCCGAAGAATGACATAGGCCATTGTCAGGGCGACGAGCTTTTTATATCGATAATTGACGCGCTCCCGATTTGCCCAAAATTGATATGCAGCCTGCGCCCAAATATCAAGCAGCATCGCCGCCATCATCAGCGTCGTCAAATCCAGCCATCGATTGACGAGACTGTGAAAAATCGCATAGACAACGGAGAAAAACAGAATACAGATTGTGGACAGACCAAGCAGTGAGGACGAAAAGCGATCCTGATCTCCTTCGTTCTTCACAAGCCCCCGCGTGTAAACACCGGCGGCAAGGTTCAACGAGACAATGATCTGCACAATTCCGAGCCACGAGTTATATGCGCTGAACCGCCCATATTCCGTCTCCGTCATGATTCGGGTGAAAATGGGCGATGTGATGAACGAGATCCCCTTTTGCAGAAATCCGCAGATCAAAAACCAGAGAGAAGCCTTCACCGGTGCCTGCAAGGTTTGATATTGCTTTTTGAATCGATTCAGCATCCTGTGCTCCTCGCTTTGACCATTAAAATTCCACCGATGCGTAGATTTCGAGATTTGCCTGTCGTTTCTCCGGCGGCGGAAGCTGCATATAATCCCCGTAAAGACGGGTCAACCACTCCTCATAGTGCTCCGGGGCATAGTATTTTCTGCCCTCAAATTCAAGCAGAACCGGCTCGCCGTAGATTTCCTTCGGCATACACTGCTTTTCATAGGGATAGCCGCTTGCCATGGAGCAAAGGCATTTCGTTTCAAGTTGATCGTATTTCTGCATCTGCTTCTGTTGGTACGCATTGAGCCGGGGGACGGAGATCCACGAAAGCAGAGCCGAAACCGTGTAATGCGCATACCGCTTCCACCGCCGGTAGGAATAGCTGTAAGGAAGTCGCCATTGTTTCAGGCGGCGGATACGGCGGAGCTTCTTTGCCTGTTTCCGCCGAAGCTTCTCGTCGTCCGGCGCATGATCCAGCGGAAATATATCCACATAGATGCCCAACTCCATCGGTTTCGGGTTCAATGGATCATATTTCATGCAGATTTTTGTGTCCTTTGCCGTAACCAAAGCATGCGGACGGGGATAGTTCCTGCCCGAGGTATGATCAAGGTAGCAATAAGCCTCATCCAGCTTGGTTTTGCAAATCTCACGGAATCGCTCATAATCCGCACGGGGCATGGCCACATCAATATCCAAGTCCCAGGGGATGAAGCCGCTATGCCGCACTGCCCCAAGGAGCGTGCCTGCGATCATGTAATAGCGGATGTGGTGAAGCTCGCACAAGCGGTGAACCTCATCCATGATCTGCAATTGTACCGTACCGATTCGCCGAAGCTCTTCCTGTGTCATGGAATTCCCTTCTCCTCTTTTTATCTATAACTGCTCCACACGCATCCACCGAACGGCAATCATGCGTTTCTTAACCGGATGACCCTTGCAGAAACGCCGGCGGCGATGGAATTAGGCGGAATGTCGCGAGTCACAACCGCTCCTGCTCCAATCTCACAGCCGTCTCAGATACGGACGCCGGGCAAAATCGTGACCCGATCCCCAAGCCATACATCATTGCCGATGAAAACCGGCCGTTCCTCTTCGAAGCCCTGCGCCATCATCGAAATGTCCGTCCGTGAATGCCGATGATTCCGGGTAATGATGGTGCAGTTCTCTCCCATCATCACATAATCGCCGATTACGTAGGCTCCGTAAATTTTTGCATCCACTCCGATGTCGGAATAGTTGCCCGGCTCCACCTTCGGTGAAAACATGGCATTTGTTTCAATGTTGACCTGTTTACCGCAGGATTTCAGCATCAATTTTCCGCAAAAGCCCTCAGCCGCTTTTGTCCCGGCTTCCGTCCGGAATAGTACAGCGGCAAATGCTTCGCAAAAGAATAATAAATCAACGCTCCAATCTTCCGCCGAATCATTCTGCCGCCTCCTTCTGCTGTTAATTGTTTCCCGCATTGTGCTTTTGCGGCTTCCTGATTTCTTCGTTTGTTTAATGGATTATTGTTCCCGTTTTTGATGTCATTTGATGCTTTTTCGGATGTTATCTGTTGCATTTTTCTGCAACTCTCCGCATCATTTCTTGCATCCGTTGACATCGTCCCATTTCGCATATCTGCACCGGCGGCAGGTGGCAATGGAGGCTTGTCAGGCGATGGATCACGGTTTTAGGATGGGCAATGTCCGGCAAGGCATTCGTTTTCTTCCTCGGAACACGGCGATTTCCCCCTATCGGCACGTCTGCGGAATGGGAGCTCCGAGAGCCGCAAGCTTCCCACTCCGCAAGTATCGTGTGT
Organism: uncultured Oscillospiraceae bacterium; assembly: GCA_964588975.1. Taxonomy (GTDB): domain Bacteria; phylum Bacillota; class Clostridia; order Oscillospirales; family Oscillospiraceae; genus JAZOXB01. Next base: position 180 of record CAZPRA010000133.1, on the reverse strand, counting down.
GTTTTTCGCCGAATCGCCAACCGCAAACATATCCTCTACAGTCGGTATTCATGGCATTTACATCCGTCCGTCCTCACCGCTGGAAATCATACTGCGATGAAGATGTTTTGTGCTCTTGCTTATCTAAAATACTCAGCCGCAGCGTCGCCGTAGTTGAGCATGGCGTCAAATGCGGCGATC
>CAZPRA010000132.1:0-3981 GCA_964588975.1 uncultured Oscillospiraceae bacterium | reverse complement strand
CATGAAATTTACCTCTGGCATGAGCTGGGCATTGACGTGGTGAGTTACTACAGCGATTATTATCTTCATCCTGACGGTAACTATTATATAGTTGATGATATTTCTGAGTGATTTCAGAATACAAGATCAAAAAACGGGGGGGTGATTCCAATGTGCATCGTTTGACCTGATCAGAACGTTAGAAAAAATATAATAAAAATGGAGGCACATCATGAAAAAGAAGAAATTATTATCTCTTATTCTCGCGATCTCCCTTGTCTTATCCATGCCTTTCTTCGCTGCGCAGGCGTCTGCCCAAACAATTTCTACCGTTGTTGAAAAGACCACCATGAATCAAACGAACGCAGAATCAACAATCTCAAGCGTCACAACCCTTAGCAAAACCGCAACGGCCACGATTTACCACATAACCGGAACAGATAGCTACCGCAGCGCTGCCGGCACCTATAATTTCACTGCTCAGAAAAGCTTGGCTTCCCCCTTGTATAATGACACATTCAGCGATCATGTCACCCGCCTTGGCCTTTCCTATTCCAAGCAGATGGTCGCAAGCAGCAATGTAACTTGTAAAATCCCGGCAACAGAATCTACCGGCACATACGGTGTCTACGTCTACTGGACAGGCGTCAAGCTGACGCAAAAGGTAATTGTGAAATCTAACGGCAATTCTACGGAAACGCAAAACCGCGTGGTTTCTTATGTCCCCTGCTCCACAAGCGCAGTTGTTGACGCAACATACAAATAAGCAAATCCATCATTCATAAGCCATAAATCTCTCTGCCCGGCAGTGTGCCCCTTCCGCTGCCGGGCAGCCTGTTCCAAAATCATCCTGCCCGTCCTTCCCAGGGTCAGGCAGAAAGGAGCCAGTTATGAAACAATCCATTGGACGCAAGATCATCCATATTCTCATTGGGCTTTTGTTCTTTGCCCTGCTCCTTGCCCCGCTGGGCTGCATTTATGCCCTGAGCAATCTGGAAATGGAGCAGTACGCAGAGCAAGTGCCCAACGCTGTCACGGAAAAGGCTTATGGGGAGGTCAAGTATGTGGGCAGAATGGACATCCCGGAAAGCATAACCGTGACAGGAACCTATGTGAGCACGGAGAGCTTCTTTATGGAGCTTCCGGGCATGAAAAATCAGTACAGTCCCCGGCTGCTGGTCTCCGTGGGGGATTATATTGAAGAAGGCACCCTCATTGGCTATACGGAGGACGGCAAAAAGGAAATCGTCTCCACGGCGGCGGGAATCGTGGAGGAGCTGCACTTTGGCTCCGTCAGCTATGTGCAGCTTAAAAACCCGGACACGCTGGCGCTAAAATGTCAGGTGTCCGAAAAGACCTGTAAAATCTTCAATCGCAGCACCCTCGCCCTGACGGACAAAAACGGCAACGAAGTGGAAGTGCTGGAAATGGGCAAGCAGGTGGACTATAACGGCCAAATCACCGTGCTTTTGAGCCTGTCTGACGGCATCTGCGGCGGCACGGCCGAAAATGTCCTGCTCTATACCGGCAAGGTCTATACCCAGGCTTTGGTGGTGCCCACCAATTGCCTGTTCCGCACGGAAAACGACCCCAACACATGGTATGTCCGGGTGGTGAATGAAAATCAGGTGCCCATTGGAAATCAGGAGGTCAAAATCGGCTATTCCAACGGGGAATACACCTGCATCACCGGCGTGGAAGAAGGTACCCTCGTGGACAGCGGCTATGCCCAGATCTTTGGAGCCTGAACGCCATGAAAGAGTTAAATATTAGCCTTTCCCATGTGCAAAAAAGCTTTGAGCGGCCTGTTTTGACGGATATCAATCTGAACATTCAGAACGAGAGCTACATTGCCATCCTCGGTCGCTCCGGCTGCGGAAAATCCACGCTGATGAACATTCTCGGTCTGGTGGAAGATCGGGACGGCGGTGATTTCACCTTTAACGGAACGCAAATCCGCAACGGCCGGGACTATGCCGCCCTCCGGCGCAGACAAATCGGTTTTATCTTTCAGTCCTATAACCTCATTCCTACCCTAACCTGTCTGGAAAACATCGAGCTTCCCCTTCTTTATCAGAACAGCGAAAGCCGAAGCCGGGAACTCATCGAGGAACTGGAAATCGCTCCTTTGCTGCACCAGCGGGTCAACACCCTCTCCGGCGGCGAAAAACAGCGGGTGGCCATCGCCCGGGCACTGCTCCTTGACCCCGGCCTGATTCTGGCGGACGAGCCCACCGGAAATCTGGACGAAACCAGCAGCGAAATCGTGTTCCGCATTTTTCAGCAGGAGTGTCAGAAGGGCAGAGCCATCGTGATGATTACCCACGACGAGTCCGCAGCAAAACGGGCAAAAACCCTGCTGCGTTTGCAAGGCGGTGAACTTCATGAAACCTAAAAAAGCCTTCCGTTTCTTCCCCCACCTGCGTCACGCCATCAAAATGGTTGGCCGCAACCGGAAAGCCTATCTGAAAATGAGCGTCACCGTGGTGCTGGCCTTCACCATATTGCTTTCTTATATGGCGCTGACCGATTCCTCCCTTTACAACAGCTACGCCAAGGTCTTCTCCCTGCCCCGTCAGGTCGTGCAGAGCTATTGCAACGACGCCGCGCTAGTCAGCACCTTTATGAATCAGGTGAAAAAGAACGACCCGGACGCCAAGTGCTACAGCTATTTTATCACAACCACAGAGATGACCGCCTATGAGCAGACGATTAACGCCGATTGCTGTTTTATCCCTGACGGCATCGAAACGCTTTATTCCATCGACAATCCCAGCACCTACGACGGCAACATGACCAATCAGTACGCCTGTGCCGTTCCCATCAAGCTTGTTGGGGAAAAACAGGATTTTTTGCTGGAAAAGGGTCAGGCGATTATCAACGAGAGCTTTTATCAAAGTCTTCTCAATGGCGGTGCGCAGGAGCCGGTTTCCATTCCCGTCACCCTCCATTGGGATGACGGAAGCTACAGCGTTTGGGACGTGGAAGTGGTTGGCATTTGTGCAGACAGCGTGGCAAATGAATTTCACTATGTGGCCGAAGGAGACTATCTGTTGGGCTATGTGAGCATTTATCTGTCCCAGTCCCAGATCGAAGAAGACAAGCCCCTCCCCTTTACCACTTATGTTGCCTTCGTCTCCAGCGAGTCTCCTGAGGAAGTGATGAGCACCAGCCGGGCGCTTGGCCTGGTCACCCAGGGCATTGCCGAAGCACAGACCACTGCCAAAACCGAAATGCAGACTTCCATCCGCTCCAAAGCCCTCACCGCCTGCGTCATGCTGGCGCTTTTGGCCATCTGCCTTTACAGCAGCCTTTCCAACGTGCTGGAAACCCGGAACTACGAAATTGGCGTCAAGCGCGCCATCGGCGCCTCGTCTTTCTCCATCGTTCGGCAATTCCTCTATGAAGCCCTTCTGGTGCTGGGCTTTGACATTGTTCTCTCCGCTGCGCTGGTGGCTGATTTGCTGATTGGATACAAGCTGTATCAAAAGCTTGCCCACAATCTCACCTGGGTCGCCTATGTCTCCCCCTATTCCATGGCCATTTACGCCATCTCCACCCTCAGCCTCGCCATAACCTTCAGTTTGATCTTTGCATACCGCTCCACAAAGGTAGAAATCGTGAAATATCTCAAGGCAGAATAACGGCAAAATCGGTTCATAATGATACCTCCATTTGTTATATACCGAAAACAGAGCAGCCTCCATGCGGAAGCTGCTCTGTTTGTTTGCGATCGGGACTATAAGCCGGGTTCTGTAATCGACAGCCATCTATCTCGACATACCGTTGCCGGCATGCTCAAGCCACCTCCTCGAAGACGGTCGGGCAGACCATACGTCTTCTCCACGGTGTTGCTCCGAATAGAGTTTACAGCATCCCGATGTTCCCATGGAATGGGTGAGCTCTTACCTCGCCTTTCCACCCTTACCCCGAAATGGGGCGGTATTTCTCTGTTGCACTTTTCCTGAAGTCGCCTTCGGCGGGCGTTACCCGTTATTCTTG
>CAZPRA010000131.1:0-4001 GCA_964588975.1 uncultured Oscillospiraceae bacterium | reverse complement strand
GATCATTGAAGCAAACCGCACGGCGGCGGATACGCTTTCGCTGGACACGCCGGTCGGTGACGAAGAAGACACCACCATTGGCTCCTTCGTGGAAGATGACAACACGCCCGGCCCTGCGGACGCTACTTCCAATGCCCTGCTTGCCGAGGCGCTCAGCGAGATTTTGAACACCCTGACGGATCGCGAGGCGGATGTCCTGCGGTTGCGCTTTGGAATGTATGACGGCAAGACTCATACACTTGAGGAAGTCGGCCAGATTTTCGGCGTGACGCGTGAACGAATTCGCCAGATTGAAAACAAGGCCATCCGCAAGCTGCGCCATCCCAGCCGCGCCAAAAAAATTCGCGATTTTTACTGCTGATTTGAAAATCAAAAATACTGCCGCCTGTGATGTTCCGTCACAGGCGGCAGTTGTTTATAGCTTATGGCTCGGAGGGCTCAGAAAGAGGCTGTTCTGCCCGCTTTTTCAGCCAGCGGTTGCGAAGCTTCTGTTCCTCTGAACGGCGGCGCTGCTCCTCCCGGCGGGCATATTCCCGGCCATCCACGCTTTCCCAATAGGCGTCCAGCTTTTGGTAAAGGTCATAATATGTCCATTCACCGGCGGAAAAATAGAATAGGGAATTCAGCAGGGAGAAAAGTTTAAAGAGCAGGGCATAGACCCAGAACAGCACAAAGAGCACAACGAGCAGGGCAAGGCAGTAAAGTGCGGCCTGGAAAACCGCAGGATCGCTGCCGGAGACGGTTCGGAACAGAGCAATCAGCAAGGGTAGAGCGGTCAGAGCCGTCAGAATACCCGTCTCAATGAAAATGGACCAGATGGGGATCTGCCGCCGCAGCTCATAGACAGACTCGGCCTTGTTTACCAGAGCCTTAGCCTGTTGCGCAGTGCTTCCGGTCAGAGGCTCTGTTTTGCTCGCGTATTTTTTTCGATCCAGCAGCCAGAAGGTCAGCATAACCCCGGCGCTGATGGCAAGCGGGATAAGATAGACAAAGCAGACGGAAAAGACGATTAGCCCGCTCCAGCTTTCTCTTGGGAAAGAGTCGATCATCTTTGGCAGAACCGGAATGGCATCAAAGAAGACGCTCAGCCGTTCGCCCAGAAGAAACAGGCCAAAATTGCAGGTGGCCAAAAGCAAATTCAGCAGGAAAATCACACTGCCTACCGGCTGAATGATGCGGCAGACGGTGCGATTGCGCAGAAGCAGACGCTCCTGCCGGATCAGGTATTCCCATGTGGGCTGCAAGTCCTTTTCCCCCAGAGGGGCTCTCTCTTTTTTGAACATAGGAGTCTCCTTTCTCTATTCTTCCAGCAGACACACTGCATGGCAGGCAATTCCTTCGCCGGTGCCCGTAAAACCCAGACCTTCTTCCGTTGTTGCTTTGATATTCACCCGGGACAGAGGCACTTCCAGCGCTTCGGCCAGAGTTTGGGTCATGGCGGGGATGAACTCGCGCAGTTTTGGCCTCTGCGCCACCACGGTCACGTCCACATTGCCGACGCTGAGCCGATTTTCCTTCAGCCGGGACATCACCCGGCGCAGAAGGAGCACGCTGGAAATGCCCTCATATTGGGCATCGTGATCGGGGAACAGAAGCCCGATATCCCCCAAAGCGGCAGCGCCCAAAAGGGCGTCCATCACTGCGTGAAGGAGAACATCGGCATCGGAATGACCGTCCAGACCCTTTTCGTATGGAATTTCCACACCGCCCAAAATGAGCTTCCGACCTTCTGTCAAGCGGTGCACATCATATCCGTGCCCAATTCTCATGGCCGCTCCCTCCTTTGGAGAATGGCTTCCGCCAAAACCAAGTCCGTCGGCACGGTGATTTTCAGATTTTCTTCACTGCCCTGCGTCAGACGAACTTCCATCCCGGCAAGCTCTGCGGCCGAGCAGTCGTCCGTGAGAGGTTGTCCCTTGGCAAGGGCGTCCTGAAGCGCCCGGGTGATCTCCGCACGGCGGAAGACCTGAGGGGTCTGCACGGCAAAGAGACTTGCACGGTCAGGGGTGCCCGTCACAATTCCGTCCTGAGCGGTTTTGATGGTGTCGTGCACTGCAATGGCAGGCGCGGCGGCTCCACATTCCTCTGCTGCGGAAATTGCGGCGTCAATGACTTCCGCCGTTACCAAAGGCCTTGCGCCATCGTGGATGGCGACGAGCGGCTCATGAGCCGCTAAGAGCCCGTTGAGTACCGACTCGGCACGGCAGCTTCCGCCGGGCACTACTGCCATAAGTTTTGGGACACCCGCGCACAGGGCTTCCACTTCCGGAACCCGGTCTTGACGAGTGACGACATAAATTGCCTGAATTCGGGGAGAATTTGCCAGGGCGAGCACCGTCCGCAGCAGAACCGGCACTCCGCCCAGCGAGCAGAGCATTTTGTCAATTCCGCCCATTCTCTGGGCGCTTCCAGCCGCCACTACAATGGCGCCACAGTTTTGATGCATTTCTTACAGCTCCATTACGGTTTTTTTGAATTCCGCACCGCGCACCATGAAGTTTTTGAAGCGGTCAAAGGCAGGACCGGCAGGGGAGAGCAACACGATGTCTCCGGTCTTGGCTCGGTCTGCCGCTGTGTGCACGGCATCGTAAAAGTCCGGCACCATGAGAATATCCGGCAAATCTCCCCCGGCAGCGCGGGTGGCTGCCGCGATTTTTTCGCCAGTTGCGCCGGTGCAGATGAGCAGCTTGACGTGCCGGGGAATTTCAGCGCCCAGTTCGTCAAAGGGAATGTGCTTGTCATAGCCTCCGGCGATGAGAATGACCTTCTGCTCAAAGCTCCGCAGACCGGCGATGGTGCGGCTGGGAGAGGAGGCAATGGAATCGTTATAGTAGCGAACGCCGTCTTTCACCCGCACCAGCTCAATTCGGTGCTCCACGCCGCCAAAGTTTTTGGCAACGTGGCGGATATCTTCGTCCGTGACAAGACCCTCAACGGCCAGGATTGCGGCCAGATAATTTTCAATATTGTGCACACCGGGCAGAAGAATGTCGGAACAGGGCATGACCGCAGCGCCGTGGCGATAGATTGTTCCGTCTTTAACGTAGCAGTCGGCATTGGTAAGGCGGGAGAATTTTTTGACCCGCCCGGTTTTTTCCTCAGCGAAAGCGTCCGTGATGGCATTGTCGTGATTTAAAACCAGAATATCATCCGCTTCCTGCCGCAGGAAAATATTCTTCTTGGCCTGAATGTATTCGTCCATATCCCGGTGGACGTCCAGATGGTTGGGCGCCAGATTGGTTACCACGGCAATGTGCGGACGGCAATGCAGATCCATGAGCTGGAAGGAGCTGAGCTCCAGCACTGCAACATCCTCAGGCGTCATTTCGTCAGCGCGGTTGAGCAGTGGCGTGCCGATGTTGCCGCCAAGCCAGACCCGACGGCCAGCGTGCTTCAGCATTTCGGAGATGAGGGTAGTTGTGGTAGTTTTGCCATCGGAGCCGGTCACGGCAATGACCGGACAGGGACAGACCTGAAAGAAAGCGTCCATTTCGCTGGTAATTTGCGTGCCGGAGGCTCTCAAGGACTGCAATTCCGGTGTCATGGGGTGAAGACCGGGGGTGCGAAAGGCCACATCACCGGAAATTCCCTGCAAGTAGTCCGCGCCAAGGTGCAGCTTCAACCCTTTGCGTTCCAGCTCCAGAATTTCAGGCTCCAGTTTTTCATAGGGCGTGCGGTCGCAGCCCGTGACGTTAATGCCATAGCGCAAAAGCAGTTCCACCAGCGGCCGATTGCTCACGCCAAGGCCAAGAACCAGCACTTTCTTACCCTTTAGACGGTTAAAATACTCAAAAAGTTCCATGCGTTCATCCCTTTTTTCCTTGCTGCTCCTATTATACCGCGAAAAAAGAAATTTTGCAATCTGTTTGACAAGAACTGAAAAATAAAGTACAATAGGGGAGCGACCGGGACGGACAGCCGCGTGACGTGCTCGAAAGGGCACGTTATGAGGAAAGTCCGGGCTCCACAGGGCAAGAATAACGGGTAACGCCCGCCGAAGG
>CAZPRA010000130.1:0-4069 GCA_964588975.1 uncultured Oscillospiraceae bacterium | reverse complement strand
GGGCAAGGATGTCATCTGCATCTATGTTGCCATTGGACAGAAGCGCTCCACCGTTGCCCAGCTTGTGGACACCCTGGAAAAGAGCGGTGCCATGGACTATACCATCGTCCTGTCTGCCACGGCTTCAGAGCTGGCTCCTTTGCAGTATATTGCGCCTTATTCTGGCTGCACCATGGGCGAATACTTCATGGATCAGGGCAAGGATGTGCTCATTATTTATGATGACCTGTCCAAGCATGCGGTGGCCTACCGCGCCCTGTCTCTGCTCATTCGCCGTCCCCCCGGACGTGAGGCTTATCCCGGAGACGTATTCTATCTTCATTCCCGTCTGCTGGAGCGTGCGGCGCGGGTGGCGCCGGAATATGGCGGCGGTTCTCTGACTGCACTGCCCATTATCGAAACACAGGCCGGTGACGTTTCGGCCTATATCCCCACTAATGTGATTTCCATCACGGACGGCCAGATTTATCTGGAGTCCGAGCTGTTCCACGGCGGCATCCGTCCGGCCATCAACCCCGGCATTTCCGTTTCCCGCGTGGGCGGCAATGCCCAGATCAAGGCAATGAAAAAGGTAGCCGGTTCCCTGAAACTGATGTATTCTCAGTACCGGGAGCTTCAGTCCTTTGCGCAGTTCGGCTCCGATCTGGACGCCGACACCAAGGCCCGCCTGTCTCAGGGCGAGCGCGTGGTTGAGGTTTTGAAGCAGGGACGCAACAGCCCGATGGATGTGGAATTGCAGGTCTGCGTGATTTATGCCGTGACCCAAAACCTGCTGGCGGATGTGCCGGTGGAGCGGATTTCCGAATTTGAGCAGCGCCTTTTCGATTATCTCAAATCCCAGCGTCCTGCCATTTTGGAGAGCATCCGTGACACGGGCGATTTGACCCCCGGCACCGCTCAGGAATTGCAAAAGGCCATCGAAACCTGCCGGGCGCCGTTTGTCGTAAAGGAGTAAGCCATGGGAGCCTCCATGAAACAGATCAAGACCCGCATCAAGAGCGTAGAGTCTACCCGTCAGATCACCAAGGCTATGGAGCTGGTGGCAACAAGCAAGCTCCGCCGGGCAAAGCTCCGTGCGGAGAATGTCAGGCCCTATCATCAGGTGCTTATGCGGGCGATCTCCTGCCTGCAAACGGACTGCGGTGACGGCCCAACGGTCTTTGCTCGGCAGCGTGAGATCAAAAAGACCTGCTATGTGGTCATTGCCGGTGACCGTGGGCTGGCCGGCGGCTATAACGCCAATCTGTTCCGCATGGTCAGTGGCATGATGCAGGGCAAAGACTGCTGTGTGCTTCCCCTTGGCAAAAAAGCGCTGGAACATTTTCAGCGTCAGGGCTACGAGCTGGTCAGCAGCTATTTCGGCGTGACCGGTTCGGTCAGCTTAGGCGACTGCGGTGAGCTTGCGCGAATTCTGTGCGAGGGCTTCGCCGCGGGCAGCTTTGACCGCGTGGAGATCGTCTACACCAGATTTCAGTCCATGCTTTCCCAAACGCCTGTCTGCGAGCGCTTGCTTCCCATCTGCATTGAGGAGGCTGACGCCGTGGCAGACGTGCTTATGGACGCCCAGCCGGAAACGCTCATCGAGCGGATCGTTCCCCAGTATGTTTCGGGCATTCTCTATGCCGCCCTGTGCGAGGCCACGGCTTCCGAGCACGGCGCCCGCCGCACGGCCATGAATTCCGCCAACAAAAATGCCGGAGAGATCATCGACTCCCTTGTTTTGAAGTATAACAGAGCCCGCCAGACGGCCATCACGCAAGAAATCACCGAAATCGTATCCGGTGCGGAAGCACTGTAAAAGGAGAGAATTCCATGCAAGAAAAAAATATCGGACGCGTCGTACAGGTCATCGGGCCTGTTCTGGACATCCGTTTTCCAAATGGCCATCTGCCGGATCTGCTCAACGCCATTGAAATTGAGCAGGATTCCGGAAAGCTGGTCTGCGAGGTCGCCCAGCAGCTTGGCGATGATACGGTGCGCTGCATTGCCATGAGCTCCACGGACGGCATGGTGCGCGGCGTGGAGGCCGTTGACACCGGCACTGCCATCAAGGTACCCGTCGGCAAGGAAACGCTTGGCAGAGTCTTTAACCTTCTCGGCAAGGCCATTGACGACAAGCCGCAGCCTGTCACCTGCGAAAAATGGAGCATCCACCGTGACCCGCCTGCCTATGACGAGCAGGAGACGAGCACGCAGATTTTGGAAACCGGCATCAAGGTCGTTGACCTCATTGCGCCCTATGCCAAGGGCGGCAAGATCGGTCTGTTCGGCGGCGCCGGTGTGGGCAAAACGGTGCTCATTATGGAGCTGATCAATAACGTTGCCAAGCAGCACGGCGGCATTTCCGTGTTTGCCGGTGTGGGCGAGCGTACCCGCGAGGGCAACGACCTGTATAACGAAATGCAGGAAAGCGGCGTTATCAACAAAACCGCGCTGGTTTATGGCCAGATGAATGAACCGCCCGGAGCCAGAATGAGAGTGGCCCTGTCCGGTCTGACCATGGCCGAGTATTTCCGTGACCGGGAAGGACAGGACGTGCTTCTGTTCATCGACAATATTTTCCGCTTCACTCAGGCCGGTTCCGAGGTTTCCGCACTTTTGGGCAGAATGCCCTCGGCCGTCGGCTACCAGCCCACTTTGGCCACGGAAATGGGCGCCCTTCAGGAGCGCATTACCTCTACGAAAAAGGGCTCCATTACCTCCGTTCAGGCGGTTTATGTCCCGGCGGACGACCTGACTGACCCGGCTCCGGCCACCACCTTTGCCCATCTGGATGCCACAACGGTTCTCGACCGCGGCATTGCCTCTCTGGGCATTTATCCCGCTGTGGATCCTCTGGAGTCAACATCCAGAATTCTAAGCCCGGATGTAGTGGGTGTGGAGCATTATGAAGTCGCCCGTGAAACGCAGCGAATTTTGCAGCGTTACAAGGAACTTCAGGACATCATCGCCATCATGGGCATGGATGAGCTGAGCGAAGAAGACAAGCTCACCGTCAGCCGTGCCAGAAAGATCCAACGTTTCCTGTCGCAGCCTTTCTTTGTGGCCGAGCAGTTCACGGGCATGAAGGGAAAGTATGTTCCCATTAAGGAGACCATTCGCGGCTTCCGGGAAATTCTGGACGGCAAGCATGACGATCTGCCCGAATCTGCCTTCCTCTTTGTCGGCAGCATTGACGAGGCTGTGGAAAAGGCGAGAAAGGGTGCTGCTCAATGAACACCTTCCAACTGCGGATCGTCACGCCGGACGGAGAAGCCTATTCCGGCCAGGCGGAGGCTCTGCGGGTGTATACCACGGCGGGTTATGTGAGCATACGCGCCCATCATGCGGACTATATGGCCGCGCTGGAGATCGGTGAAGTCACTGTAACGCAGGATGGAAAGGCGCGCCATGCCGCCTGCGGCGGAGGCTTCCTCAGCGTGGAGCACGGTGAGGCACGGCTGGTGGCGACCAGCTTTGAATATGCCGACGAGATTGATATTCCCCGTGCGGAGCTGGCGCGGGAAAAGGCGCAGAAGCGCTTGCTGGAAGCAAAGGAACACAACGAGGAAAACGAGATCCGCCTTGCCACGGCAAAGCTTGCCCGCGCCCAAAACCGCCTGAAAATTGCAGACCGCTGAAATTGCATCTGTTTTTCGCGCAGCATACAGACCGTATGCTGCGCGGTTTTTGCCCTAATACTGATTTCAGATTGAAATACTCAATCTGAAATCCCGTGTGCTGTGCACACTCGCATCGCGCTTTGCACGCTGCGCCATCTCATGCAGAAACCGACGCACCTGCGGTGCTATAAAAAGCCTTGAGGCTTTTTAACGGTTTCTAGTATAAAAAAGAAAAACCGAAAAAAGAAAAAATAATGCTTGCATATTTTGAAAAACTGTGATACTATATCTGAGCGAAATGAATATCCGGGTGTGGCGAAGTTTGGTATCGCGCTTGAATGGGGTTCAAGAGGCCGCTGGTTCGAATCCAGTCACTCGGACCAAGTAAAAACGGGAAAAGTCCTGAAACTACAATGGTTTCGGGACTTTCCTGTTTTTTAACGTTTTTTAAATTATACTATTTTATC
>CAZPRA010000129.1:2019-4109 GCA_964588975.1 uncultured Oscillospiraceae bacterium | reverse complement strand
GGTCGCTGGTAGTGACTGGGGTTCAGCCGTGTGCTCTTCCGTTGTGGAACCCGCTGGGAACCCCGGGTGCTTCCCAGCCGTTTCCCCAATCTGCTGGTCAACGGCTCCTCCGGCATTGCCGTGGGCATGGCCACCAACATTCCGCCCCACAATCTGACGGAGGTCATCAACGCCTGTCTGTGCGTGCTGGACAATCCGGAAGCAACGTTATTTGACTTAATGGAGCACATTACGGGCCCGGATTTCCCCACGAAGGGGCTGATTTTGGGCAGAAGCGGCATCCGCAGCGCCTATGCCACGGGCAAGGGCAAAATCACCATGCGCGCCAGAACGGAGCTGGAAGAATTTGGTCAGAACCGGCAGCGGATCATCGTCACGGAGATCCCCTATCAGGTCAACAAGCGTATGCTCATCAAGAACATGGCCGATCAGGTGAACGAAAAGCGGCTGGAGGGTATTTCCGACATCCGTGACGAGTCCGACCGCAACGGCATGCGCATTGTCATTGAGCTCAAGCGCGACGCCAACTATCAGGTGGTGCTCAACCGCCTGTTTGCCCAGACCGCGCTGCAATCGACCTTCGCGGTCAATATGCTGGCGCTGGTGAAAAACCAGTCTCAGCCGAAGGTGCTGAATTTGCGGGAGTGTCTGGACGAATATCTGGCGCATCAGGAGGATGTTATCATCCGGCGCACCAGATACGACCTGAGAAAGGCCAAAGAGCGGGCACATCTGCTGCAAGGTCTCATCATCGCGCAGGACAACATTGACGAGGTCATCCGCATCATCCGCTCCCGTTATGACGACGCCAAGGAAGCCCTTATGGAGCGCTTCAGCCTGTCGGAAATTCAGGCACAGGCTATTTTGGATATGCAGCTCAAGCGTCTGCAAGGTCTGGAAAAGGATAAGCTGCTGGCGGAATTCCACGAGTTGCAGGACAAGATTGCTTACTTTGAGCGAGTTTTGAGCGATAATGAGCTGGTTCGAGCGATTTTGAAGGACGAACTGACGGAAATCCGCGACAAATACGGCGACAAGCGCCGGACGGAAATTCTGGACGTGGAAGACGAGATTGATGACGAGGATCTCATCGAGGAGGAGGACTGCTGCTACACCCTCTCCGAGGCGGGCTATATCAAGCGCCTGCCGGTGGACACCTACCGGGCACAGAAGCGGGGCGGTCGTGGCGTTTCCGGCCAGAGCCTGAAGGAAGAAGACTACATCCGCTCTCTCTTTGTGGCCTCCACCCACGACTATCTCCTGTTTTTCACCAATCTGGGACGGGTGCACCGGAAGAAGGGCTACCTCATTCCTGAGGCGGGACGGACGGCCAAGGGCAGCCATATTGCCAATATTCTGCCCATCGAGCAGGAAGAAAAGGTCACGGCCATGCTCCTGACCCGGGATTTCCCGGAGAATGAATACCTTATGATGGTCACGAAATTCGGCACGGTCAAGCGTATGCCCATGTCGGAGCTTTACACCGCCCGCAAAGCCGGTATCCGCGTGCTCACGCTGGAGGAAGGCGACGAGCTGATCGCCGTTTTCAAGACCACCGGAAACAGCAATATCCTTTTGGCGACCCGTCAGGGCATGGCCATCTGCTTCAACGAGCAGGATGTACGCTCCATGGGACGCACTGCCATGGGCGTTCGCGGCATTCGCCTGCTGGAAGATGACCGGGTGGTTGGCGCAGCGGTTGCCGACGAAGGCGGCTATCTGCTCACCGTGACGGAAAAGGGCTATGGCAAGCGCACGGAGGTTTCGGAATATCTCCGGGGCGACAGCGTCCAGAACCGTGGCGGCAAGGGCATGAAAAACTATCGCCTGACGGAAAAAACCGGCCCGATTGCCGGTGCAGCCGTGGTTCAGGGAGATGAAGACGTGATTTTAATTGAGTCCGGCGGCGTGATTTTGCGCACACCGGTGGAATCGATCAGCGTGCTTGCCCGCGCAACGCAGGGCGTTAAGCTCATGCGCGTGGAAGACGGCAGCCGCATCATCACGCTGCAAACCACGCAGCATATGGAGGAGGAATAAGCAATGGACGAAATTCGCGATGAGATGATCGACCAAATTGAGGAAGAAAC
>CAZPRA010000129.1:0-1919 GCA_964588975.1 uncultured Oscillospiraceae bacterium | reverse complement strand
GGAAGAAACACCGACTCTGCCGGAGGCATTGTTTCAGGTGGAAACGGTGCTCAACGTTAAGACGCAGCTTGAGGCGTCCAACGCCGTTCGCGGCAAGCTGATGAATCTGGTGAGTTGGGGCTGCATGGGCATTTGCGTCGTGCTGTTGGGCCTTCTTACGTGGCAGTATTTCGCAGCAGAAACCCGCGACAACAGTCTTTTTTTGCTCATTGCGGTGCTGCTTTTCTCGCTGGGAATGTTCCTCTATAACAAATTCATCGGTCAGAAAAAGTCCATGAAGCGTTGGGAGGACAGTCTCGTCAGGCAGTTCGGCTCGCCGGAGCTGCACCTGAGCACCGAATTTTTTGAGCGCTCCTTGTGCCAGACGCTCCGCGAAAACGACGATACGCAGGTTGAGGGCTACAGCAAAATCAGCCGTATGCGCGAAAGCGAGTCCCTGTTCCTTTTGAACTGCGGCAAGCAGCAGTGGTTTTTCGTGTCGAAAACGGGCTTTGGCAAGGGAACGCCGGACGAATTCCGGACGTTCATTTCCGAAAAAATCGGAGGCAGATAACAAATGGCATTTTTTCTGAGCAAACGCCAGGGAGAAAAGAAAAGTCTGGGCATTTATGTCCACATTCCTTTCTGCAAGAGCAAATGCGAATACTGCGATTTTTACTCCGTCGGCGGCGGACGTGACCGCCGTACCACCGACGATTATTTGCAAGCTCTGGCCGACCACATCCGTGAGGCCGGCCGTTTGGCGCGTGAGTATGAGGTCGACAGCGTCTATTTTGGCGGCGGTACGCCCAGCTTTTTCGGCGCCGAAAATCTGGAAAAAATCCTCGACGAGATCCACCGCCATTTTCCCATGAGCCTCAATGCCGAAATCACCCTCGAGGCCAACCCAGACAGCGTGACGCTGCCGGCTTTGAAGCGCTTTCTGCGCGCGGGCTTCAACCGCATCTCCATCGGCGTTCAGTCCGACGATGACCAAATGCTCCAGAAGCTTGGCCGCCCGCACACCTTCCATCAGGCAAAACAGGCCATGCAAATGGCGCGTAAGGCCGGATTTGCCAATATTTCGCTCGATTTGATGTACGGTCTGCCCAACCAGACCGTGAGCGCATGGAAAGAGACTGTGCTGCGCATCGCCGGTATGCGCCCGGAGCACATCTCCTGCTATGCCCTCAAAGTCGAGGAGGGTACCCCCTTGTGGGAGTATAAAGACTGCGCCGGTCTGCCCGACGACGACACGCAGGCGGATATGTACCTTGCCGCCTCCGAAATTTTGCGCGAGTACGGCTATGAGCACTATGAAATCTCCAATTTCGCCAAAAAGGGCTTCCAGTCCCGGCACAATATGAAATATTGGACCGGCGGGGAATATCTCGGCTTCGGCCCTACGGCCGCTTCGGATTTCGCCGGGCGTCGCTTTACCATCGTCCGCGACCTGAAGGGCTATATGACCGGAATCGCCAAAAAAGAGCAGGTGCTTTCGGAATGTGAGGACGTGCCGCAAAGAGAACGCGCCGGGGAATATGTGATGCTGGGTCTGCGAACCAGCCGGGGAATTTCCGCGCAGGAGTACGAAAAGCGCTATCTGCTGCCCTTCTCGCCCCTGGAACGACAGCTTGCCCGCTTTGCGCAGGAGGGCTTCGCCCAGCAGGGCTCCGAAGGCCGCTGGAGCCTGACCGAACGCGGCTGGCTTTTGTCCAACCAGATCATTCTGGCGCTTATCGAGGCGCAAAGCCGTTCGGACACTTTAGCCAAACGACGGGGCTAAAGGGAGACAGAACGACTTGCACTGTTAAATTTACAACCGCCTCTCGGATCTCCCTCTAGGAGAGGTCAGCTTGTCAAAGAACCCACCGAAAGGGGAGGACCAAGGCTCCCTTGTGTAAAGGGAGCTGGCAAAATCGAAGATTTTGACTGAGGGA
>CAZPRA010000128.1:0-4178 GCA_964588975.1 uncultured Oscillospiraceae bacterium | reverse complement strand
ACCGTCGCTGACCAGTATGGCAAGAACTCCTATTTCAAAGTCATCTCCGGCGACATTGAAGACACCCTCACCGTCACCAACGCTCGCACCGGCGACAATGAAAAGCTCGGCAACACCTTCTTCCCCAAGGGCAAGGACAATGCCAAGACTGCCAAGGTCTGCTGCGGCGACATCGGCGTTTTCACCAAGCTGGCCTCCGTCCGCACCGGTGACACTTTGGGTCTGGCCGGCAAGGTCAAGACCGTCAAGCCCATGAGCTATGCCGAGCCCTGCTATCGCATGGCCATCTATGCCAAGACCAAGGGTCAGGAAGACAAGGTCGCCGCAGGTCTGGTAAAGCTGAACGAGGAAGACGCCTCCTTCACCTATGGCAACGACCCCGAAACCAAGGAAATGATCGTGGCCGGTGTGTGCGATATGCACCTGAGCGTCATCATCTCCAAGCTCCTGAGTAAGTATAAGGTCGAGGCCGAACTCCGTCCGGCAAAGATTGCTTACCGCGAGACCATCAAGAAAAAGGTTGAAGTCCACGGCCGCCACAAGAAGCAGTCCGGCGGTCACGGTCAGTTCGGTGACGTTCACATCCGTTTTGAGCCTCAGACCGAGTCCGAAGACATGATTTTCGCGGACGAGACCGTCGGCGGCTGCGTCCCCAAGAACTTCATCCCCTCTGTTGAAAAGGGTCTGCGCAACTGCATCGGCAAGGGCGTTCTGGCCGGTTACCCGGTCGTCTTCCTGAAAGCCACCCTGTTCTTCGGCTCCTACCACGCCGTTGACTCCTCCGATATGGCTTTCCAGACCGCTGCCGGCATTGCCTACAAGGAAGGTCTGCCCACCGCAGCACCCACCCTGCTCGAGCCCATCGGTGAATTGAAGGTTTTCGTACCGGACGCAAATATGGGCGACATCATCGGCGACCTGAACAAGCGTCGTGGCCGCGTGATGGGCATGAACCCCGACGCCAACAACCGTGGCTGGCAGGTGGTCGAGGCCGAAGTTCCCATTGGTGAAATGGTCTCCTATGCCATTGACCTGCGCGCCATGACGCAGGGTCGCGGCTCCTACAGCCTCAAGTATGTCCGCTATGAGGAAGTACCTCAGATGAATCAGGCCAAGATCATTGAGGACGCCAAGAAGGACGAAGAAGAATAATCAAATAAATCCACACTGCCGCAGAGGGACCCTCTGCGGCAGTGTGTCTGCTTGTCAAAAAAGTCTTTTTGACAAGCTGCTTTCAAAATTGCAAAATAGAATTTGTAGAGTTATGTTTTGCGATTTTGTCGCCTGCGGGCGGGTTATGGAACGTGAAAGGACACCCTGACGGTTTCCTTTCACACTTTTCTTCCCTCCGTAACGGCAAAAATTACGTTTTTTTGACAGCCTAAGCAAAACCTCCCTCATCAGAGGGAGGTTAGACTGTCAAAAAACCTGACATTAAGGCTTCGCAGTTTCGGTCATGCCGTTATTTCCCCTGCAGCAAAAGTTGATCCTTTGGTTCCAGCGGGAAGAGGAACTGCGTTCCGTCGCGCCAGATGCTCTTGTGAAAGTTCTCCGGGCCGTCCAGCTCGGAAAAGTCGCGGAAAATGCAGGGCGGCACCTGCGCCCGGTTGACCGTTTCTGCGTGCGGATAGTGCTGCTTCAGGAGAAAAACGTGCTCCCGCGAGCGCCACTTGCGCACCACGTCGTAAAACACGCCATCTTTGCTGATCACCCGGATGAAACGGTAGTCTGGGCAGAGGGTCATTGCATCGTAACGAGGTAAATTTTCCATATTTCCTGCCTCCATTTTTCTTTTGTGCCGGCGTTGCGTCAGCCGTAGAGCGTGGCGATCGCCTGCTCTGCGGCAGCCTGTTCCGCACGCTTTTTGCTGGTGCCGGTGCCGGTGCCGACCGGCTGGCCGTTGAGCAGCACCCGGACAGAAAAAATCTTGCAGTGATCCGGGCCACGTTCCTCCAAAAGTTCATATGTAATGCTCTGATCCTTTTTCTGCTGCACCAGCTCCTGAAACTCCGTTTTATAGTCGTGGGTGTTCAGAACCAGCGTCAGCTTGGGTAAAATCAGCCGGGTGATGATCCCCTTCGCAGCCGAAAAGCCGCCGTCTAAGTAGGCCGCGGCAATCATGGCCTCCATCACGTCGCACAGGATGCTCGGGCGCTCACCGCCGCCGCGCTGCTGCTCACCGTGACCCAGCAGAAGGTGCTCCGGCAGACGGATGTCCCGCGCGACTTCTGAGAGATTTTTTTCGCAGACCAGCTCCGCACGGATCTTAGTCAGCTCGCCCTCGCGCTTATCGGGAAAGGTTTTATAGAGGTATTCCGCCGCAACGAAGCCCAAAATGGAATCCCCAAGGAATTCCAGCCGTTCATAGCTCTCCAGAGCGCTTTGGCCGCGTTCGTTGGCGAAGGATTTATGGGAAAGAGCCTGCCGGAGCAGGTCTTTGTTTTGATAATGATAGCCCAGAGCGGACTCAAGCTTCTCCAGCATGGCGGATCTCCTTTGGCAGCGTCATGGCGCCGATGTTATCCTGCACCTTTTGGCAATAATTCTGCTTCACCGCGTTGATGGCCTGCAGAACCGTGCTGCGGATGGCTCTGGCGTCGGAGGAACCGTGCGCCTTTATAACGGGCTTGGTCACGCCAATGATCACGGAGCCGCCATATTCGCGATAGTCCAGCGCCTTTTTCACGCTCTCTCCTTTGCCGCACAGAAGTGCGCCGATTTTGGTGAGGAAATTCTGATAGAACATCTTTTTCATCAGACCTGCCATGTACATGGCGGTGCCCTCCATGGTTTTGAGCAGCACATTACCCGAAAAACCGTCGGCCACCACCACATCCGCCACGTCATCGGTGACATATCTGGCCTCGATATTGCCCACAAAATTCAAAATTCCTCTGTCACTTGCGTCTTTTAACAGAGCATATGCCTCTTTGTGCAGCTCGTCGCCCTTGCACTCCTCCGCGCCGTTGTTCAAAAGCGCAACTCTGGGATTTTCCTTGCCCAGCACGCAGTTAGCATAGATGGAGCCCATACAGCCGAATTGCAGCAGAAATTCCGGCGTGCACTCGGCATTTGCGCCGGCGTCCACCAAAATCGCACCGCTGCCCACGGGAATGACCGGAGAAAAGGCCGCACGGCGAATTCCGCGAATTCGCTTGACGATCAAGGTGGCCGCCGTTAGCAGTGCGCCGGTGTTTCCGGCGGAAATAAAGGCGTCTCCGTGACCCTCGGAAAGCATTTTCAGCCCCATGACCATGGACGAGCCCTTATGCTGCTGCACCACCTTGGAAGGGTCTGCGTGCATATCCACCACGTCATCCGCGTTGGCAAGCTCCACGCCCTCGGGCAGTGTGTCATAGCCGTTGGCCTTCATGCCGCTGAGAATTTCCTCTCCGCGACCCACCAATGTGATCTCCACGCCAAATTCCCGGGCCGCATCCAAAGCGCCCAGAACGATCTGCTCCGGTGCGTGGTCGCCGCCCATGGCGTCAATGATGATCCTCATGTGCGTTCCTCTCCTCTGTGTTGATACGTTCAAGCTCCTCCAGCGCACGGTTTGCAATGGCAAGATTTTTGTTGGTCTTGCCCTTGACCCGCTGCTCCAGAGGCGCAATGATGCCAAAATTGATGTTCATCGGCTGGAAAGAGGTGATGCTTGTGTCGCTGATATAGTGCCCCAGCGCGCCGATGGCGGTTCGGTTGGTGAAATCCGGCGGCGTTCGCCCGGAAAGACGCGCAGCCATGCTCACCGCCGCCAGATAGCCGGAGGCACAGGACTCCACATAGCCCTCCACACCGGTCATCTGCCCGGCAAAAGCCACCATGGAATCCCTGCGGTCAGCATAGGTGGCGTCCAGAAGCCGCGGAGAATTCAGGAAGGTGTTGCGGTGCATGACGCCATAGCGGACAAATTCCGCCTCACGCAAGGCCGGTATCATGGAAAAAACACGCTTCTGCTCCGGGAATTTCAGGTGCGTCTGGAAACCAACAAGATTATAGATGTTGCCCGCCGCGTTGTCTCTGCGGAGCTGCACCACGGCATAAGGCTCGCGGCCGGTTTTGGGGTCGTTGAGGCCGACGGGCTTCAGCGGCCCGTAGCGCAGGGTATCCTCGCCGCGACGCGCCATGACCTCCACGGGCATACAGCCCTCAAAGACATTTTTGTCCTCAAAGCCGTG
>CAZPRA010000127.1:0-4266 GCA_964588975.1 uncultured Oscillospiraceae bacterium | reverse complement strand
CAAAGTATTCCTGCGTTTTCCGAAGCTCGGTTTGCAAAAAAATCTCTCACTGAACGCTCTTGCCAATTTAATCAGAGCTTCCTTAGAAAAATCTTTGGCATACAAAAATCTTCGGTGTACAAAAAATTTTGGTTATCGGTTTGAGCGGTTTGCACTGCCGGCGGAATTCTTTCGCTTTATTCGGCGGTCATAGCTTCAGGCGGATGCCGGAGGAAAGGGAGATGAGCTTTGCGTCCTTCAGCTCGCCCAGCGCCCGGTTGAGGCTTCGGATGGACGTGCCGGCCATTTCCGCCAGAATGTCCTTCGTATAGAGGAAATAGTTGCTTTCGTTCAAATTCTCTTGAATGATGCGGAAGACCTTGTCGCGCAGGAAGACGCTCTCCGAGCGGATCATGTCATCACCCGAGCGGATGAGGCGTTCGCAGTGGACATAAAGAATGTAGCGAGACACGTCGCCGCAGGAATTCCACATCTCCAAGAACTGCTCTCCCGTGAACTGGTAAAGCTCGCAATCGGTCAAAGCGACGATGCTGCGGTCATCGGTCTGCATACCGATGGCCTCCATCTCACCGAAAAAGTCGCCCGTGTGGTAAAGGTCAATGATCAGGGGTGGATTTTCCGCGTCGTCATAGATCAGCTTGGCCGTGCCCTTGGCAAGGATGCAGAAATGGCAGAAGGAGGAACCGGAGCGCTTGATATACGCGCCTTGGGGGTATTTCAGGAACTGAGCCTGTTCCAGAAGCTCTTTCGGGATGGTGTTGAGCATGGTTTGTGCAATATGCTGGCGCATAGATCGGATGCACTCCTTTCAAGGAAATAGCCAGCTTGCCAAAAAAGTCGTTTTGACAAGCTACTTTCAAAATTGCAAAATAGAATTTGTAAAGTTATATTTTGCAATTTTGTCGCCTGCGGGCGGGTGATTGAACGTGAAAGGACACCCTGACGGTTTCCTTTCACACTTTTCTTCCCTCTGAAACGTCAAAAATTACGTTTCTTGACAGCCTGAAGAAAATAGCACCTACAGCGGGGTCTTGCGACCCCGCTGTAAATGGTGTTTTGGAATCAGTCAAGCGGTTCCGGGAAGTTTTCGGCAACGTCGATCTTACCCAGCTCCCAGGGAGAAACGGAATTCTCGGGATTGTCGAAATAGTAGGGATGGAGCAAATAAGCCAGCTTTTCAATGGCGGTGATGGTACGCGGGCCAAAGCGCTTCATCAGGCTGGAGTCATAGTAGTAAACGCGGCCGGTCTGGACGGCTTCGGTGTCGCAGAAGCCGGGACGGGTCATGATTTCGTAAAGAGAGGTCACTTCGAAATCATAGGCGCCGGGCCAGTACGGAGACATGATGACCTGCGGGTTACGCGAAACGATCTCAGCGAAGGCATCCTCGCCGTATTCCTGATAGAGGTTGATGTAGCCTTCTCCGTCGGAGAACAGGTTTTCGCCGCCGGCGATCTGAATCATCTCGTCAAAGGGCGTGTCGCCGCCTTCGGTGTAAGGGCCGTATTTGCCCCATTCGCCATAGTCGGACTGGTGAGCGATCTCAAAATAAGTACGGATGGGCGTCAGCTCGGAGGTGATGGCCTTGATCTCCTCGATGCGCTGATAGTAACCGGCGACCAGCTCCTCGGCATATTCCTTGCAGCCAAGCAGTTCACCGACTTCGATCATCATGTCATAGATCTCGTCGATGCTTTCCGGGGTGAAGCAGTAGGCGTTGTACTTGTCGCACAGATAGGCGTCGCTTTCCGGGTTCATCCAGTTTTCCTGCTCGGAGCCTTCGCACAGAACCAGCGTCGGGTTCAGTGCTTCGAGGATCTCGGCATTGTAGTCATAGAACTTGGAAACGGTGGCAACGGCCTTGTATTCGCCGTCTTCGCCGGCTACGCGACCCAGCTCGTAATCGACGTCAAAGTCTTCGGTGTTGGTGTAGTAGTAGTACTGATAGGGCTGATAGCCTTCGGTCTCCGTTGCGGCAACGGGATAGTCGGTGTAGGCCGACCAGCCGACGATGCAATCGCCGTAGCCAAGGGCATAGACGACCTCGACCATGGAAGGCGCCAGGCAGACGATGCGCATATCTGCACGCTTTTCCTGCTCGGCAAAGCTGATGTAGCGGCAGATCAGAGCGGCCAGCTCACAGCGGGTCACGCTGTTCTGGGGGAGGATATTGCCGTCGTTGCCGTTGAGGATGCCGTTGCCGTAAGCCCACTGCATGGCCTTTTCAGCATAGGAAGAAACGCTTGCGGCGTCCTTGAACTCGTCAAGAGCCTTGCCGCCCACATCGCCGCAGCCACGATAAACGGTGTGATAGCGGTAGATCATGCTGACAGCCTGCTCACGGGTGACGTTTTCGTCCGGAGAGAAGGTGGTCTTGGAAGTGCCCATGACAACTTCGGCATGGCTTGCCCATGCCACAGCCTTGGCATAGTAGGCGTCGGCAGGAACGTCCAGGAAGGCGTTTTCCGCGTCGGTCTCGGGTTCGCCGGCAAGACGGTGCAGGATCGCAACGATCATGCCACGGGTCATGCTGCTCTGGGGTGCAAAGCTGGTGGCGGAGATGCCGTTGAACAGGCCTTCTTCGACCACGTAGCTGACCTCATCGAAGAACCAGTCGTTTTCGCTGACGTCCGTGAAGTCGGATGCGCTTACTGCGGTCGCGGTAATGCCAAAAATGCCGATAACCGTCGCAAGGCAAAGAATGATGCTGAGAATTTTTTTCATGACGAAACTCCTTTTTATTTATTCCGCCCGGGCTCTGCCGGACAAAAGACGGGTTTATACTGAGTTTCTTTCAAATGTAGACATTTTCAAATGGCTGCTTTTGATAGCCCGACAGGGCGCAGAAACTCTTTCAATTGAATAATAGTATTAATGGCCGGCCAGGTATGCCTTTTGCTTTTCGCTGAGCACGTCGAAGCTGCCGCCGAAGGCTTTCAGCTTCAGCTCGGCCACATAGCGGTCGATCGCCTCGGGAATGTTGTGCACGGCCGGAGCCAGATTTCCTGCGTTTTTCAAAATGTACTCCGCGCCGGAGGCCTGAAGTGCAAATGACATATCCATGATCTCCACGGGATGGCCGTCCGCCGCCGCAATGTTGCACAGGCCGCCATCGGCAACCACGGAAATCACCCGGCCATTGGGAAGACGGTAGCCGTCCAGATTCTTCCGCTGCTCAAATTTCTCCGTGGACATTTCCCGCAGACCGTCCAAGTCGATCTCGCAGTTGAAATGCCCGGCGTTGGCAACAATGGCGCCGTCCTTCATCACGGCAAAATGCTCCGGCCGGATCACGTCGCAGCAGGCCGTCAGCGTGACGAACACATCGCCAAGAGGCGCAGCCTCCGCCATGGACATGGCACGGTAGCCGTCCATAATGGCCAGAATGGACTTGACGGGGTCGATTTCCGTGACGATCACCTGCGCGTTCAGACCGCGGGCGATCTCCGCCACACCGCGTCCGCAATAGCCATAGCCCGCCACAACGACGGTCTTGCCGTTGAGCTGGAGATTGGTGGTGCGCATAATGCTGTCCCAGGTGCTCTGGCCGGTGCCGTAGGTGTTGTCAAAAAAGCTCTTGCAGCGCGCGTCGTTGACCGCCATCACAGGGAAAGTCAGGCGTCCGGTGCGCTGCCAGCCCCGAAGCCGCTGCACGCCGGAAGTCGTCTCCTCGCAGCCGCCAATGACCCGGTCGGCATAGTCCTTGCAATCTCCCAGAAGGAGGTTGATCAGGTCGGAGCCGTCGTCAATGACAATGTCGGGATGGCAGGAAAGCGTCTTTTTCCAAAGGTCGACCGTCTGCTCCCGGTCAGAGCCGTGAATGGCATGGACGGTGAAGCCGTCATCCACCAGCGCCGCGCAAACGGCGTCCTGCGTGGACAGCGGGTTTGAGCCGGTGACGAACACTTCTGCGCCGCCACGAGCCAGTGTTTTGACCAGATATGCGGTCTTGGCCTCCAGATGGATGGAAAGGGCGATCTTCTTCCCAGCGAAGGGCTTTTCGCGCTCAAAGCGGTCGCCAATGGCGTTCAGCACGGGCATATGCTTGCTGACCCATTCGATCCGCTGGTGCCCCTCATCCTTCAGGGTAATGTCTTTAATAATGGACATGACTTCCTCCTTTTTAGCAGTGTAGTTTTATCTTCATTTAGATTATACCACAGAGGAAAATGAGAAAAAAAGGACAATTGTCCACTTTTTTCAAAAGCACCCTGCGCCGGATGGCTCAGGGTGCTTAGGCAGCTTGTCAAAAAAGTCTTTTTGACA
>CAZPRA010000126.1:0-4311 GCA_964588975.1 uncultured Oscillospiraceae bacterium | reverse complement strand
GAGAGGGAATCGTGCGCAGAGCGCGGTTTGTGGGAGAAGAAACGGTTTTGGCCGGCGGACTGTCCAAAGAACGCCGCACCGGCATTACCAAGCCGGTATAGCATTGACAGCGGGAAAAAATATGGTAAAATAAACTGGTAAGCGGCAGACCTGGCGCATAGGCTTATGCGGGGGTGCTGTCATGCTACAGTTGAAACGTTATGTTCCGTTTTGTATTTTTGTCTGCACCGCAGTGATTTTGGGCGCGGTGCTGATTTCCAGAGGGGTAAGTCTGCTTGCGGTGGACGCAGAAGCCCTGCCAGAGCGCCACACCGTGGTCATCGACCCGGGTCACGGCGGAGAGGACGGCGGTGCTGTTTCGGTCACGGGGCTTCATGAAAGCCAGCTCAATCTGGAAATTTCCCTGCGGCTGAACGACCTGCTTCATTTTCTCGGTGTCCGAACCCGAATGATCCGCCAGACGGATGTTTCCGTCTACACGGAGGGGGACACCATCGCTCAGAAAAAAGTGTCGGATCTCCATCAGCGGGTGCGTCTGGTCAATGAAACGCCCAATGCCCTGCTTCTCAGCATCCATCAAAACTACTTTTCTCAAAGCCAGTATCGGGGTGCACAGGTGTTTTATGCACAGGGAAGCGACCAATGGGCCGAGCTGGTGCAAAGCAGCATCGCTACCCATGTAGACACAAAGAACCACCGCCAGTGCAAAGTAGCCTCGGACATCTATCTGCTTGAGCACGTAAGCTGCCCGGCAATATTGGTGGAATGCGGATTTTTGTCCAATTCTGCCGAGGAACTGCTGCTGCGGGACAGCAGCTATCAGAAAAAGCTGACCGCCGCCATCGCCGGGGGTGTGTTGGCGTATTTGGAGGATACCAATGAAGTCTAAGACGGTTTATGTCTGCACAAACTGCGGCAGCGAGTTTCCCAAATGGGCAGGAAAATGCGCTTCCTGCGGCCAGTGGAACACGCTGGAGGAATACACTCCGGCACCTGTGGGAAGAAACGAAAGTTTCGGCGCATTTCGCCCCGGTGCAAAGCCGAAGCGCCTGACAGAAATTCAGGAGGACGCTACGCTGCGCTTTTCCACCGGAATGGGCGAGGCAGACCGGGTGCTGGGCGGCGGCGCCGTCCGAGGCTCACTGGTGCTGGTTTCCGGCGCTCCGGGCATTGGAAAATCTACGCTTTTGCTGCAAATCTGCGCCCAGATCACCAAAGAGCAGCGGGTGCTGTATCTGTCCGGCGAGGAAAGCGAAAACCAGCTCAAGCTCCGCGCACAGCGTTTGGGACTGAACTGCCCGGAGCTGTATCTGCTTTGCGAGACCAACTTGGAGACCATTCTTGCCGCTGCGGAGCAGACCAAACCGGATGTTCTCATTGTGGACTCCGTCCAGACCATCTATTCCGCAGAAAAACCGGCTTCCGCCGGTTCTGTCACGCAGGTGCGGGATTGCACCATGCGTCTGCTGCAATATAGCAAGTCCAGCGGCGTCACCGTGTTTTTGGTGGGGCATGTGAACAAAGAGGGCGCCATTGCAGGCCCCAAGGTTTTGGAGCACATGGTGGACTGTGTTCTGTATTTTGAGGGCGAGACCCACACTTCTTACCGTCTTCTTCGTGCGGCAAAAAACCGCTTTGGCTCCACCAACGAGATCGGCGTGTTTGAAATGCTGGATACGGGTCTTGCCCAGGTGCCGAACCCATCGGAAATGCTGCTCTCCGGCAGACCGCTGTCCACTCCTGGAACCTGCGTTGCCTGCGTGATGGAAGGTAGCCGACCGCTGCTTGCGGAGGTTCAGGCGTTGGTTTCGCCGTCCACGCTTTCCATGCCCCGCCGCTCGGCCAATGGCTTTGACTATAATCGGGCAGCGATGCTTCTGGCCGTGCTGGAAAAACGGGGCGGTCTGCGCTTTTCTGCGGTAGATGTTTATCTCAACGTGATCGGCGGTCTTCGTCTGGACGAGCCTGCGGCAGATTTGGCCGTTGCGCTGGCCATTGCCTCCGCTGCGCAGGACAAGCCCATCTCCGATACGCTGGCGGCCATTGGGGAAATCGGCCTGACGGGAGAGATCCGTGCCGTGAACCGCCTGAGCCAAAGGCTGAATGAGCTGAGAAGAATGGGCTTCACCCAATGCGTCATTCCCCGCAGCGGCACACAGGACATCGCCGTGCCGGAGGGATTGGAACTGCTAAGAGTGCGTAATGTCCGTGAGGCCATCGCCGTGTGTCTGTAAGGCGCAGATCTGTGCCCAGAGTGCTTCCGGGTTCGGGCAGAGGCAAAGAGGCTCCTTGCAGGAGGTTTTGAGCTCCTGTTCCGTGCGAAAGCCCCATGTGACGCACAAGCAGGGAAGTCCTGCGTTTTTTGCAGTCAGGACGTCCACCTCGCTGTCACCGATATAGACCGCGTTGTGACATTCGGCGGAAAAATGCGCCATGGCCTGAAAAACCGCGTCCGGCGCAGGCTTTCTGGCAACCCCCGGTTTTTCTCCGGCATAGTAGGAGATATCGTGGGCAAAAAACAGGCTGTGTAACTGCGCAACCATGGGATGGGGCTTGTTGGAGACCAGCGCCATGGAATAGCCCGCCTGCTTGCATTTCTGCAAAAGGGGCAAAATGCCGGGGTAAGGTCTGGTCTTGTCGTGATAATGCTCCCGGTAATAACTGCGCAGTTCTGCCAGAACTGCCTCTACCGTTTCTTCCGGGGTGCCGTCTGGCAGGGAAGTGGCTGCCAGATATTTCAAACCGTGCCCTACGGATTTTCGCACCTGTTCCATACTTCTTTCTGAAAATCCGAACTTTTTCAGGGCAAAATTCACACTGGCACGCAAATCGGCCAGAGTGTCCAGTAGGGTGCCGTCCAAATCAAAAATCAGAAGTGTCTTCATTTCTAACCTCCAAGCGGGAGAGGGGATTGGCCTCTGCCGCAATTTTCAGTTCTGTGCTTTCAATGTGGGTGTAAATTTCCGTGGTGTTCAGGTGCTCGTGGCCGAGGACCTCCTGCACGGTTTTGATGTCCACGCCATTTCCAACCATGAGCGTTGCCGCCGTGTGCCGCAGCTTGTGCGCAGAAAACTGGTTCGCGTCCAGTCCGGCGGCCAGCATATGCTTTTTCACCAGCCGGTGCACTGCAGTGACGCTCAGGCGATTTCCCTTGGCCGAACCGAACAGCGCCCGGTTATCGGTTAGGGTTTTCTTTTGCCGCTGCACCAGATAGGCATCAATGGCGGCCTTGCAGGGAGTGCCAAAATAGACGATCCGCTCCTTGTTGCCCTTGCCGCTAACCCGAATCCGGTCTTCCGAGACGTCGGAAATGTTCAAATTTACCAACTCACTGCGCCGGATCCCGCAATTTAAAAAGAGCATGAGAATTGCATAATCCCGGGCGGAATTTGGGCCGGAAACGGCAGAAAGGAGCCGTTTTGACTCCTCCAGAGTCAGATATTTGGGTAGGGAACGGCGAATTTTAGGAAATTCTACATCTTTCACCGGGTTTTCCGTAAGCTGTTTCGTCCGCACCGTGAGATATTTGTAAAAAGACTTGATGGCAGAAAGCTTTCTGGCTCGAGCCGCCGCACCGATGCCCGGTGAAGTAAATTCCTCGGTCTTGCGGTCGTTTGCAAGGTAAGAGAGAAAATCAAAAATATTAGTAATTGTTATTGTTTTTATAAATTCAAGATTCACATCTTTAATGGATATCGACTCTAAATCCGTGTTATATGGCATTTCCTCCTTCATCAGTTTCATAAAGCGAAGAAACATCCGCAAATCGAGATAGTATTCCGAGATCGTCTGTCTGGATTGACCCTTGATCGTCTCGTGGTATGATAGAAATTCCCGCAAAACCTGCGGCGCATCGGAATAGCTTTGCATGGAAAACCTCCTGAATGTGGCTGCCGGAATGCAGCACTGTGATTACGCAAAGAAAGGACGAATGGTCGGCACCGGGCAGCAGCGTGTCTGACATCAGTAATAAGAAACGCCACGGCAGTGCGTCTGACACAATGGATAACGCAAGTGCAATGACACTTTCTGTCAGCAACGAAACAGCTTAGATGCGAACAGTAAGCGCTTGCTTGAACTGCGCAAGCGTATCAGATGTGAATTGTACGCGCTACCGGAACTCGGCAAGCGCACCCAAGGCGCCAATGGAAAAAGCATACCTTGCTCAGTGTGCCAGAAACCTCACATCACTGACACTCCAGCCATCCTTATATTGGTATTATACACGATCGGAACGCAAAACGCAACAAAATTTTTATTTTGTTGCGTTTTGCGTTTTCCAACAATTATGGTTCTCCTTCTTATTGGGTA
>CAZPRA010000125.1:2786-4325 GCA_964588975.1 uncultured Oscillospiraceae bacterium | reverse complement strand
CTCTTTTTGTTTATCAAAGTTACTATAACATAAAGCCTGCTCCCGTGCAAGAAAAAAAGTTTTTTGGTTAATTGTAAAATCAAATTGAACACCTGAGAAAAAAGATCCATAGTGGTTAGATTTGTGGTAAAATGAAGTTCCCCCAACACCATTCGCCACGAAAGGATACAACCACTATGGACAAGCATGATTAAATCACAAATCCGCCAGAACGCAAGAAGGGAAAGCATTTAACGGCTGAGGACGGGGAGCAGTTCAGCCGGGTGTTCAGAACCATTACAGCAGACAACGGCTCAGAATTTGCGGATGATTTTTTCGGATTTTTTGTCAATTTTGGGTGACTTTTCACAAAAGCCGTCCAAGGCGGGAAAACGCGTTCTTTTTCCACCAAAGCGCGCATATGCTTGCTACAGGAGTTGATCGTATGGCTACAAAAGCGCGCTTTCAAAGGTCGGTTCGCTGGGTCTGCTTTGCATTACTGCTTACGGCGGTGGTGTTTCGCCTGGCGGACGGTTGGAGTTTTGCCCAAAGCCCAGAGGTTCTTGTTTCGGCGCAGAGCGAAGCGCCTGAGAGCATTTCGGCTGAGTCTACCTATGCACCGTTATACTACTCACTGCCTGAGCGGGAAACGGCGATTTTTTCTCCGGCAGACAGCGCTTTGGTGTCTGTGGACAACCGCTGCAATGCAGAATTTGACCAGCAGGCGCTTCTGCTTGCGCCGCTTAAGATAACAATGAGCGAAAGCGAGCCGCTTGTGCTCATCATCCACACGCACGCGACGGAGGCTTATACCCCGACGGCGGAAACTGGCTATGAGCAGACCAGTGCTTATCGCACTGCGGATACCAATTATAATGTGGTTCGCGTGGGGCAGACGATCGCGGACTGCCTGAATGCGCTTGGAATTGTCACACTTCATGACACGACGCTGAACGACTTGCCGGGTTATAACGACGCCTATCGCCGCACGGGTGAGGTGATCGCACGCTATCTGGAGGCATATCCAAGCATACAGATGGTGATCGACGTGCACCGGGACGCCGTCTCCGACGGTGCTGGTGGCGAGATAGCGCTGCGCTGCGAACTGGATGGGCAGCCGGCGGCGAAGCTCATGCTGGTCATGGGCACGGATCAGGGTGGCCTGAGCCATCCGAATTGGCGCGGGAACCTGTCTGCAGCGCTGAAATTGCAGACCTTGGCCGAAAAAGAAGCCCCCGGCGTGTTCCGGGAGCTGTCGGTATGTGCCAGCCGCTTTAACGAGCACATGACGCCCTATTCCATGCTTTTGGAGGTCGGCTCGGCGGGAAACACGCTGGAAGAAGCGCTCCGTTCCGGGGAGTTTTTCGCCCGCCAGCTTGCCCATATGCTGCTGACCTGCGCCGAAGGCTGATGCGGCAATCCGAAACCGCAGCTTTGCGAAAGTCCTTGCCTCTCCCTTCGGGAGAGGCGCCCAGTGCGCACACTGGGCGGAGAGGGTGCCTACAGCGGGCCGATGTGGGCATCGGCCCCTACCGTGTGTTGGTCGAAGGTGCCTACGGC
>CAZPRA010000125.1:0-2686 GCA_964588975.1 uncultured Oscillospiraceae bacterium | reverse complement strand
TGTGTTGGTCGAAGGTGCCTACGGCGGGCCGATGTGGGCATCGGCCCCTACCGTGTGTTGGTCGAAGGTGCCTACGGCGGGCCGATGTGGGCATCGGCCCCTACCGTGCGTTGGTCGAGGGTGCTTACAATTAAGAATGGTATCGGTTTAAACAAACAAGCAGCCTGGCGGTGCGTGACCGTGCTCCGGGCTGCTTGCTTTTTCGTCAATCGTCCTCTGTGCCGTAGCGGTCGGAGAGGTTTTTCTTCCGGGCGCGAACCCGGACGGTATAGGCGGTGATAAAGGCGTTCACCAGACCGGCGGTCATCAGCGCGACGCCGACGGCTGCGGCTGGACGGAACAGCTCCTTGAGCACGGAGCACAGGGCAAAGCCACCGGCCACGCACAAAACTGCCGCCGATAAAAGCATCCACAGCCAGCGTCTCATTCCAAAGCGGCGTGCATCGAGCGCCGTCTGGATCTTGAACAGGGAGTCCAAAATCACATAAACGGAGATCAGCGTCGGCATCAGCACCCATATCCGCTGCGTGAAAAAGAGCAAAAGCAGCGCCAAAAGCTCACACAGGCTTCCAATGGCCAGGTCAAACTGAAAAGCCAGACGGTAAAGGTCATTGGAAAAATAGCCGAACAGCTTGGTTGCGCCCACCAGCGCAAAGAGACTTCCTAAGAGGAACCGCTGCGCGGGCAGCTTGTCCAGATTGGGAAACAGCAGCAGCACAAGGCCGGACAGGAACATCAGCCCGGCTGAGATAACATTTGTGATCTTGGCGCTTTTCACGACGCCCAAATTACGCTTCATAAGGCTTCTCCTTTTTTCTGGGATGTTCGGCGCAATAGCGCAGTGCGTGACGGATGGTGCCGTCAAAGCAGCAGGTGACCCGCCGGAGCTGCTCCTGCAAAAGCGGCGCGTCCGGGCCCGTGACCCATTGCTCCAAAAGACCGTAGATGGCATGACTGCAAGCGTCGCAAATCAGGCGACGGTCATCGGCGTTCAGGGTGACAGACTCCTCCTGCTGTGCAATGTAACGTTCCAGAACCGTTGCAAGAAAGCGGCTCAGATATTGCCGCAGGGTGTCACGCTTTTTGGAGCAGAAAATATGCCGACCGGTGCGCGGCGAGTCGATGAGCACCGCCATCAGCCGCAAAAGGGCATCTTCCCAGGGGCCTTCCTCCGGAAGCTGCGCCAAAACGAGCTGCATTTGCGTGTCCAGATAGTCATCAAAAAGGTCGTAGATATCCTCGTAGTAATAGTAAAAGGTGTTCCGGGTCAGGCCACAGTCCTCCACGATGTCCCGGACAGTGATCCGGTCGAGGGTCTTGCTGCGCAAAAGCCGCCGGAAAGAGTCCTGAATGGCAAGCTTGGTGTTGACCTTCATCCCAAAAACCTCCTTTCATATTTTTAGTTTATCATATTTTCCCGTTTTTTGCAACTGTTGCACGTTTTGGGGCAATTTTTCTCCGCCAGCGCCAAAGTTTGAGGAGGTGAATGGCATGGAAAGCGAAATCACAGTGGCGCTGTTGTCTCTGGCGGGCACACTTTTGGGCTCTCTGGGCGGAATTCTGGCCTCCTCCAAGCTGACAAACTATCGGCTGGGTCAGTTGGAGAAAAAGGTGGACAGGCAAAGCGCCTTCACCGAGCGGATCCCTGTCTTGGAGGAAAAGCTCAAGGTGGTCAACCATCGGCTCAGCGATCTGGAGGAGGTGAAAGGAATTTGACGGAGAAATTGAAGGCACTGCTCAGCATTAAGTCCCTCGTGACCCTGCTGACCACGGCGGTGTTCGGAATTCTGGCGCTTCGCGGCAGAGTTTCCGCGCAGGAATTTTTGACCGTCTACACCGTTGTGGTGAGCTTCTATTTCGGCACACAGTTTGAAAAGAACGGAGGAAAAACCGCATGAAGATCTGCCTTGACGCCGGGCATAGCGTCGGCCAAAATCAAAGCCCCGCAGACAGCCGCTATTTCGAAGGAGAGCGGATGTTCCTGCTGCAAAAATTTCTGAAGGCGGAGCTGGAACGCTATGGCTTTCAAGTGGTCTGCACCCGTAAGCAGGTGCAGGACAATCCCGGCCTGTATGAGCGCGCACGGACGGCTCGTGGCTGCTCACTGGTTCTGAGCCTGCACACCAACGCTATCGGCTCGTCTGGGTGCAGCAGCACGGTCGATCACGTGCGCGTCTACTACCCCGTTTCCCGGCGGGGTCAGGAGCTGGCGCAGGCCATGGCCGAGCTCATCGCCAGCGTGATGGGAACTGTCCAGCAGCCAAGTGCCGTCTGCCGCTATAATTCCGCCGGAGACGCGGATTATTACGGCGTGATTCGCCATGCCGCCGCCTTTGGTGTGACGGCGCTGCTTTTGGAGCACAGCTTCCACACCCATCCCCAGCGCACCGAGTGGCTCTTGCAGGACGAAAACCTTTACCGTCTGGCACAGGCTGAGGCCGCCTTGCTGGGAGAATACTACGGATTGGAGGGACCGGAATTGCGATATGAAATGTTAAAAGACATTCAGAGCGAAGACTACCGCCAGACGCTGGAAAAACTTCTGGCGCGGAACATCCTGCACGGCAAGAGCGGAACAGGCGAAGAAACCGTGCTGGATCTGGGCGAAGACGCCGTGCGGGTGCTGGTGCTGCTGGATCGCGCCGGACTGTTCGGCTGAAACCGCCTTCGCCGGGGATTTCGGGCA
>CAZPRA010000124.1:0-4346 GCA_964588975.1 uncultured Oscillospiraceae bacterium | reverse complement strand
CGGAGGGCCAGCATGTGGTTAATTCCGTGGTCCAGATAGGTCTGGAGCTGTTCTTTAATGCCTTCTTTGGTGTTGCCAATGCAGGTGAAGTGCGTCACACCGGCGCACTTGCCGTCCTTGACGATTTTGTCCAGGACTTCCAGATTTTTGCCCACATTGGTGCCACCGGCGCCATAGGTGCAGGAGATGTAGTCGGGGTTGAGCGTGTAGAGCTGGTCGAGAACGCCGCCCTCACCGCAGAGCTTTTCCATGCCTACGTCCGTCTTGGGCGGGAAAACCTCAAACGAAAACGCGTTGCGCTTTTCCATGATTTCAGCAACATTCATGATGATTGCCTCCTTAAATATATTTCTTTCGCGCAGATGGGCAGCATCCACGCGCTCTGATACGCCTGTATCTTAACACACAAAGGGGAAGATTTCAAGCACCAATCGACGGATAAAGCGGGATATTTCTTCCTTTTGCGCCAGAAGTGACGAAAGCGGAAAGTTTTTCTGCGTTTTTTACAATTTATTCACCAAAACGGTGAAATATGGGCTATAATAAAACAACTAAAAGAAGGAAGGGATCCTCATGGCAAAAAAGGTACTTATCGTAGAGGACGACCGCAACATTGCGGATCTGCTCCGTTTATATCTGGAAAAAGAGGGCTACGAGGCGGTCATTGCCGCCGACGGGCTCAAGGGTGTGGAAAAATTCCGGGAGACCCAGCCCTGTCTGGTGCTTCTGGACGTGATGCTGCCCGGACTGGACGGATGGGGCGTCTGCCGCAGCATCCGCAGCGAATCGAAAACACCCATCATCATGCTCACGGCCAAAAGCGAGACGGAAGACAAGGTCAACGGCCTGAAACAGGGGGCGGACGATTATATCACCAAGCCCTTTGAGATGAAGGAGGTTCTGGCGCGTATCGAGGCGGTGCTTCGCCGCAGCGGAGTGGAGCCGGAAAAGGCTTCCCGCCGCCTGACCTTTGACAAGCTGGTCATCGACATGGACGCCTTCGAGCTGACGGTAGACGGGAAAAAGGTGCCCACGCCGCCCAAGGAAATGGAGCTTTTGTACCATCTGGCATCTTCGCCCAACCGGGTCTACACCCGCAACCAGCTTCTGGACGAGGTCTGGGGCTTTGACTATTTCGGTGACACCCGCACGGTGGACGTGCACATCAAGCGTCTGCGGGAAAAGCTGGAAGGGATCTCTGACCAGTGGGAGCTGAAAACGGTCTGGTCTGTGGGCTATAAATTCGAGGCGAGAGAGCAATGAACACCACCTTTCGGCGCCATCTTGCGCTGATTTTATGCCTGCTGTTTTGCACCATGGTGCTCATTGGCGTTTCCTTCTGGGCGCTGTTCAGCCGCTATGTCACGGAGGAACGTGTGGATTCCCTTTACAGTACCGCCCAGTCGGTCAATGCGCTTTTGCAGGCATATTCCGTGGCCTATCTGAACAGTTGGGACTTTCGAACCAACCTGTCCGTGGCGGCGCTTTCTTCGGAGAATGACATCCTTGTTTGCAATACGGATGGCGAGGTCATTCTCTGCTCGCAGGAGATCCAGCAGTGTGAGCATATCGGTCGCAGCATCGGAAAAAGCACGGCACGCAGCGTGATGCGCAATGACTGCGTGCGGGTGGACTCGGCCGCAACACGTCTGTACGGGGAAAATCGCCTTGCCATTGCGATCCCGGCGCAGACCCAAAGCGGAGTGGAGCTGGGTATTGTGGTCGTCTCCGTTGAGCGCACCAGCCTTTCGGAACTGACGGCGAAGACCCTACGTATCTTTGCCCTGACTGCACTTCTGGTTCTTTTGATCGCGCTTCTGACCACGCCTTTTCTCACCCGCCGGGAGACAAATCCCATTCAGGAGATGGCCTTGGCTGCCCGGCAAATCGCCCGGGGCAACTATCAGGTGCGGGTTCCCACGGGGCACCACAATGAGGAAATCGAGGAACTTGCCGTTGCCTTTAACAATATGAGCATCGCTCTGCAAAATTCCGACACCGTTCGTCAGGAATTTGTGGCCAATGTGTCCCATGAGCTGAAAACCCCCATGACCACCATTGCGGGCTATCTGGACGGTATGCTCGATGGTACCATCCCGGAGGAAAAATACCGCTATTATATGGAGCTTGTCTCCACGGAGGCAAGGCGTCTTTCCCGGCTGGTGCGCAATATGCTGGATGTGTCCCGTCTGCGGGATCAGGGCATTCCCGAGGAAAGTCGCGTGGATTTCGACATCTGCGAGGCGGCGGGTCAGGCGCTTTTGAGCTTTGAGCAGCGCATCAACCGTAAAAACCTCACGGTGGACATCCGAATGCCGGAATACGGCATAACGGTTCACGCTCTGCCCGACGCGGTGACGCAGGTTTTGTATAATCTTCTGGACAACAGCGTAAAATTTGTAAACGAAGGCGGCAGCCTTTGGATTCGGGCGGACAGCCGGGAGGGAAAGGCAGTCATCACCGTTGGAAATACCGGCCCGACCATTGCCCCGGCGGAGCTGCCCTTGCTCTTTGACCGTTTCCACAAAACGGATAAGAGCCGTTCCGATGACCGCGACGGCGTCGGCCTTGGGCTTTATATCGTAAAGACCATCGTCAATGCCCACGGCGAAGATATCTTCGTGACCAGTCGAGACGGCAGAACGGAATTTACCTTTACCATGCCTTTGGGCAACTGATTTTGGACTTTAGGAAAGGAGAACACGCCATGACGCAACGCCAGCCGCAGCAGATGCCGGATTCCTACGGCACCGGAAGGCCGCCTGTGGAACATTCCCGGGCACCGCTGATTGTCGCCCTTTTGGGCGTGCTTCTGGGCACCAATCTGCTCACAGCGGGCTTTTTCCTGCGCATTGGCACCCAGCGCGTCACGGCAGAGCCAGCCATCCAGAATTCTCCCCCGGACACCACCGGCAGCGAGGATGAGGCGCCGGAAAGCCAAAGCCCGGAGTCCCTCTGGACGGCGGCCGCTTCCGGTTTTGCCACCATAACGGCGGGCGACGAGACCGGCACCGGCGTCATTCTCAGCACCAATGGCTATATCCTCACCAACGCCATGCCCCTGGAAAAAGGAGGGGAGCTGATCGTCACCCTCAGTGATGGCCGGGTCTATCCCGCCAGCACCGCCGGAGTGGATCTGACGGCGGATCTGGCGGTGGTGAAAATCGAGGCGGAAGAACTGACCCCGGCAGCCTATGCCCCCAGCGACAGCGTTTCCATCGGAGACAGTCTCTATCTGTTTGCCGGGGGACTGGGGGGAGCCAATTGCATTGAGATCTCCGTGGAGGACAGTTGGCAGAATATTGGCGGCATGGAGCGCAGAGTGTTCCGCATGGATTGCGGAGAGGGCGGCCTGCTGCTGGACGGAGACGGGCAACTGGTCGCCTTTGGCACCGTCACCGGCAGCGCCATTCCCATCAGCGAGGCCATTTCTCTGGCAGGTGAGCTGGTCTGCTATGGCTCTTTGGACGATCCGGCCTCCTTTGGTATGGAAGTGGCAGAGCTGGACGAGGTGCAAAGAGCCTATTGGGATCTGCCCGGCGGCATGGTCATCAACCGTCTGACCAAAAACGGCAATGCGGAAAAGGCCGGCCTTCAGGTGGGAGACGTGCTTTTGTCCATTGGAGGAAGCGCCGTGACGGATATGGGAAGCTACTGGACGGCAGTGGGCGGCCATTGCCGGGAACGGGGAATTGCAGTGGAGGTCTACCGCTCCGGGGAAAGATTGTGTCTGGAGATCCCTTGATACTATTGTTTCATGAAAAGTAGACAACTTTTCATGAAACGGGGCTGTAAAATAACAGTCCGAGAAAAATGGAGGATTCCGGGAATGGGATCCTCCGTTCGTCTATGCAGCATTTTTGAGCTGTGGAAAACTTTCTGATACTGATTTCAGATTGAAATGCTCAATCTGAAATCCCGTGTGCTACGCACACTCGCATCCCTAAGGAATTTTACAATATCTTGGGGTTAATTTGTGGAAGAATTTACGCAGCTTTTTGAGTAGCCAGTTTCTTTCGGTGGTATTTGTACAGGTTATACCACCAAAGGACTGATCCTGCTACAAAACCAGTTCTTTCCATACACAAATATTTTGCAGACTGTTCCTTCCGGTGCAGCCTGCTTTTTACTCAGAGACTTTTTTACAACCCCTCAGCTTTTAAAAAGCTTCGTAATTGTCA
The DNA here is from genome assembly GCA_964588975.1 of uncultured Oscillospiraceae bacterium. Taxonomy (GTDB): domain Bacteria; phylum Bacillota; class Clostridia; order Oscillospirales; family Oscillospiraceae; genus JAZOXB01. The sequence continues at coordinate 165 of CAZPRA010000124.1, read as the reverse complement.
TTGTCGCACCAGTGCGCACACCCGCCGCAGTGGGTGTGCAAGCGAGCAATCGCCGCTTGCGGCGGCTCTTAGCGAGTTGCAACGACATATGGGGGCTCTTTGACGCTCTCAGCCCCGGCGCAGCGTGTGCGCCGGGGCTGAACGTTATTTGCTTTATTGAACCAT
>CAZPRA010000123.1:0-4352 GCA_964588975.1 uncultured Oscillospiraceae bacterium | reverse complement strand
CTAGAAATCTCTGAATAAATCAGCGGGTCTTTTTCCGCCCGCTCTTGCCGATTGAATCAGAGCTTCCCGAGCTCACAGCCGTTCGCCCTCGAAGGATTTCGTGGCGTAGGCGTTGAGGGTCTGGTCGGCAAGATTTCCGGCCAGAAATTCATAATAGCCCTGTGCGCCGATCATGGCGGCGTTGTCTCCGCAGAGGGACAACGGCGGCAGACACAGGCGGACGCCGCGTTTTTCACATTCCCGCGTCAAATCGCCACGGATGCGACTGTTTGCAGCCACGCCACCGGCGACGGCCAGCGTTTGCCGTCCGGTCTGCTCCAGAGCCAGCATCGCTCTGGGCACCAGCATTTCGCTCACGGCAGCGGAAAAGGACGCACACAGGTCACTCACGGCGATTTCTTCGCCCTTCTGACGGGCGTTGTGGATGAGGTTGACCGCCGCCGTCTTAAGGCCGGAAAAGGACAGATCCAAGGGGTTTCCGGAGAGCTTGGTGTGCGGCAAAGGATAGCGCGTATCGTCACCGCCAATGGCCGCCCTGTCCAGCGCGGCACCGCCCGGATAGGGCATATCCAGCACGCGGGCGACCTTGTCAAAGCACTCACCTGCCGCATCGTCCCGGGTCGAGCCCAGAATTTCCATGTCCGTATAGTCCTTCACGTCCACCAGCATGGTGTGCCCGCCGGAGACGACAAGGCAGAGAAACGGCGGCTTTAAATCGGGATAGGCGATGTAGTTTGCGGCAATATGTCCGCGGATATGGTGCACGGGAATGAGGGGCTTGTCCAGAGCCAGAGCAGCGGCCTTGGCAAAATTCACGCCGACGAGCAGCGCGCCAATGAGTCCCGGCGCATAGGTCACGGCGATGGCGTCAATGTCGCTGCGGGTGATTTCGGCACGCAAGAGAGCCTCATCCGCCAGCGCATAGATGGCCTCCATGTGCTTTCTCGAGGCGATCTCCGGCACCACGCCGCCATAGATGCGGTGCAGGGCGATCTGAGAGGAAATGCAGTCGCACAAAACCTCCCGGCCATCGCGAACCACGGCGACCGCCGTCTCGTCGCAGGAGGATTCAACGGATAAAATCAGCATCGCAAAGCTCCTTTCTCAAAATGAGGGCGTCCTCTGTTGGGTTTACATAATATTTCGGTCGTCTGCCCACAGCTTCAAATTCCGCGCTGCGGTAAAGCGCGAGCGCGGGCTCGTTGGAGACGCGAACTTCCAGAAAAAGGCTCCGCACGCCGCGCTGATAGAGCCGCTCGGACAGCGCATAAAGCAGCCCAGCGGCTATTTTCTGCCGTCTAGCCTCCGGTGCCACTGCCAAATTCATCACATCCGCCTCGGGCACAACGCTCTGAGAACCGATATAGCCCAGAATTTGGCCTTCACCGTCCGTTGCCACCAGCCACAGGCTCAGTGGATTTTCCAGCTCGGCGGCGATGGAGCGTTCGCTCCACGGGTCGGAAAAGCAGCGCTTTTCCAGCTCCGCGACCGCAGCAGCGTCAGAACGTTTCATGGCTCGAATCATTTCGCGTCGTACCAGCTTTCTCCCATTTTTGCCTCTGCGATAAGGGGGACAGAGAGCTGAACGGCATTTTCCATCTCCTGCGTCACGATGTTCATAACGGTCATCGCCTCGAACGCCGGACATTCGACGATCAGCTCGTCATGCACCTGCAAAACCAGCCGCGCCTGAAGCTCCTGCGCCCGCAGCGCGTCAAAAACGCGCACCATAGCCAGCTTGATGATGTCGGCAGCAGTTCCCTGCACGGGCGTGTTCAGGGCGATGCGCTCGGCGCCGGAACGGACGTTGAAATTCGTGCTGCGAATTTCGGGAATGGCGCGTCTGCGGCGGAACAGCGTTTCAACATAGCCCTGCAACTTGGCCGTTTCCACAATATCGTGCATATAATCCCGCACGCCGCTGTATTTTTCCAGATAGCTTTCAATATAACGCTTCGCCTCGGATCGGCTCACGCCGATATCCTGCGCCAGAGAGAATTCCGAAATGCCATAGACAATGCCGAAATTGACCGCCTTGGCATTTCGGCGCATGAGCGGCGTGACCTCGGCAAGCGGCGTGCGGAAGACCTGCGAAGCGGTGACGGCGTGGAAATCCTCGCCGGAGCGGAACGCCTCCTGCATGGCGCTGTCGTTAGCAATATGCGCCAAAACGCGCAGCTCGATCTGGCTATAGTCCGCGTCAACGAACACCCAGCCCTCGCGGGGCACGAACATTTTTCGGATCTGGCTGCCCAATTCCGTGCGCACGGGGATATTCTGCAAATTCGGCTCGGTCGAGGACAGCCGTCCCGTGGCCGTGACGGTGTTCTGGAAGGTGGTGTGGATGCGGCCATCGGCGGTGATCTCCTTTTGCAGGCCCTCAGCATAGGTGGAGCTGAGCTTGGTGAGCATACGGTAGTCCATCACGGCGGGCACAATGGGGTGCCTGTCCCGCAGAGAGGTCAGCACGTCGGCGTTGGTGGAATAGCCGCTCTTGGTTTTCTTAACGGGCGGCAGACCGAGACGCTCAAAGAGCACCTCTCCAAGTTGCTTGGGCGAATTGATGTTGAATTCGCCTCCGGCTGCGTCAAAAATCAGGCGTTCGCAGTCCGCGATACGGCCGGAGAGCATGGTGCCAAAGCTGTGCAGTGCCTTTCGGTCGACCGAAACGCCGTCGTGCTCCATGCTCGCCAGCACCCGGCAAAGCGGAAGTTCCACCGTTTCAAACAGCTCTTTCATGCCGGTCTGTGCCAGCTTTTCCGGCAAAATCGCATAAAGCCCCTCGATGCAGGCCGTCTCAATGGCCAGGGCGCTTTCCGGCGGCAAGTCCTGCGTCTCGGAGGGAGTGAAGCGCAGATAATCCTGCGCAAGCTGTGTTAGCTCATATTTGCCCCGCGTGGCGTCCAGCAGGTAGGCGGCAACGGCGGTGTCGAAGACGAAACCGTCCGCCTCAATGCCCATTTCCAGCAGTCGGCGCAAAATCGGCTTGATATCATGGGCGATTTTGGGGTATTTTTTGTCGCAAAGGCGGCGCAGCACGGGCAAAAAGTCCTCTTTTAGCGTCCCGCGGCGCAAAACATAGGCCGTCTGGTCATTTCCCGCCGTCTGCGGTGCGATGACAATCGTGTCAAGCGCCGTATCGGACGCCCAGAACAGAGGCTTTTCGGAGAGCAGCGGCGCAAGCTGCGGCAGGGACGCAACCTCCGTCAGGGTGCATTCGCCCACAAAGCATGGCTCCTCGCCGCAAGCTTCGCAGGGCTCGTTTTGCGCACCCCGCAGGCCGTATCTGTCCAGCAGCTTTTGAAATTCCAGCCGGATAAAAAGGTCATACAGTTCCCGGCGTTTCGGCGGCTTGACCAGCGCTTCCTCCGGCGAAAAACCCTCAATGGGCGCGTTTGTGCGGATGGTTGCAAGGTCATAGGACAAATAGGCATTCTCCTTGCCGTTTTGCAGCTTTTCAAAGAGCTTGCCCTTCATATTTTGCGGCGTGAGATTTTCATAAACGCCGTCGAGCGTGCCAAAGCGGTGCAGCAGGTCAATGGCCGTTTTGGGGCCGACACCGGCAACGCCGGGGATGTTGTCTGAGGAGTCCCCCATGAGGGCTTTCACGTCGATGAGGCGGAGCGGTTCCAGCCCGTATTCTTCGGAAAAGACCTCCGGCGTATAGTTGACGGCAGTCGTTTGGCCGCCCTGGGTGCGCACGAGCTTGACCGTCACGCGCTCATTGACCAGTTGCAGGCTGTCCCGGTCGCCGGTCAAAATCACGCAGTCCCAGCCGCTTTCGGCGCAGAGACGGGAAACGGTGCCAATCACGTCATCGGCCTCCCAACCCTGACATTCATAGATGGGGATGTTCATCGCCCGCAGGACATCCTTCATCACGGGCATTTGCATGGCCAGCTCCTCCGGCATACCGTGGCGGGTGGCCTTGTAGCCCTCATATTTCAGATGGCGGAAGGTGGGGCCGTGCAGGTCAAAGGCGACACACACCGCGTCCGGTGACTCCTCGTGCGTGGCCTTCTGGAGAATGTTCAGAAATCCGAAAATGCCGTTGGTATACAGGCCGTCGCGTGTGCTCAGGGGTCGAATTCCGTAGAACGCCCGGTTGATCACGCTGTTTCCGTCTAAAATCAGCAGTTTCATGGGAAAGTACCTCCGTTTTCTGAGATGTAGGGGTCGATGCCCTCATCGACCCGACTGGGAAGCAGCCCCAGTTCTTCCCTTTCTTGGCGGCAGCAAGGCGTAGGGACACCCGTCCTCGGGTGTCCGACTGCGAAGCAGCCGATGAGCCAACAATCCCTCAGTCAGCTTCGCTGACACAGCTTGTCAAAAAAGTCTTTTTGACAAGCTGC
>CAZPRA010000122.1:0-4403 GCA_964588975.1 uncultured Oscillospiraceae bacterium | reverse complement strand
CCTCTTCGGCATAGTCCATTTTGTAGATATGGTCGCCGGAGAGGATCAGAACATTCCCTTTATCGACCGCTATGACCCGGATTATGTTCTGATCCTCTCCGGCGACCATATCTACAAAATGGACTATGCCGCCATGCTGCGCTACCATGAGCAGATGGAGGCCGACTGCACCATCGCCGTGCGCACCGTGCCTCTGGCAGAGGCCAGCCGCTTCGGTATCATGAACACCAATGCCGACGGCTCCATCTATGAATTTGAGGAAAAGCCCAAGCAGCCCAAGAGCACCAACGCCTCCATGGGTATTTACATCTTCAATTGGAGCGTTCTGAAAAAGTTCCTCATTGCGGACGAAGAAGACCCCCAGAGCGAAAACGATTTCGGCAAAAACGTGATTCCTGCCCTGCTCAATGCCGGACACAGACTCTATGCCTATGAATTCCAGGGCTATTGGAAGGACGTTGGCACCATCAACTCCCTGTGGGAAGCCAATATGGAGCTGTTGGGGCCGGAGCCTGAATTCCCCCTCGGCGGGGAGAAGGGCGAGCGCATTTTCGCCAGAAACTATGCCATGCCGTCCACCTTTATTTCCAGCGAGGCCAAGCAGGTCAACAGTCTGATCGCGGAGGGCTGCGAGATTTATGGCACCATTCGCCACAGCGTGATCTCCACCGGCTGCTCGGTGGAAAAAGACGCCATCGTGGAGGACAGCGTCATCATGCCCAATGTGGTCATTGAGTCCGGCGCGGTGATCCGCCACGCCATTGTGGGCGAGGATTGCCGCATTTGCCGCGGCGCGGTGATCGGTGGCAGCTTTGCAGAAAAGGAAGAAAAACAAATCAGCGTGATCGGCAAGGGAAAGACCATCGAGGCAAACGATTTGGTCAAACCCGGCGAGATCCGCTGAAAAATCGGGGAAAGTGAGGTTTACTGCTATGAAGACAACGACTATGGGCATCATTTTTGCCAACATCTATGCCAGCTCTTTGGGCGAGCTGACCAACAAACGCACCATGGCATCCCTGCCTTACGGCGGACGCTATCGCCAGATCGACTTTTCCCTCTCCAATATGACCAATTCCGGCATCCGTCATATCGGCATTATCACCAAGCACAATTATCAATCTCTCATGAACCACATCGGCTCCGGTCAGGAATGGGATCTGAACATTGAGGAGGGCGGCCTGGAATATCTGACCCCCTTCGCGCAGGGCCACACCGGCTCCTATCGCGGCAAGCTGGAGGCTCTGAATTCCGCCATGGATTTCTTTAAGCTCTCCGGTGAGGAATATGTGGTTCTGTCGGACTCTGCCGTTCTGTGCGCGGCGGATCTGCGGGAGATCGTGGAAAGCCACATTGCATCCGGCGCGGATATCACCGTGGTGGTCAAGGCCGGCGTGAGCAACGGCAAGAAGCAGCTTGACCTTGCTGTGAAGCTGGACGGCTCCGGCCGCGTCGCCGATCTTGCCGTGGACTATTGCGCACCGGCTGACTGCCTTGCTTCCATGGGTATTTTCGTGATGAAACGGGAATACCTGATTCGGGAAGTGACCGAGGCAGTGGCACACAACCGCTACCATTTCGAGCGGGATCTGGTCATGCACAATTTTGCGGAAAACGGCGCAAAGATCAATGCCTACCAGTTCCGTGGCGTGGCGCTGTTCAACGAGAGCACCGAGGAATTCTTCCGCAACAACCTGAGCCTGCTGGAGCCGGAAATCCGTCACGGACTGTTCAACCGCTCCAATCGCACCATTTACACCACCGTTCGCAACGAGATCCCCTCTTACTATGGCGAGCAGTCCAAGGTGGACAACTGCATTGTGGCCGACGGCTGCCATCTGGAGGGACAGGCTGACAATTCCGTCCTGTTCCGGGGAGCCAGACTGGAAAAGAATGCACAGGTGCGCAACTGCGTGATCATGCAGGACTGCGTGATCGGAGAAGGCGCCGAGCTTGAGTGCGTGATTTTGGACAAAAACGTGGTCATCAGCCCAGGCAAAAAGCTCTTTGGCACCATGGAGCACCCCCTGATTCTGAAGCGAGGAGAAAGCGTATGAAAATAGCAATGGTCGCTTCCGAGGCCGCTCCCTTTGTGAAAACCGGCGGTCTGGGAGACGTGATGCAGGCCCTTCCTGCCGAGCTGTCCCGAATTCGGGGCAACGAGGTCTGCCTGTTTCTGCCCTATTATAAGCGGGTGAAGCAGAATGAGAGCCTCAGCATGGAATTTGTGGGCTCTTTCACCATGGATCTGTCCTGGCGAGAGAGCTATGTGGGTCTGTTCCGCCTGAAGACCCGGCGGAAAAAGCTGCAAATCTATTTCATCGACAATGATTATTATTTCGGTGCCCGGGGCACCGTCTATGGAGATTTTGACGATGGCGAGCGCTTTGCCTATTTCTCCAAGGCGGTCATGGCGGCTCTGTACTATCTGGACTTTAAGCCGGATGTGCTCCACTGCCACGACTGGCAGGCTGCCATGAGCGTGATCTACTGCCGCGCCCTTTACAGCCAGTGGTGCCCGGATACCAAAACCGTCTTTACCATCCACAATGTGGAATATCAGGGCTGGGCGGACTCCTCTTTCTTTGGCAACACCCTTGGTCTGCCGGAGGAATATTTGGGGCACCTGACCTTCGACGGCGCCATCAACATGATGAAAGGCGCCATTGAAGTGGCGGATATCGTCACCACCGTCTCCAAAACCTATGCCCAGGAGCTGTGCTATCCTTACTATGCCCACCGGCTTGACGGCTTTTTGCGCGACGCGTGGCTCTGGGGCATCACCAACGGCATTGACACCGGCGTGTATGACCCTGCCACGGACGCGGCACTGGCCACGAACTACAGCGCGGCGGATATGCCCGGAAAATGGGACAATAAGCTGGCTCTGCGCAAGGAGCTGGGACTGCGCACCGATACGGACGCACCCATTCTGGCCATGGTTACCCGCCTTGCCGGGCACAAGGGCATTGACCTTCTGTGCTACATCGCCGGGCGGCTCATGGAGCGTGAGGTTCAGCTCGTGATCGTCGGCACCGGCGAAAAGCAGTATGAATACGCACTGAGCGCTCTGGCGCACCAGCACCCGGGCAAGGTCGCCGTGCGTTTGGCCTTCGATCCGGCGCTGGCAAGCCGGGTCTATGCCGGTGCGGACATCTACCTGATGCCTTCCAAATCCGAGCCCTGCGGCCTTTCACAGCTCATCGCCATGCGCTATGGCACGGTGCCCGTGGTGGCCTCCACCGGCGGCCTGCGGGATACGGTTCCGCCCTACAACCCCGAAACCGGTGAGGGCAGAGGCTTCACCTTCCAGAGCTATAACGCCGACGATTTTCTGGGCGCCATCGATCGCGCCACGGAGCTTTACTATGGCGACAGAAGCCGCTGGAATGCACTGGCCAAGCGGGACATGGAATGTGACTTTAGCTGGAAAGTCCCGGCAGAGGAATATATGCAGCTTTACACCGAGCTGCTGCAAAAATAACCCACGGGCTGTGCCCGTAGAAACGAGTCTTAGGAGGACCTATGAAAAAGCAAAAACCCATGAAAGCCGATCTGTCTGCCCGCCCGGAGCGCAATCTTGACATTTCGGAAGCATTGAACAACGAGCTGCGCCGCATTTTCGGCTGCGATATTTCAGACGCGGCGGAAAAGCAGGTCTACCGCGCCCTGTGTTCTTTGGTGCGGGAGCTTCTGGCGGAGAAAAACCGCCTGTTCAACAAGCGCTGCGCCGAGGAGGAGAAAAAGGACGTCTACTATATGTCCATGGAATTTCTGGTGGGCACCAGCCTGCACAACAACCTGTTCCATCTGGGCATTGAAAAGGAATGTCGGGAAGTTCTGAGCAATGCCGGCTTCGATCTGGACGCAATGTACGCCATGGAGCCGGACGCCGGTCTGGGTAATGGCGGTCTGGGACGTCTGGCTTCCTGCTATATGGACGCCGCCACCGGCATGGGCTATCCCGTCACCGGCTATTCCATCCGCTATGAATTCGGCATTTTCCGCCAGAAAATCGTCGACGGCTGGCAGATGGAATTCCCGGACAACTGGCTGGAAATGGGCGATGTGTGGCTCAGAGCAAGAGAGGACGATGCCGTTGAGGTCAAATTCGGCGGCGAGGTTCGCGAGTGGATGGACAACGGCCGCTTCAAGGTGGCTCAGGTGGGCTATAATTCTGTCATTGCGGTGCCCCATGACCTGTTCATCTCCGGCTACGATTCCGACGCGGCCAACCGTCTGATCCTCTGGAGTGCAAGATTGCCGCAGAGCTTCGATATGGCGGCCTTCTCCCGCGGCGATTATATCCGCGCGCTGGAGCAAAACGCCATGGCCGAGACAATCTCCAAGGTGCTTTATCCCGCCGATGACCACATTCAGGGCAAGCGCCTGCGCCTGAAGCA
>CAZPRA010000121.1:0-4413 GCA_964588975.1 uncultured Oscillospiraceae bacterium | reverse complement strand
TCGTCCGGAACGTTCGGGCAGGAGGTCGGATAGTCGACGTTGAAGACGTCGTGATGCTTGAACTCAATGGTGTCAAAGTCGCCGTTCAGAGCAGCGGAGACCATGGCGCGGGTGTAGGCCAGCTTCATGCGCTTTGCGCCGGAGGCCGCGGAGCCGCCAGCCCAGCCGGTGTTGACCAGATAGACCTTTGCGCCGCTTTCGCGGATGCGCTTGCCGAGCATTTCGGCATAGACGGACGGATCCATGGGCATGAAGGGCTCACCAAAGAGAGTGGAGAAGGTGGGCTGCGGCTCGGTAACGCCGCGCTCGGTGCCGGCCAGCTTGGAAGTGAAGCCGGTGACAAAGTGGTACATGGCAGCGTCCTCGCTCAGGCGGCTGATGGGAGGCAGAACGCCAAAAGCGTCGGCAGTCAGGAAAATGACAACCTTGGGGATACCGCCCACGCCGGGGATGGCGGAGTTGGAGATGTATTCCACGGGGTAGCCCACGCGGGTGTTTTCGGTGAGAGAGCCATCGTCAAAGTCGAATTCCCGGGTCTCGTCGTCCATGATGACGTTTTCCACCAGAGAGCCAAAACGGATGGCGTGATAAATCTCGGGCTCGTTTTCTTCCTTGAGGTTGATGCACTTGGCATAGCAGCCGCCCTCGATGTTGAAGATGCCGTCGTCCGCCCAGCCGTGCTCGTCGTCACCGATGAGTTTCCGCGTGGGGTCGGCAGAGAGGGTGGTCTTGCCGGTGCCGGACAGACCGAAGAACACGGCGGTCTCATGGGTCTCAGGGTCCATGTTGGCCGAGCAGTGCATGGGCAGGATGTTCTCCTTGGTCAGAACGAAGTTCATGGTGGAGAAGACGGACTTTTTGATCTCGCCGGCATAGCGGGAGCCTGCGATGACGATGAGATGAGCCTCATAATCGATCATGATGGCAGCTTCGGAATTAACGCCGTCAACCTCGGGGTCGCACTTGAAGCCGGGAGCACACAAAACGGTGTAGTCAGCCTCGCCATATTCGGCCAGTTCTTCCGCCGTCGGACGGATCAAAAGCTGGTGGATAAAGAGGTTTTGAGAAGCCAATTCGTTCACGATGCGGAACTTCTTGGTGTGGGCGCGGTCAGCACCGGCGAAGCCATCAAAAATGAAGACCTCACGACCCTGAAGATAGGCGCAGAGCTTGCCCTTGATGGCATCGAACTTCTCCTTGGAGATGGGACGGTTGACCTTGCCCCATGCGATGTCGTCATGAATGGCGGGAGTATCGACGATGAATTTGTCGTTAGGCGAGCGGCCGGTGTATTTGCCGGTGGTGACCACCAGCGCACCGGTGTTGGAGAGCTTGCCCTCTCCTCTGCGCAGAGCGGCTTCTGTGAGCTGGGCAGGGGTCAGGTTGCGATAGACCGCCTGAGGCGCCAGAATACCGTACTTTTCAAGACCGTAGGTTTCCATAGTGTTTCCTCCTATACAATTTGCCGCACAGCGGCATATTTTTCTGTGTTTGGTGAAAGTCAACGTCCACCGAATACATTATATCATACCCCGCGAAAAATGGCTATCCTTTTTTCGCATTTTTCTTGGATGAAGTCCAGTCCGGGAACAGTTCTTCGGCAAAGTCCACCCGCTCCACCTGAAATTCTCTGCCGTTGAGGTATTCCAAAGCACCTGCGTCCGTGGTAAAGCAGAAACGGAGACGGTAGGCATAAAGAGCCTGACCTTCCCGGTGCGCTCGCCGGTCTCCCTTGCCGTATTTCCCATCCCCAAGGAGCGGCCAGCCTCCATGGGCAAACTGGGCGCGGATTTGATGGGTGCGGCCAGTGATGAGCTCACATTCCACCAGAGAAAGACCATTTCGACTGGCCAAAACCTGATAGCGGGTCTCGCAGGAGCGGGCACCTTTTTGCGGGCTTTCCGTGATATAGACCCGATTTTTCACCGCGTCCTTGAATAGATAGCCCTTCAGGGTGCCTCTGGCGGGCTTGGGCGTGCCCTGCGTCACGGCCAGATAGCGCTTGTCCAGCTCCCGGTCGCGTATCTTCTGGTTCAAAACGCGCAACGCCTCTGCCGTCTTTGCGGCGATGACAATGCCGCCGGTGTTCCGGTCAATGCGGTTGCACAGAGCCGGCGTGAAGGCGTTTTCCTCTCGGGGACGCCACTCTCCTTTTAAATAGAGGTAGGCCAAGATCTGGTCAATAAGCGTCTTTCCGTAAGCGGCGCCATCGTGGGGATGCACCGCCACGCCACATTCCTTGTCCGCCAGAAGAATGTGCTCATCTTCATAGACGATCTTCAGCCGGGGATTGGTCACGGTGAGGTAGGCGTTGTCCTGACTGGGTGTGTCAAAGAATTCATCGTTGATATAAAGCTGGAGCACATCGCCCTCCAGCAGCCGTTCCTCCCGGGAAGCCCGCTGGCCGTTGCGCTTGATGCGCTTCAGGCGGATATACTTCTGCGCAAGCGATGCCGGCAGCAACGGCACCGCCTTGGCCAGAAAGCGATCCAAACGCTGACCGGCGTCATTTTTCCCGATTTTCAGCTCTTTCAAGGCAGCTTCCTCCCTGAAAAAATACGTTCAAGGATACTATGCGGCAGAAAAATCTGAAAGTCAAGGACTTTTTGCGGAAAATTTCAAAAAAATCATTTGACAAACGGGAACTTAGCCGCTATAATATCTCCTGCACGACTATGAAACAGGGGATTGCTATGCTGTTAAGGTTGTCAAAAATCATCGAAACGCCCGACAGTGCGCTGCCCTTTGAGACAAGGCTGGATCTGAGCGATCTGCGCTTCGGCGTTGGCTGTCCGGTGAGTGAACCGGTGCTTGCCCGCGGGGAAGTGAGAAACACCGCCGGTGTGCTTCTTCTGGAGGGTACGCTCCAGACGGTGCTCCATGGCGTTTGTGACCGCTGCTGTGCAGAGTTTGTCCGCCCGCTGGAAATTCCCCTTCGCGCCGTTTTGACCACGGAGCTGGAAAACGAGGACGAAGCGGACGAATGGACGTTCCTGCTGGAAAACGACTGCGTTGATCTGGACGAAGTTTTGACCACGGCGTTCGTGCTGAACATGGATTCCAAGCTGCTGTGCAAGCCGGACTGCAAGGGCCTGTGCTTCCGCTGCGGCAGGAATCTCAACGACGGCAAATGTGACTGCCGTCCTGAAACGGATCCCCGTTTGGCTGTCCTTGGGCAGCTGTTGAAGGATAAGTAAGAAAGTTAGAAAAGTTTTGGAGGTGTCATTCATGGCTGTTCCGAAGTGTAAGGTTTCCAAGGCGAGACGGGATAAGAGACGCAGCTCTCATTGGAAGCTCTCCGTGCCCGGCATCGTTGCCTGCCCCAAGTGTGGCGAGGCTCGTCTGCCCCACAGAGCTTGCAAGAAATGCGGTACCTACAATGGCCGCGAGGTTCTTCCTGCCGCTGAGGCGAATTGATTTCGTGAATGAATGAGAAATGAGGGAGGGTTTTGACCCTCCTCTTTTCTTTTGTCTTGGGAAGCTCTGGGTAAATCGGCAAGAGCGAACGGCGGAATATTTTTTTGCAAGTCGAGCTTCGGAAAACGCAGGAATACTTTTTGTATTTCAAGTTTTCAGAAGCGATGAGTTGCGGAAAAAGAACCGCTGGGCGCCGCCGACGATTTATTCAGAGTTTCCCTTGAAATTCTGCTGAGAATATGTAATAATAAGGAAAATGGAAAATGGGGAGTTTGCAAACCGCGCAGAGGCAGCGCTCCCTTGGACTGACAGAAAGGAGTGGGGAATATGGCCAAACCTCTAGTTGCCATTGTTGGCAGACCGAATGTAGGAAAATCCCTGCTGTTTAATAAACTCACGGGCAAGCGTGCCGCCATCGTGGAGGACACGCCCGGCGTGACCCGTGACCGGATCTATGGCGATTGCGACTGGAACGGCCGGGAATTTGAGCTGGTAGACACCGGCGGCATTGAGCCCAACACCAGCAGCGAAATGCTGAAATTCATGCGCCGTCAGGCGGAGATCGCCATCGAAACGGCGGACGTGATCGTAATGGTCACGGACATCAAAACCGGCGTCACCGCCGCGGATATGGACGTGGCTGCCATACTTTTGCGCAGTCGCAAGCCTGTTTGCCTTGCGGTGAACAAGTGCGACTCCGTGGGGCTGACCAATCCTGATCTTTACGAGTTTTATGCGCTGGGGCTGGGAGATCCCATTGAGGTCTCCGCCGTCCATGGCCACGGCACCGGCGACCTTCTGGACTGGTGCGTGGCGCACTTCCCGGAGGAAACGGAGCAGGAGGACGAGGGCGAGGTCATTCATGTGGCCATCGTGGGCAAGCCCAACGTGGGCAAATCCAGCCTTCTGAACAAAATTCTGGGTCAGGAGCGTGTGATCGTCTCCAATGTGGCGGGCACTACCCGCGATGCCATTGACAGCTATTTTGAAAATGAG
>CAZPRA010000120.1:0-4489 GCA_964588975.1 uncultured Oscillospiraceae bacterium | reverse complement strand
CTGCTGTTGCAGCGTTTGAATGACCTGCTCCTTTCCATCGGGAAGGACACCTGAAATGACCTCGTCCACGCCGACCTGAGCGCCAATGGCATTGGCCGTTTTTTCGTTGTCACCTGTCAACATGACCGTCCGGATGCCCATCTGCCGAAGTTCCGCAATCGCTGCGGCGCTGTCCTCTTTTACGGTATCGGCAACGGCGATCAGGCCGACATAAGTGCCCTCGTAGATGAAATACAGCGGCGTTTTTCCGCTTTTGGCAAGCGACTGCGCGGCAAGCTTTGCGTCCGTGGGGATACTTCCCTGCTTTTCGGCAAAACTCAAATTGCCGCCGGAGAGCGACTTCCCTTCCAGAGAACCCGTCAGGCCGTTTCCTGGGAAAATCTCAAAATCAAGGATATCCGCAGTTTGGAGATTATTCTGTGCGGCTGCAAGGCGGACGGCTTCTGCAAGCGGGTGCTCGCTGTTCTTTTCCAAAGAGGCAGCAAGGAACAGCAAACGTTCCTTCGAAATACCCCAGGCGGGTATCAAATCGGTCACGGCAGGATGGCCGCTTGTGATGGTTCCCGTTTTGTCCAGCGCAACGGTTTTTACGCGGCCTGTTTCCTCCAGCGCGGTTGCGTTTTTGAAAAGGATACCGTTTTTGGCACCCATGCCGGTTCCAACCATGATCGCAACAGGCGTTGCAAGGCCAAGCGCACAGGGACAGCTTATCACCAGAACCGAGATGCCGCGCGCAAGCGCAAAGCCGAAGCTTTCGCCGGAAAGGAGCCATACGGCGGTGGCAAGAACGGCAATGACCATCACCACAGGCACGAACACGCCGGAGACTTTATCCGCAATTTTTGCAATGGGCGCCTTGGTTGCCGCCGCGTCGCTAACCATGCGAATGATTTGCGACAAGGTGGTGTCCTCTCCGACTCTGGTGGCCTGACAGTAGATGACGCCGGAGCGGTTCAGCGTTCCCGAGGAAACAAGGTCGCCCTTGCTCTTGTCCACCGGAAGGCTTTCGCCGGTCAGTGCGGATTCGTCCACGGAGCTGTGGCCGTCTGTCACCCGGCCGTCAACGGGAATATTCTCACCGGGACGCACCAGAAACACGTCACCCTTTTGAACGTCCTCCACCGGTACGACCGTTTCTTTGCCGTCGCGAAGTACGGTCGCCGTCTTTGGCGAGAGCTTCATGAGGGCTTCCAGAGCGGTTGTGGTTTTGCCCTTGGCGCGTGCTTCAAGCAGCTTTCCAACGGTGATGAGCGCAAGGATCATTGCAGCAGACTCAAAGTAAAGTTCATGGAGCAAATGTGCTGCGGCCTGCGCATTTCCAAGATACATCTCATTTGCCATGGAAAAAACAGCAAAGACGCTATAGGCAAAGGACGCACCGGAGCCGAGCGCGACCAGCGTGTCCATATTGGGTGCACGGTGCGCCAGACCCTTAGCGCCGCTGATGAAAAACCGCTGATTGATCACCATGACGGCCACGGCAAGCAGCATTTCGGCAATTGCAATGACCATGGGATTTCGGCTCATGATCTGCGGCAGCGGCCAGCCCCACATCGTGTGGCCCATGGAAAGGTACATTAGAAGGACCAGAAAAACAAGAGATGAGATCAGGCGCGTAAGAAGTGCCTTTTCAGGCTTTTCAACTTTTTCAGTCTTCGCAGCAGATTTTTTCCCGCCTTCGTCCAGCACTGCGCCATAGCCGGCGGCCTCGACCGCCGCAATAACGGCTTCTGCTGTGACCGTTCCTTCGAGCGTCATGGAATTGGTCAACAGATTGACCGAGCACGACTCAACGCCCGCAAGGGCGGATACGGCCTTTTCCACTCTTGCAGAACAGGCGGCGCAGGACATCCCTGTGACACGAAATTTCAGCAATCTTTATCCACCTCATCGAATCATTTTTTGTAAGAGCAGTACCAGTTCGTCAATCGTTTCATCCTTGCCCTCGCGGATGTCGTCGGCAACACAGGTGTGGATATGGTTCGACAACAACTCACGGCTGAAAGAGCTCAGAGCGGCCTGAATTGCGCTTACCTGTATTAATATGTCCGCACAATAGGCACTGTTATCCAACATTTTCTTGACACCTCTCACCTGCCCCTCAATCCGGCTCAGGCGATTGGTGAGTGAACGGTACTCTTCCTCTGTGCGCTGTTTTGTTTTATGGCAGCAGCCAACGATTTCCGGTTCGTTTAAATGGTCCATGTTGCCTCCTTTGATACCCCTGCGGGGCATTTTGATTATATACCCCCATAGGGTATTTGTCAAGCGGTTCTTTTCAAAAAACCAATATAAAAACCCTCTTTGCTTCCCCAAAAAGCAAAGAGGGTCAAACTGCCGTTTATCTATAATAGTCCACCACTTCGTCCGTTTTTTCCTGGCTGATCAAATCGCCGGAGGCGTTGAAACAATACTGGAAAACGGAGCTTGTTCCGCCAATCGTAAAGGCGCTGGTCGCAGGTGAAAAGAAGGTTGTCGTGATGCTTTCCACATCCCAAAGCAGCAACCCGGAATCGCTCAGGGAAAGCCTGCCGCCAAGAGAGCCCTCTACGGAATAGAATTCCTGCGGCGTGCCAGCGTTTGGATCGCACACCAGCAGCATGGCTGTATAGTTATTCCGCACCATTGGGGTGAGTTCTTCGCTGGAAATTTCCCAAATTCCGTTGGAAAAGAGATAGTCCAAAACGGCTGCGATCTCATATCTGCCGCCGTAGCTCTGATTTTCTTCCAGCTTTGGCACGCAGTAGGCCGACAGGTAAATCTTTCCATTATATTCGATCATATCGGTGATGTAATAATATGCGTCTTCGCTGCCATAGGAGAATGATTCGGTGATATTTCCCTCTTGGTCAAGCTTGACGATTTTAGAATATTCGTTTGTCAGGAAGCTTCCGAGCTGGACGATGAAGCCGTCCCCAAGCCGAGCGACGTTCCAAATTCCATAGTTGCCGATCTCAGTTTGTTTGAAATATGTTTTCTCTCCGTCCGCAGAATACTGGCTGTAACAGAAATACTTGAAATCTCCACGGCTGATGACGGTATAGCTGCCGTCTTCGTTTTCGAGAATTTCGGCAATGTATTCATCGTCAAAGCCGTTGGTCATCATCCGCTTCCAAAGAATGTTGCCGTTTGTGTCAATTTTCGCCATCCATGCATACGTGCGCTGAGAACTGCTCCAGGTTGGCGTGTCACCGTAAGCGATCACGCCGTCAGAGACAGTGAGAAAGCCGCTAACGGAGAATTCCGTTATGCTAACGCGCCACAAAAGATTCTCTCCGTCATACTTTTCAAAGAGGCTTTTATCGTGAATCTCAAAGCCGAGCTGAGGGTCTTCCTTGTATTCGGAATGATAGTCATAGTGAATGCCACCGGAGTCGCTTTCCGAAAAACGGTCGTTATAATTCCTATAGTTCCAAAGACGTTCAATGTCCTCCGGGGTCGGGTCGTCCTGCTGGATTTCATAGCCTCTGATCCGAGTGGATGAAAGGCTGTCTGCGATCACTTCCGCTGTTTTGGAATAGGTAAAGGATTTGGTCGTGATATCGCGGTAGACTGCTTTGATCTCGCCACGGCTCAGGCCGTCTGTCGGCAAGCCATATTCATTGAAAAACTGAATGGCATCGCGGTATTCTATTGCCTCAACGCTCACCAATGCAACACAAATCAGGAAAATGCAGCAAGCGGCCAGAGAAGCGGCTATGCGCCATATTCTGCCCTTGCGCTTAGGCTCCGGCTTGATCGCGTCAAAATTCAGAGACGCTTCTGGCAGCTTGGATGCAGCGTTATATAGCTTCTGTTCCATTTTAATCCTCCATACGCAGTGCGGCGATGGCGCGTTCATAGCGCTTCTGGGCGGCTGAGGTTGTGATCCCTAAGACAGAGGCGATCTCCCTGTGGCTTAAGCCGCCCACAATTTTCAGCGTCACAATTTCCTGCTCCTTTTGAGAAAGGGGTGCTATCAGCTCGATGTACTCAAATTGCTTACCCGTCTGGACAGAAGGCTCCGTGCATGATTGCTCCCGTTTGGCTTTTCGCAAGTGGTCATAGCAAAGATTTCGCGCGATTCGGTAAAGCCACGACTGTTCTTTCCCCAACGCGCAACGAACGCCGCCGGAGAGCAACTTAACGAAGGTATCGTGCAGGACGTCTTCGGCCAGATAAGGGTCTTTCGTGATGGAGAGCGCATAGCGAAAAATTCCGTTTTTGTGCTGCTCGTACAAGCCATATATGTCTGTTTGAGTCAACGCCATCACCTCCCTTTGCATATATGACGTTTGAAACGGTTAAAATGCGACATTCATTCGAATGATCAAAAAAGTTTTTAACGGGTAATCAATTAAACACAGACAGTACGGTTTTGCCGAAAGCCGATTTGATCCTTCGAGTCAACCTTCCAAATGCACATATCAAAAAAGAACAGTATAACGGTGCGTAAATGGGGCAAAGAAAAGCGAAAAGTACACCAAATCATTTTCTCTCGGATAAGAAG
>CAZPRA010000119.1:1672-4567 GCA_964588975.1 uncultured Oscillospiraceae bacterium | reverse complement strand
TTCTTGGCGCCCGTGGCGGTCTGGAGCCCAAGGGCAGAGATGCCGAGCGCATTGCCGCAGTTGGCAAGCTCGTCGGCGGCAAGCTTCGTTTTTAAGATTTTGTTTATTGAATGAATGAAAATTCAGCACCGGATGTATTTCGGTGCTGAATTTTTTTGGTTTCCATAAAAAAAGACTTGACAAAAGGGTACAGCCGGTGTATACTGCAACTGTACTAATTGACTTAGTACAGATAATACGGAGGTGAAGCAACATGATTTCCATTGATTATCGCAGCGGCGAACCTCTTTATGATCAGATCGTTGGAGGAATCCTTCGGCTGAAAGCAGTGGGCGCGCTGTCTCCGGGAGATAAACTTCCCAGTGTGCGCACCATGGCGCTGGAAATGGGGATCAATCCCAACACGGTCCAAAAAGCCTATGGGATATTGGAAAGCAACGGCGTGATCTATTCCGTGGCGGGAAAGGGTTCCTTTCTTTCTCAGGACGCTTCGGCCATGGAGATGATCACGCAAACGGCAAAAAAGGAATTTCTTCAGGCAGTCCGCAGAGCAAGAACAGCAGGACTGAGCGTGGAGGAGCTTCTTGAGCTGGTTCGGAAGGGAGGAGAAAAACAATGATTGAAGTGAAATCGTTCAGCAAACTTTTTGAAAAAACAAGGGCGCTGGACAAAGTGAATTTACGGTTTGAAAAAGGCGGCATTTATGCTCTGGTGGGCTCCAACGGCTCCGGCAAGTCCACCCTCATGCGGAGCATTGCCGGCGTTTATGCCCCGGATGAGGGGCAACTTCTCATCAACGGTGTTGACGCCTTTGACAACCCTGAGGTCAAGCGGAATGTGTTCTTTTTGCCGGACACCCCAAGCTTCTTCAAGAACGCAACCGTTTTGAGCATGGCGGATTTTTATCGCCGCATGTACCCCAATTTTGAAACCCAGCGGCTTTTTGAGTTGCAGAAGGTTTTCCCCATCACGGTGGACATGCGCATTGAAAAAATGTCCAAAGGTATGCAGCGTCAGGCGGCTCTGATGCTGGCGCTGGCATCGGGGGTGGAATATCTGCTTCTGGACGAAGCCTTTGACGGATTGGATCCGGTGGTGCGCGGGACGCTGAAATCTCTGCTCATGACATGGGCACAGGATCATGGAACAACCACCATCATCGCGTCTCACAATCTTCGGGAGCTGGAGGACCTTTGCGACCATGTGACCCTTTTGCACAAGGGAAACACGGTGTGCTCAGACGAGCTGGAAAACCTTCGGGGCAAGATGCACAAGGTGCAGGCAGCCTTCCGCACGCCTCCCTCTGATGCATTTTTGGGAAGCATGAACATTCTCAAGCTGCAACGAACCGGCTCTCTTTACCAGATGGTGGTTCGGGGCGACCGGGAACAGATCATGGAGCGGGTGAACGAACTGGATCCCCTGTTTGCCGAGACCATTGCTCCATCCTTTGAAGAAATCTTTATCTATGAAATGGAGGTGCAGGGATATGACATCAAGGAACTGCTCTAAGGACTACCGTCCCGGTTGGAAGCTATTCTCCTTCACCCTGAAGCGCCAGACGGGAATCACCCTGCTGGTCACGGCCTTTCTTTTCCTGATTTGCCCGGGAATGATTTTTCAGGCTGCCACCCAGCAAAAGGAATATGGCCACGTTTATGACCTGTGCTACGAACTGCCCATTTGGGGAATGGTGATCTTTTTTGCCTCGCTGATTTTAGGCGTCATTCTCCTGTGCTACAACCATAACCATCTGTTTTCCAGAAAAGCCGCCGATTTGTACTATGCACTGCCCATTCGGAGAGACAGTTTCCTGCTCATCCGCTTTGGTGCCAGCATTGTCGGCGCGGTCTTTGCCATGACTGTGTCCTTTACAGGACTGACCTTCCTTGGACTTTTGAACTATGTGGACTCCGTTGCTCTGTCGCAAATGCTGAATTTGTATGTCCTTGTGCTGCTGCTTCTGCTTTTGTGTATGTCCACCGTTCTCATTTTCATTGTGAATTCCGGCGGCATTTTCCATTTCCTGTTCTCCACCGCCGTGGTCTGCGCCGGGATCCCTGCACTGTGCCTCATCGGTTACTACTGGTTCCAGGATACGGCTTACGGCGTGGTGGGTGGCATGCAATGGCTGGAATACGTCTCTCCCTTCGGCTATGCGGTGATTCAGTTCGCCAAGCTGGAAAATATGTATCAAAGTGGCGAAGTGATTCTGGAAACCTCCACTTTGCTCAT
The DNA here is from genome assembly GCA_964588975.1 of uncultured Oscillospiraceae bacterium. GTDB lineage: Bacteria > Bacillota > Clostridia > Oscillospirales > Oscillospiraceae > JAZOXB01. The sequence goes on along the minus strand of CAZPRA010000119.1, from coordinate 2,332 downwards.
CTCTATAGGCGGCTCTTTGATGTTCACGGCCATTTCCGTTCTGATGAATCACAGCCGAAAGGCGGAAAAATCCGGCAGCAGCTTCGCTTATGCGGCCATGCCCGTGCTCATCACGGTTCTGGCTTCCGCCGTGGGCGGCTATCTCGTGGGTATCATTTTTGATGGCTATACGGGTGCCGATAGCAGCTCCTTCTGGCTCTATTTCACCATTGGTGCATTGTTGGTTTCCATTGCCGCAGGCGCCATTATCTCCAAAAGCTTCCGCAAAATCTGGAGATGGCTCATCTGTGCCGGTGTTTCCGCCGGGATCATGCTGAGTCTGTTTTTGGTGACCACCTATCTGGGAAAGCTGAACTTTAACTATGTTCCTCCAGTGGCGCGGATCAGCTCCATCCAGTTGGAGGGAGACGCCTATTCTCCCACTGTGACCCTTCACTCTGATTTCGAGCTGGTCACGGAGCTGCATGAGCACATTCTTGACCGCACCCAAAATGGCTATGGCGAATATGCCTACAGCGATCTTCTCAGCGGTGATTTTGACATCACCTATGTTCTGGACAATGGCGAAACCGTCAGCCGCACCTATTGGCTCAGCGACCGGGAAAGCTATGAGCTGCTTCTGAAAATCGTTCAGACCGATGATTATACCAATGCATGGGC
>CAZPRA010000119.1:0-1572 GCA_964588975.1 uncultured Oscillospiraceae bacterium | reverse complement strand
GCTATGAGCTGCTTCTGAAAATCGTTCAGACCGATGATTATACCAATGCATGGGCCGATGATCTTGACATGCTGGATTGCGACGGAATTCAGATGGAGTATTATTCCGAAAGCGGTGCCCGGGAGGATGTGACGCTGCTGACGCAGGAAGAAGCCACGCAGCTTTTGAACGTCTATGCAAAGGAACTGCAAAATGCCTCCAACTCCGACCTGTGGCAGGAGAGCACGTACTATATTACCGTTACTCTTTATGGCAATAATCGCCTTGCGCTCTTTATTCCCCAATCCTTTACCCAGACCGTCCGGCTGGTTCAGGAGCTTCTTGACTGAAAGAAGGAATTTGTCCTTGGAAGAAATTTTTGGAGAAATACTGAACTTTCTGGATCTGAAAATGACGGAGCCGGAACCTTATGGCTGGTTTCACCTCATGTGGCTGGGACTGTCCTTTCTGGGCGGGGTGCTTTTGTGTGTGTTCCTCCCGCAGGGGACGGAAAAGCAGGTTCGCAGAGTGGTTCTCACCACAGCGGTGGTGGTGCTTCTGCTGGAGGTCTATAAGCAAATCAACTATACCTTCACATGGGAAAACGGAGAAATCCGCAGTAATTACCAGTGGTACAGCTTTCCATGGCAGTTTTGTTCCACGCCGATGTATGTCGGGCTGCTGGCCGGACTGACTCACGGACGGCTCCACCGCTGTCTGTGCGACTATCTGGGAAGCTATGCCCTGTTTGCCGGCCTGTGCGTGATGTTCTACCCTGCGACGGTGTTTATCTCGACCATCGGCATCAACATCCAGACCATGGTCTGCCACGGAAGCATGATCTCCGTTGCTATGTATTTGCTCTATACCGGCTATGTCAAGGCAAACGGCAAAATGGTGCTGCGTGCGCTTCCGGTCTTCCTGTCGGCAGTGGCAATCGCCATGGTGCTCAATGAGATTGCCTATCGCACAGGACTTTTGAAGACGCATACCTTTAATATGTTCTTTATCAGTCCCTATTGCGAGCCCTCTTTGGCAGTGTATGCAAGCATACAGCGTGCCGTTTCCTACCCATGGTGCCTGATTTTCTACGTCGCAGGTTTCACCGCCGCCGTATATCTGCTTCTTGCGCTGCTTCGCCCGCTTGTGAAGCTTCTTTGCTCCAAACAGCCAAAAGTGAAGCATACCTGACTTTTCATCACATAATACCACGAAAAAGCACGCCGGAGGTGCGCATCACAGACGAAGTCAGTCTCGCGCACGCAGTGCGCAACACGTTGCACGAGGGATGCTTCACTCAAAAAAAGTCTCTTTTGTCCAGTAGACAGAAGAGACTTTTTATTGGTCCGAGTTGCAATACAGAACTTATGTGTCACGAAAAGGAAAACCAAATGGAAGCCCAGCGAAGCGGGTTCGATTTGGAAACGAAGAGCGACACAGTGAAATGAGTGATGACTTTAAAAAATCGTCGCGAACGATACGAAGTCCGCGACGACGTGGTCCGAGTGGCGATATAGAACTTTTTGAAAAACGCAGTGATATCAACGGTTTTTGGCTTTCGGACAGCGAAATTTCTTGCTTGTAACTTCATAA
>CAZPRA010000118.1:0-4571 GCA_964588975.1 uncultured Oscillospiraceae bacterium | reverse complement strand
CTTTGACTTTGGAATCTGTCAAAATAGCTTTTACTTCTGCCGCCTGGTCAATGGGCGTTATGATGGGTATCCCCTGATTGGCTATATTGTACATGGTGCCGATATAGCCGCTCTCGTAGCAGTCTTTCAGATACTTGTCAATGGTGGTGTAGTTATCCCCATGCATCTTGTTCAGGATGCTTCCTACCTGGTCTTGCAATGCTTTCTGGTACTGCTGCTGATAGATTTTGGACTGCTTGCGGGATTTCAGCATGGCCTTGGTGGCTTCGTCCATTCCATCCTGGGAAAGAGCCTGATCCAGAAGGTCAATGTCCGCCTGGAACAGCTTAACCTTCTCTTGAATGTCCTTCAGGGCCTGAGCGTACTGCTTTTCCAGCTCCTTCAGAGTGGCTTCCTCGCTGTTTAGAAGGGACTTCTGCACCTCTTTTTCCCACTTATTCAATCACATCACCTTCCGGCTGAATGCCTTCTAAGGCCGCCTGTGCCGCCGCTGTGGGGTCTTCTTCCGGGGCGGGGAGTTTATCCTTGATATCGTCATAATCCAGTTCCAGGGCCTCACAAACAAGCTGTTTGGTCAGTTCATCCCCCAGCAGGGCAGAAGCGTTCTGGATGGTGGTGATTCTGGCTTGCTGCTCCTGTGCCTTAGTCAGGTCTATCTGGGCATTCTCCTGGGCGTTGGTGATAATTTCCCGCTCGAAGTCAAAGTACACATCCTTCTGCTCATAGTCCGTGCCGTTGGTATCGTTAATCTCTTTCAAGACCAGCTTCAGGAGCTTGCGCATGAACTGAAGGAGGAAGGGCTTCAGGCCGTCACACTTCAGGTCAAGGTTTGCATAGGCACTCTTAATGGCTATGGAGGTGGTGGCGCTGGTGTCCTTCAAAGCCTCCGTATTCACGCCCTGGCCGAAGCGGAAAATGTTCTTTTCGTCCACTTCCATCTTGACCTTCCGGGCTTCCGTGGGGATGTTCACAGTCTGGATGTCCACACCGCCATGTTCATCCACGCCTATATGCTTCTTAGCCCGGATGTTCACCATAAGTTCATCCAGGTTGTCCCCCTGGAAGCCTTTGACCACATACAGGGCTTCATTGGTGTCCTGGATGTTGTTGGACAGGCCCGCATTCATGAGGTCATAGTCATCAATCAGGGCCTTAATGGGCTTCAGGCCGGAAAACTGCTTCTTCCCGTTGTCCAGCCGGAAGAAGGGAATCATGCCATAATCGTCATAGTAGGTACTGATGTCCCCGTCCTTGGTATACAGGATGTGGGGACGGGGGTTATGCTCCACAGATTCATCCTGGACAATCTCCCCTTCGTCTACCTGGCAATAGAACCAGGTCTGCTTTTCGTCCCAAACCTGAATACGCTTGACCTTCTTGTTGTCCTTCCCAATCCGGTCAATATACCAGTAAATCACATAAGCGCAGCCGTCATCCGTTTCTTTCTCCCGGACTTCCACCACACCTATGCTGTCAGCCACCTGGAAGGCGGTTCTATCGCTTTCGTCCTTGTAGGCATACATATACTCAAAACCCTTGGAAACGGCTCCTACAAGCAATTCTGAAAGCTCCGCTTTAAAGCTCTCGTTCTCGTTGAAGTAGGCATCCAACTCCGTCTGAAGCTCCGGACTGTCGGACTTTACAAAGCCATCCTTGCCGGAAAGCATATACTGTGCCTGTTGATCTACCAGCAGCCGGAAGAAGGGGTGGCTGATTTTGATATTGCTCTTAGTCTCATCCTCCCGAAGATTCCCGTCTGCGTCAATGAAGAAGATACGGTAGTTCTTAATATCGTGATCTGCTTCGTAGTATCGCAGCCCCTCCCGTGCCTTCTGCTTCTTCGTGCTGGCACTATCGTTCTGAATGAACGTTAAAATCTCTGCTATGGAAAGCATCTGTTGTCACCTCTTACGCTTTGTTTAGTTCCGCATCAATATAGATGCACCTCAGCCGGTACCAATTGAGAATCTGCGCAACGTTGCTAATGCTGGTGCTTCTGAGCAACGGCCAGCGGCGGCAATTCTGCATCAACAGTTCATCCGGGATTTTCGCCGCAAACTTGGAGAAAACATCACACACGTTGATTTCAGAAAGTGCGCCTTTCCTTAGCTCGGTTGCCCTGCTTACAAGTCCCTGCTTGCCCGTGGTGTAGATTATCTCCATTAAGCGGTGCTTTTTGGCATAGTCGGCAAACCGCACAGAACCACCAGCGTTTACGATGGTAGATCCGTCCCACTGCAATCCATATGTAGTATCTCGGTCGTAAGCGGAGAAATACCACTTCACGCCATCAAAAGTCACCAGCAAGTAGTTTTTATCCAGTCCGTCAGATGCCTTTTCGTATACAGTCTGAATGTAGTAATCCACGGCGGAGGTCATATCCACATAGTTCCAGATTTTCGGCAGACTAAACAGGTTATCCGGGTCATAATCAATGACTGTCTGAAGCATGGTATTCAGGGAGGTCTTTACCCAGTCGGTGGATGCTACACCGTCTTCACCCATTACCTCTTCGGCATATTCAAGGTCAAAGTCTCCATCCAGTGTGGCAAGCCCCTTAAACTGCGTTGCGTCCGTATGGTCGTTGGCACTTACAATCGCCTTGGGAGCATAGTTTTCGCTGGTAAAGATATACTCGTCTTTGGGCGTGTTCATGGTTCCCAAAGCGTAAAACTCGTCATTGACCATAACCGCAACAGGGTATCCATCGATAGCACCGCCATTGGTCAGGTCAGTCAGCTCGGGAGGCACGGTTTCCCGGCTTTTGACAATCTGCCCCCAGAGCTTACAGGAGCAAATGTTCCGGGCGTGGGTGTGGTCTACTGCGTTAGCCTTAAAGCAATACTTTTTGTGTTTTCCCCATCCGTCCGCCAGCTCTACCTTGGATGGGAACTTGATTGTCAGGTTAAACAGTCCACCCATCGAGATGCCCGTCTGGACGCTGCTGGCTCCCTGCCACTTCACTGTGGCAGTACCTTCAAATGGCACACCGTCCTTATCCACAAAGCTAAAATCAAGGGGCACAGCGTTTTCCTTGGACATTTCAGAGCAGTCCCCCGCCAACTTCAGTACGGGGATATCGTACACAGTTGGGTCGAAGTTGGTAGGCTTCAGGGCTTCAGCAATCAGGGCATTCACCGCATCCTCATTCACGCCTTCTTCCTTGTACACCTTCATGGTGGCGGTCAGTGCGTCCCCTGTAGAAGTGTAAAAGATGTTCGTGCCGTCATAGGCTTCCACGGTGGTGGGAAGGGTCTGGGTGGACTTGCTGAGCTTGCCCGGCATAAAGTCGGTTGCCGTCTCACCACGCTCCAACTGCATCCACACAGTGGCGTTTACTTCTGGATCTGCGCTTGACCGCTGGCAAGTGAACATTGCCCACGCATTCACGCCTTCTTCCAGCGTAAATGTCACTTGAGATGTGTCCACGTTAATCTTTGCAAGGCTTGTATTCCCGACAACGTTATTTACAGTGCCCGTCCAGCCAACACCGGGAACAATTCCGCTCAGTGTGTAGGTTCCGGCGGGAAGGTAAAATGCGTCCTCTTTGGGGATGAACTTCATATATGTGTTTCCGCCAGCATCAACCAAAGTGCCTGAGATTGCTATCTTACCGTTGGGCTTCACCTCAAAGGTAAGTCCGTCCCTACTGTCTGTTGTTACAGTCGGCTGCAACAGGTTTTTCCCTGCATGGTACAGCTCCACCGCTTCTGCCGTATCAGCGTTAATGGTGATGTCTGTGCCCGTTTCGGCTTCCATCTCGATGAAAGTTCCCGTCTTGGTGATGATTTCAGCGTCAAGATTACTGAGTAACTCCATAATCTGCGCATACACATCCTTAGACGGGGCAGCAGGGGTGCCGTTGTCGCAGAGGATTGACTTCTTTGCGCTTATATGTGCCGGGGTAGTCGTGTGCAGATCCCCAGCGAACACGCCCACATAGATGTTGTAAGTGTTGGACAGGATGGGCATGGGACATTCATTGCCCGTGAAAACCACATCCATAAATGTCTTATCCTGCTTAATGAATCGGGCAGTCTTCGTGTCGAATTCGTCCCATTCGGAATCAAAGTCGAAAATGACAGTGTAGTCGCTGTTGCCGCAGACATAGCCCTTGCCGCTCACGTTCTCCGCAATCTTGTCCCGGATAGTAATGTTTATTTCTTTCATTGATGCTTCCTTTCCTCACACAATCCACTTGGAACCGGTGATGTACTTCTCTAAGGCATAGCGCATAGCGTCCATCAGGTGGTTAAAATCATCGATGGGCACATTCATCTTGTTTCCAAACTTGTCTGTGTCCCAGGTGTAATTGCTTATCTCCGTAATGAAGTTCACGCACCGGGGATGAATGACAATCTCCAAATCCTGTATCCACTGGATACCATTCTGTATGCTGTCCTTGCCCTTCATGGCCGCCTTTACTCGCAGCCCCAGGCTTTTCAGTTCGTCTATGGACTTGGGTTCGGCAGAATCGGCGGTAATCCGTTCCTTGCCATAGCCCATGCCCTGTATTGTTTCGGCTATCCGCTTATTGGACAGCCCTTTTTCATACATCTCATCAAACACAA
>CAZPRA010000117.1:0-4616 GCA_964588975.1 uncultured Oscillospiraceae bacterium | reverse complement strand
TCGTCCGGATTGACCGGAGGCTCGGGAGGATTCGTGGGGTCGTCCGGGTCGACCGGCGGCTCAGGAGGATTCGTGGGATCGTCCGGGTCTACCGGAGGCTCAGGAGGATTCGTGGGGTCAGAACTGGCAATGCCGCCGCACTGTGCTGTGGCAACGCTGCTGCCGTTGACCAGAAGGCTATAGGTGCTCTCTAAGACAAGGTCAGAGCCGGAATAGATCACATAGCTGGCGCTGCGCAGCGCTGTTGCGCTATAGAGCGTGTTACCCTCGGCGTCCGTCACCGCAATGGTATCGCCAACCGCGATGGAGAAGCTTGCGCCCTGATTACCTCCGGGGCCTCCGGGGCCTCCGGGGCCATGCCAACCACCGCCTCCGGGTCCGCCGAAGCCGCCGCCGCCAAACTGAACGTAGGTCTGGGAGCCTTCTGCCGGTGTCTGCGCCATCTGGCGCTGACCCACGGCAAAGACGGTGCCGCCGGTGATCAGGAAGGTGCTGTCACTGTCCAGAGGCGCATTGTCGCCCCGTCCGGAGGAATAAACCTCCACCTTTCCGCCGGAAATGGTCAAGGTTCCGTTGGAGTCCATGCCGTCGCCGGTCTCGGCGTCCACATAAATGTCTCCGCCGAAGATGTTCAAAGCGAAGCTGTAGCCCGTCAGGTCGGAATTGGCGGCGTTCATGCCATCGTCCGTGGCGTGAACGGTAATTTTTCCGCCGTAGATATTCAGCGTGGCGGCCTCAAGGCCCTCATAGGACTGCTCAATCAGAATGGTGGGGCCGTCCTCGGAACCTTCGGCGCCGATGTTCATGCTGAGATCGCAGTGAATGCCGTCGTCCGCGGCGTTGACGGTGAGATTGCCGCTTTCGATGGTCAAAAGCTGCTCGGCGTTGATGCCGTCATTGACCGTAGAGGTGATGTTCAGGGTCAGTTCGCGAATCACAAGCCATGCCTCACCCTCCGTTTCGGTGGTGCAGCCGGCCTTGATGCCGTTCTTGCCGTTGGACACAATATTCAATGTGCCCGTGCCGCAGAGCGTGACCTGAGAGCCGTCCTTGCACTTGAGCACGGCATTTTCCGCGTCGGTGTTGTCCGGGTAGTTGTCGTCGTTGTTCTGGTCGCTGTCCGTCAGGGTGTTGACGGTGCCGTCAGATACCACGACCGTCACGGCTGAGGACTTGTTGCAGACCAGCGGTGCGGTGTTTGCGCTGGTCAGGTCAATGCCGTTTAAGATCAGAGTCACGCCGGTGGTGCCCTTTTTGACCTTGATGGAGCCGTCTGCGCAGGAGCCGGAAACGGTATAGGTGCCCGCGTCGTTGATGGTCAGGGCAGTGCCGCTGATTTTATAGCCGCTGTAGTCGCCCTCCGTCACGGCAATGGCGTCGTCGGAAAACACAAAGGCCGTTGCGCCTTCGGCAGAGTAGCCTTCCTGCGTCTGAACCGCAGAAGCGCCCATGGATAGCAGTCCCACAAGCAGGGTCAGCGCAAGAAGAATGGATAGTCCTTTTTTCATTTGAAAAACGCTCCTTTCCGTTTTTGTGCATTCTAAGGAACCTCTGAATAAATCATCGGCGGCGGTCAGCGGATCTTTTCCCGCAACTCTTTCCTTCCGAAAACTTGAAATACACAAAGTATTCCTGCGTTTTCCGAAGTTCGATTTGCGAAAAAATCTCTCGCCGCCCGCTCTTGCTGATTTAATCATAGTCTCCCTAAGAATATCAGAATAGTTTGAAATTAAGCTGAAAAAGTTGTGACTTTTTTGAAAACTATGGTTTCTTTTTTTACCTGCCGATTTCTTCAACTCATCATAAGGCGGAGTCTGCCGCCAGCAGCGGTTACTCGCTGGACGCCTGCTGCGGCGGGTGTGCGAGGAAGGCAAAGACCGACGTTAAGTGAGACGCCAAGAGCGCAAGCAGTATGTCGCGCAGCGCGATGGTTCGTCGAACTTATACAAAGCACAGCGGCGAATACAATCTGCAAGAGCAGTTTGCACAGGCCCTTGCCTCTCCCTCTGGGAGAGATAAACAGCGCGCGTACTGGGCGGAGAGGGCCGAACCTGTCAATATGCGGGCCGATGTGGCATCGACCCATACATGGCGCTGCCCGACAGGGTGCGCACTGGTGCGCCGTGACACATTCGAGATTTTTTGACAAGCCAAAACTGCCACGGCCTTCGTGACCGTGGCAGTTTTGAATATTACATTGCAGAATGAGACGAGACCAGCGGGAGTTGGACGGTGAAGGTGTTGCTCTCCGGCTGGCTCTGCGCCCAGATCTTGCCGCCGTGCGCCTGAACGATGCCCTGCGCAATGGGCAGACCAAGGCCGTAGCTGCCATTGAGCGACCGTGCTTCGTCGCAGCGGTAAAAGCGCTCGAAAATGTGGCTGCACTGCTCCTTACTGAGCGGTTGCCCATGCGTTTGCACGCTGAGAAGGCACTGCCCACCGTTGCGGCGCAGACTGAGAAGAACCTCCGTGCCCGTTTGCGCGTATTTCTGGGCATTGTCCAGCAGGATATCCACCACCTGCCGGAGATTTTTCTCATTGCCCTTTACGCTCAGGCCGCTTTCAATTTCCGATTGCAGGAACAGCTCGCGCTCAAAGAAGACCGCCTCAAAGCACAAAACGGCGTCTTCCACCAGCTCACTCAGGGACAGAGGCGAAAAGGCCTTCTTCGCCACGCCGCTATCCAGCCGCGCCAGATCCAGAAGCCCTTCCGTCAGCCCCCGCATTTGCCGGGACATGACCAGAATATTTTCCGTGCACTGAGCCGCCTGCGCCTCGGAACAGCCCTGCTCAAGCAGCTCTGCGTTCGTTGTGATGACGGTCAGAGGCGTTTTGAGCTCGTGAGAAGCGTCGGCCACGAACTGCTTCTGCCGGTCCCACGCCTGCTCCACCGGCTTGACCGCCCAGCGTGCCAGAAACAGGCTCAGAAGCCAGAAGGCGATGGGCGCAAGCAGAGCGATAAGGAGGCAGGTGCTCACGAGGCTTTTGATGGCGCGAAGCTCAACGGAGACGTCCGCAAAGAGGACTTTTTCACCATGCGGCGAGTCGCTTTGCAGATAGCGCAGCTCATAGTTCCAGAGAATACCGGTTTTTTCGCCGGAATGCTCCGCTGCGTCCATCAGCTCGGAAAGAAAGCTCTCATCCGTCAGGTCAAAAAGCTCACTGCCCTCGGCAACGAAGCCGCCGGACTCCGTCCGAAACACGGTGAAATAAACCAGACGCGTCTTGGACGGTGCATCGGGCGGTGCAGGCTTTTCCAGCTCTGCTTCGGCCATTTGCAGCATCATCAGGCTTTTTTGCTCCAGCTCGACCACGGTCGTGTGCAGAACGATTGCGATCAAAATGCCCAGCATGACCAGAACGAAGGTCATGTTGATGAGAATAAATTTCCGCCGAAGCCGCTTCAGCATTCTTCCGGGGTCCAGAGGAAATAGCCCAGTCTGCGGGCGGTGTTGATGCTGGTTTTGGCGCCAAGCTTTTCCAGCTTTCTGCGCAGGAAGGCGATATAGACCTCCACGTGGTTTTCCACAGCGTTGGAGTCAAAGCCCCAGACGCGGGCAAGAAGCGTCTCTTTGGAGACGATACGGGTCTGATTTTGCAGGAAAATGCGCATGATATGGAATTCCTTGGAGGTCAGGCGCACGCTTCTGTCCCCGCAGAACAGCACGCAGGTCTCCATGTCCAGGCTGATGTCGCCAAAGGTCAGAGCGTCGACCTGACGGCCACGACGCCGCAGCAGGGCGTTGATACAGGCCAGCAGCTCCCGGGTGTCAAAGGGTTTGGTCAGGTAGTAGTCCGCGCCGCTGTTCAGGCCGCGAATGCGGTCTTCCACGTCGGATTTTGCCGTGAGCATTAAAATCGGCATGGTGCAGTTCTGGTCCCGCAGGTGCTTGGCCAGTTCATAGCCGTTCAGCTTCGGCATCATCACATCCAAAATCAGCAGGTCATAAACCTCCATGCGGATGCGGTCGGCACCGCTTTCGCCGTCATAGGCCACCTGAACGGTAAAGCCCTTGCTCTCCAGCATGGTTTTCAGGGAATTGGCAAGCCGCTGCTCGTCTTCTACGATCAGGATTTTCATTGCGTTTCCTCCCAAAATGGTATTTTTTCTGTGCAAAGCATAACAAAATATGAAAGCGCCATTTTTCGCCCCTTCGGGGCAATCGAAAATGCTGCGCAAAACCTCATGCGCCGTATTTTTCTGCAACCGTTGTGCGCCTTGGCGCATGAAGCTTCATCCTTATCATATACCATAAAGCTGAAACGCTCCTGAAAAATAAAAGTTTTTCAAGAAAATATTTCCACAATCGACAAAAAACATCCAAAGCAGCCCCGGCTTTGGATGTTACGTTGGATACCCTCGACCAACACCCCGCGCGGCACTCTCTCGGCAAAAAGCAGCGTTCCGGACGTGGAACGCTGCTTTTGACAGCTCTCCCAGAGGGAGAGCCATGGGGCTTGTACAGATTTGAAAGTGCAGTGCAGGCACCATCGACCAACGACCCGTAGGGCGGGCTGCCCACAGCCCGCCGTCCGCGAAGCGGCTCATTCACGGTTTTTGCGGCGGGAGCAAGTGTACAGTGTAGTAACATAGTCCACAGGTGTGCAAAGACATC
>CAZPRA010000116.1:0-4739 GCA_964588975.1 uncultured Oscillospiraceae bacterium | reverse complement strand
TGGCCAGAAGGGTCTTGCCGGTACCGGGAGAGCCCACCAGAAGCGCACCCTTGGGGAGCTTCGCGCCGATGGCGGTATACTTTCTGGGATTGTGAAGGAAATCAATGATCTCCACCAGAGACTCTTTGGCCTCGTCCTGACCGGCCACGTCCCGGAAGGTCACGCCGGTCTCCTTTTCCATATGGACCTTGGCCTTGCTCTTGCCGATGCTGCCAATGCCGCCGAAGCCGCCGTCACCGCCGGAACGACCCATGATCAGGCGCATGATCAACATTCCTGCAAAGGAGAGCAGCAGGATCATCATGATCCAACTTAAAATGCTGCCGAAACCGCCCTCCTGATAATAATAGCCGTTATAGGTCACACCGTTGCTGTGGAGCGTCGAAAGGATGCCCGTAATGTCCGTGTCGGGAATGCGGGCGGTATAGTGCAGCACCTTGCCGCCGTCGTCGCGCAGATAGTATTCGATCTGCTCCTCACCGATCGTGACCTCCTTGACGTTGTCCCGGCTCACCTCATAGACAAATTCGTCATAGGAGCTTTCCTCCTGATTGGCCGTCAGAACAGCGTTGAAAAGCTGGTTGAACAGCATGGTGATCAGAACAGCGCCCAGAATAATCCACAGGAAGGATATCCGCTTTGGATTGTTGCCCTTGTTGGAATTTTGGTTCATGCGTTTTTTACTCCTCGTCACTGTGCTTCTATTGAAGCGGTTTTCGCTTGCATCATAGCACAATTCCGGTTTTTTCGCAAGAACAGCCTATGATGGCGGTGTAAATTTTCTGTAAATTCAGATTAACAGTTGTCTGCCGCGACTTTTTTTGATATAATCAGGGTTGAATATCAGGAAACAGGTGCTACTATGAAAGATAACATTCACGACTCTCAGCGCGACGCCTTATCCGAAGGACTTCTTGAGGGCAGAAATGCCGTGACCGAAGCGCTTCGCGGCGGACGTCCCATTCACAAAGTCTTTCTGGCCGACGGCGACACGGATAAGGCGCTGGGCCGGCTGGCTGCCATGGCACGGGATGCCGGTGCCGTTGTGGTGCGCATCGACCGGCGGAAGCTCAACGAAATGAGTCCCACAGGCGCCCATCAGGGCATTATCGCGCTGGTCGCTGCCCACGAATATGCCACGCTGGACGATATGCTCCGCTCGGCGCAGGAGCGTGGCGAAGCGCCGCTTCTGGTGGTCTGCGACGAGCTGAGCGACCCACACAATCTGGGCGCCATTCTCCGCACGGCGGAGTGTGCCGGTGCCCACGGCGTGATCATTCCCAAGCGGCGCTCTGTGGGGCTCACCGCCGTTGTGGGCAAAGCCTCCGCCGGTGCGGTGGAGTATATGCCCGTTGCGCGGGTGGCCAACATTGCCTCCACGCTGCGGGAATTGAAGGCGCAGGGGCTTTGGATTTTCGGCACCACCGCTGACGGCACCACGCCTCTTTACGGCGCTGATCTGACCCTTCCGGCCGCCATCGTCATCGGAAACGAAGGCGTTGGCATGAGCCGCATCGTGGCCGAGCAGTGCGACTTCAAGGTCAGTATTCCCATGAAAGGACACATTTCATCCCTCAATGCGTCCGCTTCCGCCGCGATCCTGCTTTATGAGGCACTTCGCCAGAGAGGATAAGGCAACATGAAACATTACCCGCCGGAACAACTGAATATGCCGGATGCTCCGCGGGAATACCAGCTTGAAGACATCCTGCAGGAATTCGGCAAACCGCAGTCTGAGCAGACGGCGGATGCGTTAGAAAAAGCAGAAACGACCGGAAACGCAGAAAAAGTCGAAACGGCTGAAAAACCCAAAAAAGCCGAGCCGTCTTTGAAAAGCGACACCATCCGCTTCACGCCCATCCGCTCAAAGCCGAAGACGGTCGACGCGGACGCGCCCGTGAAGCTGGTGCCCGGTGCCGCCAAGAGCACCGAGCCGCCCGTCTCGCCTGCCTTTCCTGCCTCGCCCGTTTTGCCAAAGCCGGAACGCACTGCTGCCTTTGTGCCCGCGCCGGAAACGCCTGCGCCGGAAGCGCAGGAGGCACCTGCGCCAGAAGACTCAGGCGCCAAAGAGCAAATTGCCCTGCCTCAAACGCCCTATACGCTCTTTGAGCGCTACCGCAAGGGCTCCGTGGCGCAGATTTTCCGTTTTGGTGCCCTGCTGCTGCTTGCGCTGTGCGCCGTGTTTCTGCTGGTCTATGCCTGGCAGGAGCTGCAGTTTTTCCCAATTCTGAACCAGCATTATGCCACCGTCTGCCTGTGCGTTCTGGGGCTTTCCGTTCTTTTGGCCGGAGAGGTCTTTTTGCAAGGCGTGCGGGAGCTTCTGTGCCTGCGCTTCAGCTTATATCTTATTGCCTTCCCAATCGCTGTTCTGGCCGTACTGCACGGCGTTTCGGCGCTCCATTCCGGCGGCGACAACTATTGCCCCGTGGCCGTGCTTTTGCTGTTTTATCTGCAATATGCCCTGCGGCTGGAGCGCTCCGCCATGGTGCACACGCTCTATTCCGTGTGCGAATTTTCCAAGCCACTTGGCATTTTTGAAGCACCGCAGAAAGCCACAAAAAACGACTCCCTGCGCTGCGCTCCGGCGGATATGGACGATTATCTGGAAAAGCTGACCCTGCCCGACCGGACGAAAAAGCTTTTCTCCGTCTATTCCCTGCTGCTTCTGCCGCTGTCGGCAGGGCTGGCCATTGCCCTGTCGCGAATTCGTGAGGTCGAACTGCTGCAATGCTGGCTCCTGCTGCTTCTGGCCGCTACCCCCTGGGCGGCCATGCTCTCCTTTGCAAAGCCCTTCCGGGCGCTTGCGCGTCGGCTGTCGCGTCAGGGCAGTGCGCTTGCCGGATGGCACAGTGCGAAGGTCTTCGGCAAAAGCCACACCGTCATTCTCCGCGACGAGGATCTCTTTCCCCGCAAGGACATTTCCTCCAATGGCATGAAGCTCTATGGCGCATTCTCCGCGCCCTTCGTCATTTCCAATGCGCTCGCCGTGCTCGATGCGGTGGAAAGTCCGCTGGTGGACGTGTTTCAGGAACTTCTCGCCGCGCACAACGGCGCAAGGATGTATGCCTCAAGCTACCGTCTTTATGACAACGATGGCATCGGCGCCGAGGTCAACGGAGAGGACGTTTTGCTTGGCTCTCTTTCCTTTATGCGCAGCATGGGCGTGCATATGCCCTCCGGCGCTCGCGTCCGTCAGGCCGTATACCTCTCCGTCCGCGGTGAGCTGTGCGGCGTGTTCGCCATCCGGCACAAGCCCAATCCCGCCTCAAAACGGGGTCTGCGAGGCATTCTCTCCAATGAAAATTTCTCCGTGGTCATCGCCGCGCGGGATTTTCTGGTCACACCGGAACTCATCGCCGCCAAATACGAGCTGCCGACCGACCGCATTATCTTCCCCGACTATAACATCCGCGTCCGTCTGACTGAGGTGGATCCCAACGTCCCGACGCTTCAGGGCGCACTTTTGGCCGAAAAGAGCTTTGGCGCCTTTGCCGCGACCGTCGCCGCCGGAAGGACGCTCCGCGTGAGCGCGATTCTCTCGGCCGTTTTGTCCTTGCTTTCCGGACTGCTTGGGCTTGCGCTGTGCGCCGCTCTGTTTTTCTGGAACACCGGCGTTTCCCCGGCGCATCTTGCCCTGTTCCAGCTCGTCTGGACAGTGATGATCGGCCTGTGCACCGATATCCGCCTGAAGTTTTGACGGTTTTGACGCCGCAGCTTTGGTTTTTTCCATTTTTCTCAATTTTTTTGGAATTCTAATTGCATTATGCTGATTTATCGTGTATAATGAAAATAATTGTGGCATCGTATGATATGCCGCCGCAGTCCTCTCCCGACTGCACAGAAAGGAGTTATTCAAAACATGTACACTGCAAAGGACATCCGCAATATCGCCCTGCTGGGTCACGGCGGCGATGGCAAATCCGCCCTGTGCGAAAGTATGCTCTATTTGACCAAGGCCATCACCCGTCTGGGCAAGCGTGCTGACGGCACCACCGTTTCTGACTTCGATGAAGAAGAAAAGAAGCGCCAGTATTCCATCAAGACCTCTGTCATTCCGGTGGAATATGCCGGTTCCAAGCTCAACATTCTGGACAACCCCGGCTATTTCGACTTCGCCGCCGAGATCGTGCAGTCCCTGCGCGTGGCCGACTCCGGCATGATTTGCCTGTCCGCCAAGTCCGGCATCGCCGTTGGCACCGAAAAGGGCTGGAAATCTCTGGCCGACGCGGAACTGCCCGCAATGTTCTATGTTTCCAAGCTGGATGAGGAGCATGCCAATTTCTTTGGCACGCTGGACTCCATCCGTGATACCTTCGGCCCCTCTGCCATCCCCTTCACCTTCCCCATTCTGAACGGTGAGCAGGCTGTCGGCGTGGTTGACCTGATCGAAAAGAAAGCCTATGACGCAAGCGGCAAGGAAATCGCTCTGCCTGCCGATGCCGAGGAAAAGATCGAAGAATACATGATGGAGCTCAACGAGCAGGTCGCTGAGACCGACGAAGCTCTCATGGAAAAGTTCTTCATGGAAGAACCCTTCACCCCCGAGGAGCTCCTCAAGGGCATTAAGGACGGCATCCGTCAGCGCACCGTTACGCCCGTGTTCTGCGGCTGCTCCATGAACGGTCTGGGCACCCAGCGCCTGATGGAAAACCTCAAGAAGTTTGCTCCCTCTCCTCTGGAGGGCAAGCCCGCCATCACCGTCGACGAGGACGGCAACGAGTCTGAGCTGGCTCTGGATC
>CAZPRA010000115.1:0-4831 GCA_964588975.1 uncultured Oscillospiraceae bacterium | reverse complement strand
GAATTTCCCATATTATTTTGCGCAAAAAAACGGATTTCCCCACAAACCGCCACCGGCAGCGCTTGCAGGAGGGAACGCAGACGAAAACAGGTGCGGTAGGGCGGGGGCTTGCTCCCGCCGCCGATACCGGCCGATTGGTGGTGGCGTGCGGCGGCATGAGGGCATGCCGCCCTACGGGGTTATTCGGAGGTGCCTACATGCGGGCCGATGTAGGCATCGGCCCCTACAGTGCGTTGGTTGAAAGTACCAACCAACCTACGCGGTTGTTCGGTAGTGCCTTCACCGGGGAATTGCGGGCAGTGTCCCCTTTCCTTAGCTCAGGGATTTCAGGTAAACTGACAAAAGTTCCAGGGCGGTTTCCTTGTCCTTGGGGTTGCAGGCGTTCAGGCGTTCCCAGAGCCTTTCCTGCTGGGTGTTCAGCGAGGTGTTTTCCTCCGTGAGCACCTCATCCGGCGTGATATGCAGCACGCTGCAAATGCACAAAAACGTTTCCGTGCGCATATTCACGGTGCCCCGCTCAATATCGGCATATGTGCGGTCAGACAGGCCGGCAGCCTCCGCGACCTCAGCCTGCGTCATTCCCATTTGTTTTCGAATGTTCAGCAGCTTATTCCCAATGGCGCGCAAGTCAAAAATCAGCATTTTTCTTCCTCCTGTCGTTCATATATTGGAATTATACTTCCGATTTTTCTTGACAAACAGGAAGGATACTGCTATAATTGCAGGAAGAAAAGTTCCTGTATTGTGAGCAAGGGCTTCATAAAACAGACAAGGAGAGAACCGAAATTTGGCATTTTGGCAAATTGCAGATTATGCCCAAAAGTGAGTCATTTGAGCCCAGACGCCTTGACAAATCAGCGTTTGCATGCTATTATGAATAAAAATTCAGTTTTAGGAGGAACCAACAAAATGAAAAAACGATTGACCGGTCTGCTTCTGGCGCTGTGCATGCTCCTGGCGCTGCTGCCGACGACGCTTTTCACCGCCGGGGCAGCTTCCCGCGGCACTGTCAGCTATCCCGTCGATGGCGGCAAGATCTTTTTTGACCCGGAGACCGGCATGGTGACGTGGTGCGAAGACACTGTCACCTCAGCGGTCATTCCCGCCGAGATCGGCGGCGTTGCGGTCACGGCCATTTGGGACTGGGCATTCTCCGATTGCGGAAGCCTGACAAGCGTGACCATCCCGGACAGCGTAACGACCATCTGGGGCCACGCATTTTTCCGTTGCTACAATCTTGCAACGGTGACCCTTGGCGAGGGCGTGGAAACCATCGGGGTTGGCGCCTTTGAGGGCTGCACGAGCCTGTCGGAAATCACCATTCCCGCCAGCGTAACGAGCATTGCCGCCGATGCCTTCACCGATTGCGGCAGCCTTGTGGGAATTTGGGTAGATGAGGGCAACCTCACCTATTCCAGCGATGCTGACGGCACCTTCTATGACAAGGAAAAAACCACGCTGATCCGGGCATCCAAAGCAGTTTCCGGTTCCTATGAAATTCTTCCGGGCGTGAAGACAATCGGTGGCGGAGCATTTGCCTGCCGCAGCGGTCTGACGGATGTATCCATTCCCGACAGCGTCACGGTGATTGGAAATTCTGCCTTTGCGCTCTGCACCGGCCTGACGGAGGTCATCATTCCCGACAGCGTGACGGAAATCGGTGCCTACGCTTTCGATGGCTGCACCGGTCTGTGGCACGTTGCAATCGGCAACGGCGTGACAAGCATTGGCGAGCGTGCGTTCTTTGAGTGCACCGGCCTGATTTACGCAACAGTGGGAAGCAGCGTAACGAGCATTGGCGAATTTGCCTTCTGCACCTGCTCCAACTTGGCCAGCCTCTATTTCTACGGCGATGCGCCGGAGGTCGGCTACGGCGTCTTTGGCAACAACGACGCATATCTGACATTGTACTATTTGGAGGGCAAGTCCGGCTGGACGAGCCCGGAATGGAACGAAATGCCCACGGCCACTTGGGACGGCGAGACGATTCCCGAGGAAATTCTGGCGTCCATCGACTTCAGTGACATCAATGGCGATGAATGGTACGCAGAGGGCGTATATTTTGCCGTCGCCAGCGGCCTGATGAACGGCATGGGCAACGGCAAATTTGAGCCGGACACAGGCATGACGCGTGCCATGCTGGTCACGGTTCTGTGGCGCCTGTGCGGTTCTCCCGTTGAGGGGGAAAACACCTTCACAGACCTGACGCAGGACTGGTACATTCCCGCTGTCACCTGGGCGGCACACTACGGAATTGTCAACGGCGTCGGAGACGGCAAATTTGACCCGGATGCCAACATCACCCGGGAGCAATTGGCCACGATTCTGTGCCGTTTTTCCTCCCTGCTTGGGCTGGACGTTTCCAGTGTGGTGGACTTGAATGGCTTCCCCGACGCCAACAAGGTCAGCGACTATGCCAGAGAGAGCCTTTGCTGGGCGGTTGACTTTGGCCTTGTCACCGGCACACAGGAAGGCAACAAGACCTATCTTGATCCCCTTGGTAACGCCACCCGCGCTCAGGTCGCCACGATTCTAATGCGTTACCTCGTCATCTTTTTCGGATGATTTGGGCAGCATACGCGGCCATACACTGAAATTTAACCCGGCTCTGGCAGCCCACCGGACTGCCAGAGCCGTTTTTCTACGCCCTGACGGGCTATCAAAAGTAGTGTCAAATGGTGCCGGTGACGGTCAAAATGGCGGTGCCGGGGGTGACGGTGTACTGTCCGGTGGTGGCGTCTTGGGTATAGGTCGCGGCCGGAACGGTGATCTGCCCGGCAACAGTCGCAAATTGGCCGGTCGTTGCGTCATAGGTGTACTCTCTGCCTTGCGTCCATGCCGCTTCGTTCCACGTTACGGTCAAATCGCTGAGGATCGGGTCAAACAGGTCGGTGATCACGGCTCCATCCGTGGCACTCACGGCGGTGTTGCCGGAATTCTGGATGAGGAAGGTATAGGTGACGCGGTCGTTGCCCGTGACCTGTCCGGGGCTGATGGATTTGGAAATGCTCAGTCGCGGCAGAGCGCTGGCCAGAACCGTTTCCGTCGCGGTCACGGAGGCGCTCAGTCCGCCGCCGCTGACAGTGACGGTGTTGACGATGCTGCTGCCGCTTTCCGGCGATGCATAGTCGTTCACCAACGCCTGATAGACCATGACCGCGCAGCCGCCTGCCGGGACGCTGACGCCGCTGACGGTAAGCGGCGGCCCTGCGGTGACGGTGGGCGTCGTCTGCAAGGCGCCGTTGACGAACAGGCGCAGCGAATTTTCCCGGTAGGTCAGAGGATAGACGGTGGTGCCGTTGAAACTGTAGCCGCCGAGGTCGTCCGTGAGGCTCAGACCGGTCAGAGCGCTTGCGCCGGAGTTCCGCAAGGTGACAACATAGGTGACATAATTACCGGCGGTATAGCTGCCCTCGACTGCGGTCTTGGTGGCCGTTAGTACCTCCAGAAGCTCGCCGTAGGCGATGTTGGAATTCGTGGAGCTTCCGTTATAGGTCAAGGTGGCCTGATTGCTGAAAATTGCCATATTAGCCCTCCTGTAAGGCTGAATTCCGAAAGTTCCCTTCCGGTAGTCCAGCCTATTCCAATGGGTCGAATTTTGCTACCAAAACAAAGCGCAGCGGCGAAGACAATCTGCAAGGGCGTGGGCAGCGGGTCGCTGTAGGGGTCGATGCCTACATCGACCCGCTGCTGGCACTCTCTCATCTCCGCGCTCATACTAGAAACCGTTAAAAAGCCGCAAAGCTTTTTATCAAGAACTAGTATGACACGCTAAGCGCCTGACTTGCAAGAAGCAAATCAGGCGCTTCGTGTATTCAAATCAAATACTGTGAAGGAGCTTGGCTTTTTGCGCCTCGAACTCCTCGCGGGAGATCAGTCCTTTTTCCACCAGCTCTGCCAGATGGGAAAGCTCTGTCGCGGCGCTCGTGCCGAGGCCGTACATCTTTTCCTTGCGCTTGATCGAATCGCCCGCCAGCTTGATGGCCTTCTGGAACTTGGCCGACTCGTCTGCATCGAGCATACGCACGTCAAGGCCGAAGCCGCCTCCGGCAAAGGCAATCTCAAACACGCTCATTTTTGTCGCCTTATAGCGCAAAAGGAAGAACATGCCCGCACCACCAAAGAGCAGTGCCAAAAGGAGCGGCTGCAGGACACCTATCGCAACGATACATGAGCAAAGAAACAGGCCGCCCAAAGCCGCGAAAATGATGCCCAAAATCTTCATCCAGACGTGGTTGAAATGCACAAAGCCGGTGCCGGTGACGTTCTCCACGTCCACCGTGCGATCCTCCCGCATATAGATGAAGCGCTTTCCCTCGCGCCGGAGGCAGCGTCCGCGGAAATAGACCCGCCGGTCGGACAGGACGATGAAACCGTTGCCCACTACGCCCCTGGAAAAGAAGTTCTGCGCCGCAGTGTTTCCGAGAATTGCAACAAGCTGCTCATCCGGGCTTGCAAAAATATCTGTGATCTGTGCCATAAAAGTCTCCCCTTTCTTTGTTTGCTTTATTATACTCAATATATTGAGTATTGTCAAGAGATTGAGCATGATATAATACAGAAAATTGGGGATGAGGGGGCACGAGCGGCGCTTGATCAGCTATAAACCGTTTTATGAGACGCTTTACCGCAAGCAGATGACGGAATACTACCTGATTTTCAAGCAGGGCTTTTCCGCCAACACGCTGCACCGCATGAAAAAGGGCGAGGCGATCAGCACCAAAACGCTCGACGCTCTGTGCTACGCGCTCGATTGCGGCGTGGAAGATATCATCCAATTTGTCCGGGAATAAAAACAGCAGCACGCGCTCCAAAAGCCGTCCTGCTGTTT
>CAZPRA010000114.1:0-4902 GCA_964588975.1 uncultured Oscillospiraceae bacterium | reverse complement strand
ATCGCCAACGCCGGCCCGAAGGCAAAATAATTTCATCTTATGGGGCTGCCTCACGCTCGTGAGACAGCCTCTTTTTTAGGAGAAACACAATGATGGATTGGACTGTGACATGGGTGGAGGAAACGGACTCCACCAATCAGGCGCTTAAGGAGTGCCGGGGTGCGCCCCACGGAACGGTGCTTGCTGCCCGGCGGCAGACCCGTGGCCGTGGTCGTCTTGGCCGGAGCTTTATCTCTCCGGAAGGGGGGCTCTACCTCTCTGCACTGCTGCGCCCCAATTGTCCTCCGGGGGAACTGATGCACCTGACGGCCATGGTTGCCGTTGCGGTTCGCCGCGCCGTTGCGTCCTTTGGTGTGGAGCCGGAGATCAAATGGGTCAACGATTTGGTTTGTCAGGGGAAAAAGCTTTGCGGCATTTTGGTGGAATGGAGCGGTTCGGCGGCGATAATCGGCGTTGGAATTAACTGTAACGAGACTGAATTTCCGCCCGAGATCGCTTCCACGGCAACTTCACTGCGCCTTTTGACCGGCCATGAGGCGGACATTGCGGCGCTGGCCGAAGCAGTCGCGAAGGCTTTGCAGGAGATGGACAGCGTGCTCTTGCGTGGCCGGGAGGCTTATCTTGCGGAGTATTCCGCCCACTGCGTCACGCTCGGAAAGCCGGTACGCCTGCTGCAAAGCGGAAAGGAAGCCCGCGAAGCTTTTGCGCTTGGGCTCGACGAAAACGCAGGGCTTGTGGTGCGCTTTGCCGACGGCCATACGGAAACGGTGCAAAGCGGCGAAGCCAGCATCCGCGCCCTTGGGAGCTATGTTTAATTCAATTTTCTTGGGCAAAGCAGGGAGTTTGTGCGGTTTTGGGTGCCTTGTTTCCCTGAAAGCTGCCTTTTTGGAAAATAAAGGATTGTACTTTTCCGTTTTTTATAGTATAATAAACTGGCTTATCTCTGAGCACGGGTTCTCTGCTGCCCGTCAACGCACTGCGGGCAGTGTCAAGATCTGCGTCGGAGAGCTCACTGCATAGCACTTCATGCGCCAAGGCGCATTTCATATTTGCTGTGCTTTTTGCAAAGACAATCGTACATTGGAGGCTTTTGAATATGAAAAAACCCATCGTATTGGTCATTATGGACGGCGTCGGCAAGGGCGACGGCGGCAGGGGTGATGCCGTGGCCGTGGCGAAAACGCCCACCTTAGACCGTCTGTTTGCCACCTGCCCTTACACCTGGCTCAAGGCGCACGGCACTGCCGTTGGCCTGCCCAGCGATGACGACATGGGCAACTCCGAAGTCGGCCACAATGCGCTCGGCTGCGGTCAGGTCTATTCTCAGGGCGCAAAGCTGGTCGGTGAGTCCATTGAAAGCGGCAAGCTTTTTGGCTCGGAAACATGGAAAGACCTGGTCGCCAACTGTGTCGGAACGGGCAAAGCCTTCCATTTCCTTGGCCTTCTGTCCGATGGCAATGTGCATTCTAACATCAGCCATCTTTTTGCGCTGCTCCGCAGAGCGAAGGCAGAAGGCGTCCGTCGGGCGTACTGCCACATTCTGCTCGACGGCCGTGACGTGCCCGCTACCTCCGCTTTGGAATATGTTGCGCAGCTTGAGGCGGTTCTGGCAGAGCTGCGCACGGACGGCTGCGACTACCGCATTGCCTCCGGCGGCGGCAGAATGAAAATCACCATGGATCGCTATGAGGCCAACTGGCCGATGGTGGCCGAGGGCTGGAAGACGCACGTTCAGGGCATTGGGCGGATCTTCCCCTCTGCGCGGGAAGCCATTGAAACCTACCGTGCAGAGCTTGGCTGCATTGATCAGGATTTGCCCGCTTTTGTGATTGGCAATGAGGCCGGTCAGCCCGTTGCGCCCATCGCCAACGGGGACAGCGTGGTGCTTTATAACTTCCGTGGCGACCGGGCACAGGAGATTTCTCTGGCCTTCGACCGGAAGGATTTCGACAAATTTGACCGTGGCGACTACACCGGCGTGAAATTTGCCGGTATGCTGGAATACGACGGGGATTTGAAGATCCCCAACCGCTATCTGGTGCAGCCGCCCGTCATTCAAAACACCCTGACGGAGCTTTTGTGCGACAACGGCATCCGGGAATTTGCCATTTCCGAGACGCAGAAATATGGCCACGTGACCTATTTCTGGAACGGCAACCGCTCCGGCAAGGTTAGCCCCGAGCTGGAGGTTTATGAGGAAATTCCCTCTGACGTGATCCCCTTCGAGCAGGCTCCGGCCATGAAATGCCGTGAAATCACCGACCGGCTCATTTCCGTGATGGAGGAAAAGCGCTTTGACTTCCTGCGCTGCAATTTCCCCAACGGCGACATGGTCGGTCACACCGGCGTGATGGAGGCCGTGGTTGCCTCAATGGAAGCGCTCGACGCCTGCCTTGCCCGCATCCAGGAAGCGGCTGAACGTCTGGGCTACACCCTGCTCATCACCGCCGACCACGGCAATGCCGACCAGATGACGGAAACGAAGAAGGGCAAAACCTCCATTCGCACGGCACATAGCCTGAACCCCGTGCCCTTTATCGTCTGTGACCCCGGTCAAACGCATATCATAAAAGAAGGCGCCTACGGTCTGGCCAATGTTGCCCCGACCGTGGCCAAACTGCTGGAGCTTCCTGCACCCGCGTGCTGGGAAGCAAGCATGATCTGAGGAGGTAAGCATTATGATCCGCAGAGAGAACGAGCTTGGCAGCATCGCTGTCAGCAACAGCGTCTATACCAAAATTGCCGGCAACGCCGCAACCAACTGCTTTGGCGTCAAGGGCATGGCCATCCGCTCTATGAAGGACGGCCTTGTCCATCTTCTGCGCAAAGAGTCCATGTCCAAAGGCGTGCTGGTCACGCCCAACGAAGACGGCACCATCTCCATCGACCTGCACATCATGGTCGATCAGGGAGTCAATATCCCCGCCGTCAGCACTGCCATCATCTCCGGTGTGCGCTATATGGTCTCCCAGCAGACCGACACGCAGGTTCGTGAGGTCAATGTGCTCATTGACTCCATGATGATCGACTGAGAGGAAGGTGCCCCGATTGAGATATTCCATTGACGGAGCAGCGCTACAGAAAATGCTCCTGAGCGCTGCCGCCATCATTGAGCTTCACAAGCAGCAAATCAACGAGTTGAATGTTTTTCCTGTGCCGGACGGCGACACCGGCACCAATATGGGCATGACCATTCAGGCTGCCGCAAACGAGCTGCGCAAGCTCACTGCGCCCAGCCTGAGCAAGGCTGCCGATACCGCCGCTTCTGCCATGCTTCGCGGCGCTCGCGGCAATTCCGGCGTGATTTTATCCCTCTTGTTCCGCGGCTTTGCCAAGCAGCTCAAGGGGCAGGAGGAATGCGGCGGAAAACAGCTTGCCGCTGCGCTCACTGCCGGTGTGGAGGCCGCTTACAAGGCCGTAATGAAGCCCGCAGAGGGCACCATTTTGACCGTTGCCCGCGTGTCCGCTGCCAGTGCTTCCCGTTTCGCGGCCAAGGACGACTGCTTTGAAAGCGTTCTGGCCGTGGCGGTGCAGTCCGCTTCCGAAGCGCTGGCCGAAACGGTGCACCAAAATCCCGTTCTGGAAAAGGCCGGTGTGGTCGACGCCGGCGGCAAGGGCTGGCTCTATGTTCTTGAGGCCATGCTCGCCGTCTGCCGTGGCGAAGAAATCGTTGCGCCGGAGTCCGTCACCGTCAAGGAGCAGGCGGATTTCACCGATTTCGACACACAGGACATCACCTTTGCCTTCGACACGGTTTTCATCGTGCGCAAGGCTTATGAAAACATCGACCTGACGCCCCTTCGCAACTATCTGGACACCATTGGCGACAGCATCGTCATTGGCGAGGACGACGAGGCGTTCAAGGTGCACGTGCACACCAACATTCCCGGAGAGGCCCTCACCGAATCGCAGAAATACGGCACGCTGGAGCTGGCCAAGATTGAAAATATGCAAATGCAGCACGACGACCTTGCTGCCGGCAGAGCCGCCCGGAGCACCGACGATTTGGAAAAAATCGAAGCCGAGCTGGAGCAGCAGGAGCCGGTCTTTGCGCCTGCGGAGAAGCCCTTCGGCATGGTGGCCGTCTGCGCCGGTGACGGCCTTGCAGACGTGTTCCGGGAGCTGGGCGCCGACAGCATCATCGAAGGCGGCCAGACCATGAACCCCTCCACGCAGGACATTCTGCTGAAAATCAACGCGACGCCGGCCGAGACGGTTTTCGTTTTCCCCAACAACAAAAACATCATCATGGCCGCCGAGCAGACCGTTCAGTTGACGGAAAAGAAAGTCGTGGTAGTGCCCACGAAGACCGTTCCGCAGGGCATTTCCGCCATGCTGGTCTTCGACCCCGAGAGCGATGTAGAGAGCAATCTGGCGGCCATGAACGAGGCCATGGGCAATGTGACCACCATGCAGATCACCTATGCCGCGCGTGACTCCGATTTTGACGGCCACGACATCCACGCCGGGGAATACCTTGCCCTTTACGGCAGTGCGCTCTTTGGCAACAGTCCGGAGCTGTCCGACCTTCTTCGCGGCCTTGGGGAAAAGATCGCGGAAAACGGTCAGGAATTTATCAACATCTACTATGGCGCAGACATCACCCCGGAACAGGCACAGGAAGCGGCAACCATTTTCGAGTCCTGCTGTCCCGGTGCGGAGGTCACGCTGGTTCGCGGCGGTCAGCCGGTCTATTACTACCTGATCTCTGCGGAATAACACAATGGAGCTGCATTTTTGCAGCTCCGTTTTTTGTGGGACAGTATTGTAATTCTGAAAAAAATCTGATATGATGAGAAAAATCAAAAAACACAGGAGGTAACAACCATGGGACTTATCAAAGCAGGCATTGGCGCTTTGGGCGGCACGCTGGCTGACCAGTGGAAGGAATTTTTCTACTGC
>CAZPRA010000113.1:0-4909 GCA_964588975.1 uncultured Oscillospiraceae bacterium | reverse complement strand
AAGCGCGGCGCACAAATTTCGTTTACCGCAACAGGATCTACCCCTTGCGGGTGCATCGGCCCGCTGCTGGCACCCCAATCAAACGCGCCCAAAAAACAGACAACAGAAACGGCAGGTGTTTTGCCATGAATCGCTATGTGGTCAGCAGAGAACTGCTGGAACAGAATGTAAAATATCTGAAAAAACTGGCGGGAGACGTCCTCATCTGGGCGGTGCTCAAGGGAAACGGCTATGGCCTTGGCGTCCTGCCGCTTGCGGAGCTGCTTCAGGAGCAGGGCATTGACCATTTCTGCATAACGGAAGTCTCCGAAGCGCGGACTTTGCGCGAAAACGGCTTCGAGTCTGCCCAAATCCTCATGCTCCGCTCGCTGACGGATCGCGAAACGATCCACAATCTGCTGGACTTGGGTGTGATTTTCACGGTCGGCTCTGAGCAGACTGCAACGCTGCTCAATGAGCTGGCCGGTCAGCGTTCGGATGTGGCGCGTGTGCACCTGAAAATCGACACGGGAATGGGGCGCTACGGGTTCCTGCCGGAGGAAACGGAACGGCTCATTGCCTTTTATCAAACCTACCGCCACCTTGCCGTGGAGGGAATCTATACCCACTTTAACAACGCTGCCGGAGACGAAGCCCTGACGCGCCGGGAATTTGCCCAATTCCGGCAGGTGGTGGCGCAGCTTCGGGCAGCGGGACTGGAAACGGGAACGGTGCACTGCTGCAATTCCGCCGCATTTTTGAAATACCCGGAAATGCACCTGGACGGAGTGCGCCTTGGCTCTGCCATTCTGGGACGGATGCCGTTTCGAACCAAGCTCCGCCCGGTGGGCGTTGCGCAGTCTCAGATCGAATGTCTCCGCGTTCTGCCTAAGGGTCACACAACGGGCTACGGCGGCACATGGCGGGCAAAACAGGACACCTCTGTGGCCATCGTGCCGGTGGGCTGGTACCACGGGTTGCTTTTGGGCTATCAGGCGGAATTGCAGGGGCCGAAGGACAGCCTTCGCGCCATGCTCCGGGCCTTTCGCAGTCTGCTTCATCCGCAGAAAACAACCGTGGAGATCCGCGGCAAGCGCTGCCCCATCGTCGGCACCATCGGCATGCTCCACTGCGCCGTGGATGTTACAGGGGTAGAATGTTCCTGCGGCGACACGGTGACGCTCCCCATCAAGCCCCTGAACGTCAAAGGCATGGAAGTCTGCTTCAGATAGAAAACGGGAGGGGTATTCATGTATTGCGATAATTGCGGGAAAGAAATGCAAGAGTGGAACGCTTATTGCCGCCATTGCGGCGCTGCTGCACCCAAAAGAATCATAAAAGAACCTTCACCAATTCAGAACGAGCAGCCTTGCAAAGAGGAAGAACGGCATTGCGTGAAGAAATATCGGATTATTGCTCTGGCTTTGCTTGCAATATCGGTTGCCATCTATGTTTATCAACTGGTGCTGAACCTGACCAACGTGATCTTACATGGTTCGCAGATTGACATTTCAACGCTTGTAGGGCTTGCTCTGAATGTTGCGTCTTATACCCTGCTTTGTATGAGCATAAGCTTAAAAAAAGCAAATTCTGGTTTCCTTACTGGCTATATTGGCTGTCAAATTGCGGCGTGCTTTTTATCACTGTTCAACAGCATTTGGGCGGCATTTACCTATTTGGATATTTCGTGGGAATTCTCCCATGTTATGGCTGTTTACTATGTAGTTGTGGCTCTGACTGAAATCGCGTTTCTGAGCTTGAATATTTTCTTGCTTGTTGACGCACTCCAGCGGCATAAGCTTCTGAAGGGTGCACGGATTGTGGTACTGATTATTGTCTGCCTGACTTTTGGCCTGTCACTGATTTCGATTGCCTGTGATTTTATGATCGGCTCTTACAGTACGGAGTCCGCCAAATTGCTCAGATATCTTTTGATAAGAGTAATCAATGCGGTGCCCTTCCGCCCGCTTTCGTTGCTGGTTTACTATTTCCGCATAGCATCCCCCTTGGCTCTCCCTCTGGGAGAGCTGGCACGGCAGAGCCGTGACTGAGAGGGTGCTGTAGTATCGTATATTGCAGCCTGACCCACATTTGAAAATGCCTTCTTGCGGGTCGATGTGGGCATCGACCCCTACAGGACACGATGAAAATTGGTAGGCGGCGGGGTGAGGACACCCCGCCGTACGCAGTTGTTCAGTAGTGCCTGCACCGGGACGTCCAGAGGCCGTCCTGTTGCGGTGCCCGAAATTTGTGCGCCGCGTTTGCGGCGGCTTCAAATTTCGACCGCTGCCACTCCTTTTTGCTCGCTTCATCTGCCACAGGTAGCGCTCGCAAACGTTCCCCCTACGGAGCCGCCGGTGGCGGCGTTTTGTAGGGGTCGATGCCCACACCGACTCGTATGCTGGCACCGATTGGCCGGTATTCGCGGCGGGAGGTAAAAAGCCCCCACCCGGACGTCCCACCGCTGGCGAACGAACAGCTTGTAAAAGAACCACCGTTTTCGCAGCGCGAAGACGGTGGTTCTTTGAGCGTTAAGTTGCAAAATAGCTGAAGTGCATATAGTCCTTATAGCCACTGTGCCAGTAAATACCCTGGGTGAAACCGTATTTGGAAAAAATCGCTACCACTTCTCCGTCGAGCGGAATGGAATACGGATCCTCGCCGGGCTTCCAATAGCTTCCCACAATGGCGTTGCCCTCCGGGTCGCAGTAATAATTCTCGTTGGGATTGATGTCCACGGCGGTGCCAAGGGTGTGCTCCGACTTACCGCCCCGGCTGGTGCCCCCCAGATAGTGAATGGGGAACATCTCATTGCCCTCGTAGATCTCCTTGAAAATTTGCTGGAAGGTAGCTGCAAGGTTCTTGTGTGCCTTAAAGCTCATGGTTTTCGTCACCTTTTCGCCCTTGCTGTTGAGATCCCAAACCTGAACCGTGACGGTGACCATGTCCGCGGCTGCCCGTTCATAGTCCATTTCGGGAATTCCGTTGCTGCCATAAATGTAATTGCCGTTTTCATCCAGCTTTGCATAGTAAAGCCGGGGATCGCTTACCACTTCGCCAAAAACGCGAAGACATTTTTGCTCATAAGTTTCGTCGGCACTGGCAAGGCCGGTGTTGCAATGGAATGTGCAGGAAGCACTCAGACCTTCAGAGGTATAAACGGTGACAACGGAGGTTCCGACGCCCACGCAGGAAACAAGCCCTGTTTCGCTGACCGTAAAGCAGCTTTCGTCCGAACTGTGCCAGAAAAGCGGCACTGCCGTGCAGCCCTCCGGCAGGAGGGTGGCGGTGAGGGAAAAGGTCTCTCCCAGCTCCAGAGAAACGTCCTCCTCGTTGAGGGCAATGCCCTCCGGCGCAGTGCCCGCCTCCCGGCGGATCAGACTGTCGGAAAGCCGGCAGAAAACGGCGGCACATTCCGCCCGGGTGGAGGTGTTTTGGGGAAGGAAGGAGACGGTGCCGTCCTTATTGGGGGAACCGTTGAGAATTCCGGTGGTTTTCAGCACGTCCACAGAGGAAGCGGCCCAGTTGGAGATTGCATTTCCGTCTGCAAATTCCTCCGGCACTTCCGTTTCCGCCGCCCGGAGACTGTGCCCCATAGATTGAATATAGTAATCCACCAGCTTTGCCATCTGTTCCCGGGTCACGGGCACATCCGGCATGAAAAGGCCATCCCCCATGCCATTGACAATGCCGCAATAGGCAGCCCAACTGATGTAAGGCGCAAAATAATCCGTGTCCTTCACGTCCTTGAAAAGCTGGGGCACCTGCTGGGAGGACCAAGCGTCGGGGTCGATCCCCTCTAGACGTCCCAGAACGGTGACGAACATACCCCGGGTCATGGTGCCGTTCGGGTCAAATTCCGCGTTGCTCATGCCCTGGAAGAAACCAAGCTCCACAGCACGGTCAATGTAATCCCGCGCCCAATGATTTTCCGTGTCCTGAAAATTCGCCGCCGAAATCAGCGGAATGGTCACGGAAAACGCCGTGACAAGTGCGAGGAAAAGAGAAAGAATTCTGGTTTTCACAATAATACCCCCTGAAGATACAGCTTGTTTTGTAACGATTTGTCACTGATATGATACCATTCGAGGGCGAAAAAAGCAAGTATATGTCGCAAAAAAACGGGCGCATTTTGCAATGCACCCGCATATTTGCACCAATTATGACCGCTTCTGTTTGACGTGACGGATGATTTCTTCCATTGCCACGCTCAGCGCCATGCAAATTCCGCAAACCGCTCCCACATAAATCCCCTGAGAGTGGCCGAGATAGACGTTTCCGCTTCTGGTAAGGAGATAAATGGGAATACCAAGCAGCCGCACCGCCGAGGATTCCACGCCCGAGCGGTAGGCAGCCGTATAGCCAAAGAAAATGGCAACGGTCATGAGCAGCATTGCCGCGGCAAATCCGATGACCAGCGCCAGCGCGATTTTCAAGCTATGTTTCATAAGAACTACCTCCCAACCAATGCCGTTATGATACCAGAAAAAAGTAAAAATTGCAAGGAATTGAAAAAACCGAAATGGGGCGGAAAAGGACTGCTTTCCGGGAAAAACTGCTCAAAAGAGTAAAACAACGAGGGAAAAAGAAAAAATTTCAAAAAAACGGAAAAAAGAGCTTGACAAAGTGGGGGAGGCGTGGTATTATGTCCAAGCTGTCCGCGAGAGCGCTTGCGCGCAGCGGTGTACCTTGTAAATTAAACAACGAGAAACATGAACAAACACCATGGACAATTTTGATTAAGATTAAAGTTGTTCTTAAGATGTCAGTGTAAGAAATTGTACTGAGATTGTGAGAATAGCCAACGAAGAAATTCTTGAGTATAGCTAAGAGCGAACTTATGAATTATGATTTTATTCTTGACTGAGAAGTTAAGATTAAGATACCATTCATAGAGAGTTTGATCCTGGCTCAGGACGAACGCTGGCGG
>CAZPRA010000112.1:0-4917 GCA_964588975.1 uncultured Oscillospiraceae bacterium | reverse complement strand
ACACTCAATCGCCTTTTTCTATACTTTTGGTCTCACATCTATTGTAATGCTACATCCTTCCGGTGGGCGTCCAACTCTTGTACTTGCGTTTCTGCCCAAAGCGTGCTATGATAAAAAGAAAAGGAGGTCTGCAAAATGGACGAAAACCGGAACCCTTCTGCCGATATGCCCCAGAAGAATGACGCGGACGCCACCATGTTTTTTACGGCAGGTGACAGCCTCACCGATCTGACCGGCGGAATTGCGCCGCTGCCTCAGGACCCTCTGGATGCAGCCACGGAGTTGCCTGCTCTTTTCCCCGGAGAGGAGCCCATGCAGCATACGACAGAGCCTTTGCCGGCCACGGTTGTGCAGCGCCCGAAGCGAAAGGAAAAACGGGTGATCTGGACGGTTTTGCGCATTGCCGGGAAGCTGATTTTGGGAATTGTGCTGGCATTGGCGGTGCTGGCTGCCGGACTTGTTGGCTACCTGACCGTAACGGAATATACACCGGCTTATGCGGAGGTTGCCCTGCGCGGTGCCAATGGCAGCGGCAGCAAGCTGTCCCAAAATACGGTGCGCATCGTTACCTTTAACACGGGCTATGGCGCGCTGGGGGATGAGGCGGACTTCTTTATGGACGGCGGAACGGAGGTCAACCCCGAGAGCAAGGACACTGTTGAGCGAAATATGATCGGAATTGAGCGAATTTTGAACCGTGTAGAGGCGGATGTGATCCTGCTTCAGGAGGTGGACACGGACTCTGACCGGAGCTTCCATCTGAATCAGTTCCTACAATATGAGCATGATCTGATGGACGGAGAATATGAGAGCCGCTTTGCCACCAACTATTCCTGCCGCTACGTTCCCTATCCTCTGAACGAGCGCGTTGGACAGGTGAATTCCGGTATTGCCACGTACAGTCGCTTTTCCATTTCTTCTGCTACGCGCTACAGTCTGCCGTGCCCCTTCCAGTGGCCTGTTCGAGTGGCCAACTTGAAGCGCTGCATGCTGGTGACGCGCCTGCCCATTGAGGACAGCGAGAAAGAACTGGTGGTGGTGAATTTTCATCTGGAGGCTTACGATGACGGAGAGGGAAAGGAAGCCCAATTCCGGCAGCTTCTGGAATTCGTTCAGGGGGAGTATGACAAGGGAAATTATGTCATTGCCGGCGGCGATTTTAACCAGAGCTTCCCGGGGACGCTGAATACCTATCCCATTCAGGACGAAGACCTCTGGACGCCTGGACTGTTGGAAACGTTGCCGGAAGGCTGGTCGTATGCCTGCGACGATGCGACGCCGACCTGCCGCCTGCTCAACGAGCCCTACGACGCGGACAGCGATGACACGCAATATTATGTTCTCGACGGCTTCCTGGTGTCGCCAAACGTGTCAGTTGAGCGCGTGGAGACGCTGGACGAGGGCTTCCTCTATTCCGACCACAACCCGGTGGTCATGGACGTGATTTTGCTGACGGAGTAAAAAAGGAAACACAATAAAACGGAGCTGTTGCCATGCTGCAACAGCTCCGTTTTTGCGTCACGTCAGCTTTTTTCATGCCGCTTGCGCTCCAACTGAATTCCCCGGACATAACCGCTGACGATATCCTCCAGAATGTCGTATTGCTCCGGGGTCAATTCGCTGCATTTCCGGGCAAAAAACTCTGCCCGGCCATCATCCTGCGTGCCGAACAGCAGCCTGTCGCTGGAAACACCGAGGCACAGGCAAATCCGTTTCAGAGTGCCAATGGAAACGCCCACCACGCCCCGCTCCAAATCGGAAACATATTGGGGAGAAACCCCCACCTGCTCGGCAAGCTGTTCCTGCGTCAGTCCGGCTTGATCCCGCGCCTGACGGATTTGATCTCCGATTTGTACGTTCAGTTCTTTCTTCTGTCTCATGCTTCATACCGTCCTTGCCATGGGGAACTTTTGGGGAAATCCTCTGCACCAGTGAGAAGTCTGCACCGGTGCAAAAGAAATCCACAGGCTTTTGAAAGATAAGATTTCAAAAAAGCACTATCGGCACAGGAATTCCCGTTTCATCATAGTGCTCTTAGTTTAGCGAAAATAAATGTTGACAAACACAAAGCAACAATATTATAATAACTAATAGCAACAGCTTTATTATCGGAGAAAGAATTGAAAGGGTGTGAGACGCGATGGGATATTGTTCGCACTGCGGGAGCCGCTTGGCCGCTGACAGCCGTTTTTGTGAGTGCTGCGGCCACCCGCAGAACCCTGCGCCAACGGTGCAGGTGACAAAAAAAGTTTCCGTCTCCGGCGGGAGAAAATGGTGGAAAGGGCTGATCGTCTGGGTGTTGCTTGTGGCAGGTGCCGCAACGGGGATTTACGCCAGCGGCATCTGGAAAAGCGATGAGACTTTGATTTTGGAGCGAATTACGGATTTTGAGGAGGACTATAATCAGGGAGACTATGAAGCAGTATTGGAGCATTTTGAAAAAACAATCCGGGGAGCATACGGCGCCTTGAACGACTCTCTCAAGCTTTCGTCTTCCTTCAAACTTTTTGACAAAGGGGATACCAAGCTTGGTTTGAGCCTGACCATATCGGATCTGTTTTCCATGGGAACGGCATTTGCCATGGGGGACGGACTGCATTTCGAGGTGGAGAGTGTCAAAATTTCAGGAAGCAAAGCATACGCCCGGACGATTCTGCACGACAGAACCAATGCGGATGAAAAGACCTTTGAAATTACTGTCACGCTGGTGAAAGAAGGAACCAAATGGTACATCAGCGACATCAGTGATTGACCGGACATCAAATATTATAAAAAGAGGAGAGCTGATTTTATGAGTTATTGCAAAGTTTGTGGCGCGACTCTGACAGCGGATTCGCTATTCTGCGAGATATGCGGCACTCGCGTTACCGCTGCCCCGGCAGCACCACGCTATGAGGCACCAGTGAGCCAACCTGCACCCCGGTATGAGGCACCAGCCGCCCAGCCGATACCCCGGAATGAGGTGCCAGTGGCGCCAAACAACCGGCAGAGCGAAGAACCGGAAGACGGCCTTCAGCGCTGTGTTCGTTGCGGCAATTTGCTCGCACCCGATTCGGAGTTTTGCCCGGACTGCGGCTGCGCCAGAAATGCGCAACCTGTCCGTGCGTTCTGTCCATCCTGCGGCAATCCCGTGCCCGGTGAAAAGAAATTCTGCGCCCGTTGCGGTGCGGCGCTTCCCAATCGCAACACTTCGGCATTTGCTGGAAATGGTGGCGGAAGCGTTATGCAAGCAAGTGCGCAGTTGCTTGGAAGCCTGCGGGGAAAAATGCAGTCTGGTCAGGACAATCGGCAGGCTGGAGTAAAGCTGAAAACGCTGGGCAATGCCCGATACTTCTATCTTGCATCCATTATTTGCGCCGTGCTGCTGGCTCTGGTTCCTGCCATGTTACCGTGCTTTTCCGTAGAAGTGCCACTGGTCGCACGTGAGGAAATATCCCTGTATGAAGGCTCCGGCGGCATTGCATTTATCTTTGTACTGTTCTTCGCGATTGCCATTGCGGTGGAGGCGCTTCCTCTTTATACCAACCGCAGTTTCCGCTCCTGGCAGGTGTTGTTGGGCTTATTACTCAAAGTGCTGCTTCTAATCCTGTTTTTTGCCGTATCCGACACCGCCAACGCGCATGCAGAGCGGTATGAAGGTCTGGTAGAGGTTTCCACAACGTTTGGAGGCTGGGTAACGGCGATTTCCGCCTTTGGTGGTCTGGCGGCGGACTTGAAAACAATGTATGATTTCCGAAAGCTCAAAATGGGGAGGTAAGAGGATATGGCATTTTGCAGGAAATGCGGGGCAGAGATCAATGACAATGCCCAATTTTGCCGCTACTGCGGCGAGACCCGTCAGATAATGGCGGTTGAAGACACCCCACAGGAGCCAGAGCAGACTAGCGATGATGCGATTCAACGGGAACCGGCTTCGGTACCGGAGAGCGAAAAGTCAAAGACCGTCAGAGACCGGAAGCCCATCTGGATTGCGGCGGGGGTGCTGGCGGTGTTCTGCGTGGCTGGGGTGGTTCTTTGGCAACTAGGAATTTTTGCACCAAAGCCGGAGAAGGATGACTTGACACCAGAGGAAGATCTTTCAATTATCAACTCGGATTCTGAAGGCATTGACTTTTCCAAGCGGGAAACGGACAGCTCTGACCATGCGGATTTCTCTGATTCCGGTGATGATTTCTATGGAGAGACGGAACCGGACGGTGTGGATGCTGCCACTCTGGAGGCAATCACCGGCGCACTTGCCCTTTTGGAGCAGGGCAATTATTCCGCTGCCCGGGACAGCTTTGTGGTCATTGATTATGAATATGCGGATGTTGCCGTTGCCGTCTGCGATGCCTTGCACCAGATAACAGACGGCAGCGCAGCAGATCCCGGTGTTGCCGCGTTGCTCGGGCTTTGGGAGAACCCCCAGAGCCGGGAAGCTGCCCTGTATTTTGGTGCCTTCGGGCTGCTTTCCAAGCTGGATGGCGGCGAAGCTGGGGAAGTCTCTGCGTTGCTTCCCGAATACATGGAAGCAATGGCGGCGTTTTATCGGGATAACGCCTATGATGATATTGTTCCAACGCTTTTGCCGGAGCTGGGGTCTGTATCGAATGTACTTTGCACACATGAAACTGGAATTGATTTTGAAAGTGTAAACCGGAATCATCTTTATGCGTTTTCTTCTGCTTCGGTTGAGGATGAATGTTGGATCCGGCTGTGGAGATACACAGCGGAGGAGCACCACGACAACTATACTACTTGGGGAAACGCTTATGCGATCTACATTCTGAAATACAGCAGCAGGGGAGAATATCTGGGCTGGAGCAAAAACAATGTGGACACCGGCATATGGACCGATTATGACGCGAATAACAACATCATGAACTAATACTGATTTCAGATTGAAATACTCAATCTGAAATCCCGTGTGCTGCGCAC
>CAZPRA010000111.1:0-4940 GCA_964588975.1 uncultured Oscillospiraceae bacterium | reverse complement strand
AGCAACGAGGGCGTTTTGCGCCCTCGTTGCGTTTTTTCAAGCTTTCCTTATTCGAAATTTTCGGCGGCGGATTTCAGCCAATCGCGGATGCCGCTGCCGATTTCACGGATGGTCCCCTGCTCATAGGGCACCTTCAAACCGGCACTGCGGCACAGGTCGGCAAAGGTCATTGTGCCTGCTGCGTCCACGAAGGCCAGATACTTCTTCCAAGCCGTTGCTCTGTCGTGCATGGAGAGCGTCCAGAGCTGGAAGGCCACGGTCTGCGCCATGCAATAATCAATATAATAAAGCGGATGGAGATAGACATGGAGCTTCCACTGCCAATGGCTATAGCGGCTATAGAAGGGCAGTCCGTCCATATCCAGCCACGGACGATACTTGTGTTCCAGTTCTTCCCAGACCTGATTGCGCCGCTGAGGCGTCAGGTCTTCGTTTTCATACATCCGGTGCTGGAATTCGTCGATCATGCAGCCATAGGGAATGAAGTCCAGAGAATCCTCGCAGTGCGCCAGCTCATATTTTGCGGTGTTTTTCCCGAAGAAATTTTTGTGGAAATCCTGGGTGAGGAATTCCATGCTCATGGAATGGCACTCGCAGGCCTCAATGGTGGGCTGCTGGAGGTCGGGATGGATACCGGAGCGCATGGCGCGGTAGAAGGCAAAGGCATGGCCGGCCTCGTGGGTTAGAACGTCCACATCCCCGGAAGTTCCGTTGAAATTGGAGAAAATGAAGGGCATTTTTTCCTTGTCGAAGCAGGTGCAGTAGCCGCCGGGTGCCTTGCCGTCCCGGGAAAGAACGTCAAACATCTCCCCATCGAACATGGCCTCGATGAATTCCTTGGTCTCGGGGCTAAGCTGCTGATACATGGCCTTGCCCGCCGCAAGGATTTCCTCCGGGGTGCCTTCCGGCTTTGCATTGCCGTCGGGGAAGCGGAAATTGTCGTCATAGATGCACAGGCGATCCACGCCGATGCGCTTGCGCTGCGCCTCCTTGACCTCCGCGATGATGGGTACAAGGTCGTGCGCGATCTGTTCGCGGAAAGATTTCAGCTCTTGCGCACCATAGCAGTTCCGGCTCAGGCGGTCATAGCCGAGCTGGATATAGTTTTCATAGCCCAAAAGTCTTCCCTGCCGGTTGCGGTTTTTCACCAGCTTGTCATAAATCTCGTCCAATTCTTCCTGATGGGCGTCAAAAACGCGGCCTTCCGCCTCGAACGCTGCCCGGCGCACTGCCCGATCCGTGCTCTCTTTGTATTTGCCCAGCATGGGAAGGGGCATGGTCTGGCCGTCAAATTCCACCGTCAGTCCGGCATAGAGCTTTTGATATTGAGTCTCCAACTGGCTTTCCTCCTGCATAAGGGGAATCAGTTCCGGGCGGAATCTGCGGCGGGAGATCTCCAGATTTTGGAACAGAAGCGCACCATAATGGGCTTCCAACTCATCCCGGTAGGGAGAGTCCAAAAGGGCGATATTCAATGCCTGATTGCTTTCCTGCAATTCCGGGCCAATGCGGTTAAAATACTCCCGTTCCCCGTCATAAAAGGGGTCGGCCGTGTTGATGGTGTTGCGGACATAGGCAACAGAACCGTCGCTGCTAAAATTGCTGCTCAGTTCGCTTGCCCGGTCATAAGCCTCGATCTGCTGGGCGGCGCAGGTGGCATTTTGAATTTGCCGGGCACATTCGGCCAGCTCCGCCTTCAGCTTTTCCGCATCCGGCCGGGTATAGGGAATTTCCGAAAATTTCATATGTGTTCTCCTTTCTCATGTTCCAATTCCAGAAGGCAGAAGCCTTCGGGAAGCAGGGATACCGTTTCTCCGTCCGTGCTCAGGCCATGGCCAAAGCGGACGGTGCCCTTTTCCAGCGGCCAGATCTCCCCGGAGCGGTTGACGGCCACCAGAAGACGCTGACCGTTCCACCGGCGCAGGAAGGAAATCCGTCTGTCACCGGCCTGACGCACCCGGACATTCCCCCGGCGAAGGGCGGGATATGCCTGTTTCATGCGGCACAGGGCGGTGTAGTACGCCACAAGGGTCTGGTCTTCCTCTCCCCAGGGGTAACAGCGGCGGCAGAATGGATCCTCAAAGCCCTCCAGACCGGCCTCGTCGCCGTAAAAAATGCTTGCCATGCCCGGCAGCGTGAACTGGAGGAAGGCCGCCATACGCAGACGGCTCACCGCCCTGCTGCGTTCCTCCGGGCTCATGCGATAGGTGCCCTGTTCCTCCTGGCTAACCGGGGGACATTCGCTTAAAACCGTCAAAATTCGCGCCGTGTCGTGGGTGCTGAGCAAATTCATCACGCAGGAAAGCACCTGCTCAGGATAGTTCTCCGCCAGCGTCATCACGCTCCGGCCAAATGCGCTTCCGTCATCGTGCCCCAGAACGTAATCCAGAATTGCCTTTCTCCATGGATAGTTCATCACGCTGTCCAGCTCCCCGTCCACAAAATAGCGGCGGGAAATGCCGTAGGCGCGCTTGTTGGAAGCGTCCTCCCAGACCTCGCCAATCAAAAGGGCGTCTGGTTTGATTTCGCGAAGGCGCCGTTTCAGCCGGAAGACAAAGCTGTCCGGCAGCTCGTCCACCACGTCCAGCCGAAATCCGTCAGCGCCAAGGCCAAGCCAGTGGGCAATGACGGAGTCCTCGGCTTCGATGATATAGTTTACATAATCCGGATTCGTCTCCTCCACATTGGGCAAGGTGGGCATGCCCCACCAAGCGTCATACTCCTCGGGATAATGGGAGAAGCGGTACCAGTTGCGATAGGGGGAATTGGGGTCGCTGACGGCGCCGCCGCCAAAGACGCCCCTGGCGTCAAAATAGCGGCTGTTGCTCCCCGTGTGGGAAAAGACGCCATCGAGCACGATGCGCATTCCCCTTTTGTGTACCTCTGCGCAGAGGGCTTTAAAATCCTCCTCGGTGCCCAGCATGGGGTCAATGCGCTTATAGTCAGCGGTGTCGTAGCGGTGGTTTGAATAGGCCATGAAAATGGGGTTGAAATAGAGGATCTCCACCCCAAGCTCCTGAAGATAGGGCAGTTTTTTCATCACGCCTTTCAAATTTCCGCCGAAAAAGTCGCTGCACCAGTTGCCCTCACCGTCCGGCCCCAAGCAGGGTGCTTCCAGCCAGTTTTCATGGACACGGAAGGGCTGAAGCTTGTCGCGCAGGTCGCAGTCCCCTTCCCTGCAAAAGCGGTCGGGCATGATCTGATACATCACGGCGCCATGGGCATAGCCCGGCGTGGTAAAATCCTCGGGAATGACACTGAGTTGCCACTTTTCCCCGGCCTCCATGTTGGTGCCGTCGTCCTCTTTAAACAGGCGGAAGCTATCGTTTTCCTTCTCAACGCGGAAATAATAATAGTAAAGTCCCGGCGTTTCCAGGGCAAACGTGCAGGCATAGATCCCGTAGTCACCGTTTTGCGTCTCGAAGCGGAAGCGCTTGGTGCCGACGGGATTGCCGTCGCAGTCCTCCAAAATCAGCTCTGCTCCGATGCCGCCGCTGTCTGCGGGCAGCCACAGGCGGAGCAAACAGCTTTCCCCCCTTCGGAGTGTTCCGAAGGGGGTCTTGAACTGCTCTTTTTTGCTGTCGAATAAAATGCGCATTACTTCAGATACCAAATCTTCTCGGCATATTCCCTGACCGCACGGTCAGAGGAGAAAATACCCGCCTTGGCGATGTTCACCAGAGACATATTGCCAAAACGCTCGCGATCCAGATAGACCTGAGAGGCGAAGCTCTGCGCTCTTGCATAGTCCTTGAAATCCGCAATGGTCATATAGGGGTCAGCCACGCCGAAGCGGTTGGTCAGCAGGGACGCGACCAGATCGTCGAAACGCTGGCCAAGAACGCCGGAGGTCAGCATATCCAACACCTGCTGCAGCTCGGGCGTCAGGAAATCGGTGGGATGATAGCCCGCCTGCCAGAGCGCCTCGACCTCGTTGGCCTTCATGCCAAAGAGGAAAATGTTGTCGTCACCGACCTGCTCATGGATCTCCACGTTTGCACCATCGAGGGTGCCAATGGTGACGGCGCCGTTGATCATCAGCTTCATGTTGCCGGTGCCGGAGGCTTCCTTGCCGGCCACGGAGATCTGCTCGGAGAGATCCGCAGCCGGGATGATGATCTCCGCCAGAGAGACCTTATAGTCCTCCACAAAGACCACCTTCAGCTTGTCGCGTACCTCAGGGTCAGCGTTGATGAAGTTGGAAACCGCCACGATCAGGCTGATGGTCTGCTTGGCACGGATATAGCCCGCAGAAGCCTTGGCCGCAAAGACGAAGGTGCGGGGAACGAAATCCGCCGTGGGATTGGCCTTGATCTGGTTATACAGATGGAGGACATGGAGGATGTTGAGAAGCTGCCGCTTATACTCGTGCAAGCGCTTGATCTGGATGTCGAAAATGGAATCCGGATCCACGCGAATGCCGTTGCGCTCAGCGATCAATGCGGCAAGACGCTCCTTGTTTTTCCGCTTGATGTCCCGCAAATCGGCCAGAACCTTTGAATCAGACTGGTACTTCATGAGTTTTTCCAGTTCCCGTGCATCCTTTTGGAAGCCGTCTCCGATGAGGTCGGTGAGGTAGTCCGTCAGAAGCGGATTGGACTGGCACAGCCAGCGGCGATAGGCAATGCCGTTGGTCACGTTGATAAAGCGCTCCGGCGTGATGCGGGCGTAATCCTGGAAAATGCCGTTTTTCAGGATGTCCGTATGGAGCTTGGAAACGCCGTTGACCTTGTGGCAGGCGGCAAGGCACAAATTTGCCATGCGAACCTCGTTGTTTCCGATGACGGCCATATAGTTGATCTTTGCCCAGTCGTTGGGATAGATGGCGGAGAGCTGCTCGACCAGACGGCGGTTGATCTCCACGCAGATGGAATACACGCGGGGAAGCTGCTCGCGGAACAAATCGACGCTCCAGCGCTCAAGTGCCTCGCTCATGACGG
>CAZPRA010000110.1:0-5007 GCA_964588975.1 uncultured Oscillospiraceae bacterium | reverse complement strand
CTACGGTTGCGGTGGCTGAAGGCGCCTGCAGCGGGACGTCCGGAGGCCGTCCCCTACGGGGTGTTGGTTGAGGGTGGCGGTGTGGGGTCAGGGGGTGGATTTGCTGCGGGACTGCACACGGGAGCGCCAGTATTTGCCATACAGGACTGCCTCAATGAGCAGGCACATGATCACGGCAGCGACGGCATCGAGCACGGAGTGCTGCTTGATAAAGAGGATGGACAGGCACACCATGATGACGTCCACGACAATAAGGATTTTCCAGATGGGTCGGACGGATTTTTCCTTCGTCCAGACGGAGGCGATTCCCAGAGAGTATGCAACGTGAAGCGACGGAAATACGCCCGTTGGGGTATCGAAGGAATAAAGGAACTCAATGATTTTGGTGCACAGATTATCCCGGGGGAATTCCGTCGGCCGGAGGTTCTGGACGCTGGGATAAAAAATATAAAAGAGCGCGGCGATAGCCTGCGTGAGCATGATATAGATCTGGAGCTTGCGGAAGCTTTCGACGTTATAAAGGGCGAAATACAAAAGCGAGCCCGCGACCAGCAGGTACCAGCCGACGTAAAAAATCACGAAATATTCGCAGAACGGGATTTTGTCGTCTAACGAGCAATAAATCACATGGCAGTTTTCCTCGGGGATGAGGTTTTCCGTCAGCAGATACATCAGAAAATAGCCCACCCAGCCCAGAAGCAGCTTCAGATGCGAGAACTGCGGGTCATTCAGCTTGGACAGACGAAACTGGCGATAATCCACCACGGGTTTCTTCATGTTCCTTTTCCTCCTTTAAATTGAGCGGATATTCCCGCTTGGGAACGTTTCGATAGGGTATCACGGTGTGCCGGGGCAAAGCGGTGGCCATGTCGGTGATGCGGGTCATGAGGGTCTGGCAAATGCGGGCGCGCTCAAGCTCCATCGGCTCGGACGCCTGAAAACGGACAGGCTCTCCAAAGACCATCTTTTTCAGCTTCGGCGCCAGATACATGGGCACGAAGCACAGCTCTTTGCCGGTTTTTTTGTAGTACAGCCGGGCAATATCAATAAATTTGTCCTGAAATTCGTATAGAATATTGTTATATTTCACATCATGCTCCGGGAAAACCACCAGCGAGTGACCCTGAGCCAGATGGGAAACGGATTGCTTAAACGTTTCGATGGTGCGCACGTCGTGGTAAACGGGAATGGTGTTGGCGCTGTTAAAAAGCACCACGCACAGCGGCGTGATCAGGTGCGACAGCAGGCGGTAAAACGGGCGGCTGAAGCGAGGCTTGCGCGACCAGAAATCCTGATAGGCGTAGGCCGGAACCTCCTTGCGCTGCATCATCTGGTGCGCGCAAAAGGTATAGTAGTTTTTCGGGAAGAAAAGCTGGCTAATGATGGGGCCGTGGATCTGACTGTGATTGCCCACCACCATCACAGGCTCGTCGGGGATCAGCTCCTGCCCGACCGCCTCGAACTTCGGATAGCAGAGCCGAACGCCACCGCGGACGAGCTTATAGACCCCGGAGGTTTTCTTTTCTTTCATGGGCTGCTCTCCTTTCCTGAATTTAAGCAGAGTATACCTTTAAAATATGAACATTTTGTAAACATCCATACAGAAAGCTGAAATTGTAGGACTTTTTGTT
Source organism: uncultured Oscillospiraceae bacterium (assembly GCA_964588975.1). Taxonomy (GTDB): domain Bacteria; phylum Bacillota; class Clostridia; order Oscillospirales; family Oscillospiraceae; genus JAZOXB01. The sequence continues at coordinate 3,376 of CAZPRA010000110.1, read as the reverse complement.
TTTCAGCTTCACACTTGCCTTTTTGGGGAAATAGCGTATAATAGACGCAGAACGGGCGAAGGAGGAAGAAGCGTGGAGGTTTGGAACCGCAGGGAGCTGACGCAGGAGCCGGAAGTCGGCCTTGGCGCCATCCGCTTTGCCTATGGCACGGCACTTGGCCGCGTTCTGGCTCGCGGAATTCTTTGCCGCCGCGCCGTCTCGCAGATTTATGCCGCGTGGCAGCGTTCGCCGCTGTCCCGGGGCAAGGTTCGGCGTTTTCTCCGGCGTTACGAGATCTCCGTTGCGGACTGCGAAACGCAGGAGTTTTCCTGTTTTAACGATTTTTTTACCAGACGAAGAAAATGTTATGTAAACCAAACGGCGGATAATGAGCTTCCTGCGATCGCGGACAGCAAGCTTCTGGCGCTTCCGATTGCCGAAGGCAGCCGTTTTTGCGTCAAGGGCGTGGAATATACGCTGGCGGAGCTTTTGGAAAATGAGTCGCTGGCGGCGGAATTTACCGGCGGGACTTGCCTGGTTTTCCGGCTGACGCCGGACGATTATCACCGTTACGTCTACCCGGATGCCGGACGCCAGACGCAGACGGTGGCCATTCCCGGCGTGCTGCACACGGTCAATCCTCTGGCGGGCAGCTTGCACGTCTATCGCCGCAACAGCCGCCGCTACACGCTTCTTCGCACGGTGCATTTTGGTGACGCGGTGCAGTTGGAGGTGGGCGCCCTGCTGGTTGGAAAGATTCGCAACCACTGCGAGGACGCTGCCGGTTTTGAAAAGCTTCAGGAAAAGGGCTATTTTGAATACGGCGGTTCGACGGTCATTTTGCTTTTGAAGGCCGGCGTGCTTGCCGTGGACGAGGACATTGCGGCATATTCCGCACGCGGCATCGAAACGAAGGTGCGCATTGGAGAAAGGATTGGAAAAAAACTGTGAGCTATCGTTTTGTTCAGAATCGGGAATGTGAATATTTTCCCTGCCACAAGGTGGCAGATCCGTCGCGCTTTAACTGCCTTTTCTGCTTCTGTCCGCTTTATGCGCTGGGCGAGAACTGCGGCGGCAATTTCACCTATCTGGAAAACGGAATTAAAGACTGCTCGGCCTGTCTGGTGCCGCATTGTGAGGAGAATTATGACCGCATTTGTGCGCGTTTCTGCGAAATTGCGGAGCTTTGTCGAAGAAAAGAAAAATAGTGCTTGCATTTTTCAAAAAGTACGCTACAATAGGAACGAAAACCGATGTTGCAGGGAGTAGGAACAGTGCGTTAAGTACCGGCTGGATGGGAGGTTGCCACCGGGCGAAGGCATTTTGGGTGCCGCGATACTGTTACCGCAACCGCCTGAGCAGGTGCCCCTATATTCTGGGCATAGCATCGCATATTTTTTTAACCTCCTCCCATTTCAAGGAGGAATTTTTTTATGAACAAAACCATACAAAAGCTGGTTGGCAGTGCGCTTCTGGCGGCACTTTCCGTGGTCTTTGCGCGGCTGCTCATCCCCATGCCAAACGCCTTCACGCGCTTTTCCATCGAGGCGGTGCCGATTTTTCTGGCAGGTATGCTCTATGGGCCGCTCTTTGGCGGCATGGTCGGTTTTGTGGCGGATGCCGTGGGCACGCTCTTTTCCGGCTTTGGCTACAACCCGCTGCTCTGTCTGGCGCCTGTTTTTTACGGCCTGTGCGGTGGGTTCCTGCGCCTGCTCCTGCGTAAGCGTGTTTCGCTGTGGCGCATCGCCGTTGGCTACCTGCCGCCGGTTCTGCTTGGCTCCGTTTTGTGGCAAAGCCTGCCGCTGGCCGTGTTCTACGGCAGTCAGGAGACGCTCTGGCAGAGCTACCTGTATTTCCTGAGCACACGCGGCATTCAGTTCGCCGTGACCTACCCCGTGGACGTGATTTTGACCGCGCTGCTGTGCCGCAGCAACCTGTTTTACCGTCTGGGCTATCTGCCCACATGGAGCTTTCGAAAGGCGAGAGGAGAAAATTTGGAATGAAAACCGTCGAAGAAGCACTGAACTACATCCATTCTTATTTCTGGAAGGGCTCCATTCCGGGTCTGAGCCGCACCTTTGAGCTGCTCAAACGCATGGGAGACCCGCAGAAAAAGCTGAAATTTGTCCACATCGCCGGAACCAACGGCAAGGGCTCCACTGCCGCAATGCTGGAATCCGTCCTGCGCGCAGCGGGCTACCGCACAGGGCTGTATACCTCTCCTTATATCAACTGCTTCCATGAGCGGATGCAGGTCAGCGGCGAGCTCATCTCCGACGCAGAGCTTTTGGAAATCACCGAATTTGTCAAGCCGCACGCCGAGGCCATGACGGATCATCCCACGGAATTTGAACTGGTCACCGCCATCGCCATGGAATTTTTCGCCCGGCGGGAATGCCAGATCGTGGTTCTGGAGGTCGGTATGGGCGGCGAACTGGACTCCACCAACGTCATCGACACGCCCGAAGTTGCTGTGATTACCAATATCGGCCTTGACCACACGGAGGTTCTGGGCGACACGCTTGAAAAAATCGCCTCCGCCAAGGCCGGGATCATCAAAGGCGGTGACGCCGTGCTCTATCGCGGCACGCCCTCTGTCGAGGCAGTGTTCGAGGAAGCCTGCGCCCGCACGGGTGCCCGGCTGCACAAAGCAGATTTCGACTCCATCCGGCTGCTTGGCCGCAGTCTGGAGGGTCAGTGCTTTGATTGCGGCGGCCGAAAGGCGCTTGAATTGTCCCTGCTGGGCGAGCACCAGCTCCGCAATGCTTCCGTGGTGCTCACCGCGGTGGACGTTTTGCGCTCAAAGGGCTGGAACATCTCCGAGGACGCGCTTTGCCGCGGCCTGAAGCATACGAGCTGGCCGGGACGCTTCGAGCTTTTGCGCCGCGAGCCGATTTTCATTGCTGACGGCGGCCACAATCCGCAGTGCATGGCCGCTCTGCGGGAGAATTTGACCGCTTTCCTCTCCGACCGACCCATCACGGCGCTGACCGGCGTAATGGCAGATAAGGATTTTGCCGATATGTACCGTCTGGTCGAGCCGTGTATCACGCGTTTTGTCACCGTTACGCCGTCAAATCCGCGTGCAATGCAGGCTGAAGCACTGGCACAGGTGCTCCGTCCCTTCGGCAAGCCGGTCACAGCCTGTGCAACGGTGGCAGAAGGCGTCCGCACGGCCATTGCCCAAACGGAGCCGAACGGCGCCGTGGTCGCCTTCGGCAGCCTCTATATGCTCGGCGACGTCCGCCAAACCGTCCACGCACTCGATAGCGAAGGATAAGGGAGGCAAACCGCAGGGTATCTTTTGCAAAGGAGCCACACCGCAGGGCTGAGTCATGACTCAACCGTCCATGAGGCGGCTGTAGTGGAATGCCTCCGGGCGTCCCGGTGCAGGCAG
>CAZPRA010000109.1:0-5019 GCA_964588975.1 uncultured Oscillospiraceae bacterium | reverse complement strand
TGGTCAAAAGCGCGGCAAGGTCTCCGGCCTTTTCAATGGCAGGGCCGGAGGTAATACGGATGTTGACCCCCATTTCATTGGCGATGACGCCCGCCAGCGTGGTCTTGCCCAGACCCGGAGGGCCATAGAGCAGCACGTGATCGAGCGGTTCGTTTCTTCTTTTTGCCGCCTCAATATAGACCGCCAGATTTTCCTTCACCTTTTCCTGTCCGTTATATTCCGACAAGCGCTTGGGGCGCAGAGAAAATTCTCCCTCGTCGCTGGGCGTGAAACCCGTGGTCACGATGGGCGCATCATAGTCCTGAGAAAAATCAATACTCATGGCCTTACCTCATTACCATTGCCCGAAGGCAGTGGCGCACAATTTCTTCCGTGGAAAGTCCCTCGGCGGGAACGCCCTTCAGAGCGGCGGCGATTTCTGCCGGATGATAGCCCAGCTCTGCCAGAGCCGCCTGCGCCAAAGCGAGGTTGCTTCCTCCGGCTGTTGGCACAGCGGTTCCGCCACCGGAAAATTCTGCCTCTCCCATGCCGCCGAGCTTGTCCTTCAGCTCCAGAATAATTCTCTGAGCCAGCTTTTTCCCCACGCCCGGCGCCGCAGTCAGAGCCTTTTCGTCCTGAGATAGAATGGCAAGGGTGAAGCGCTCCGGGCTGTTGGCGGACAAAATGGCAATGGCGGCCTTGGGGCCAACGCCAGTCACGCCGAGCAGCAGCTCGAACTGGCGCAGTTCTTCCCGGGTGGAAAAGCCATAGATGTCAAAGGCGTCCTCGCGGATGTTGCAATAGGTGAAAAGCCGTGCTTTTTGCCCCACGCGAAGCTTGGAGAGTGTAAAATTCGTGGTGCGGCAGGCATAGCCCACACCGCCGCAGTCCACCACCGCCAGATTTTCTTCCATCAGGGTGACTTCGCCGTTTAAGTAGTAAAACATAACATTAACCTCGTCTGTTCAGCAGGCTGGTTGCGCTTCTGGCGTGGCACAGAGCAATGGCGATGGCATCCGCCGCGTCATCCGGACGGGGCATTTTTTCCATTTTCAAAAAGCGCCGGGTCATGTCCATCACCTGTCGCTTTTCGGCCTTGCCATAGCCGACCACCGCCTGCTTGACCTGCATGGGCGTGTATTCATAGAGGGGCACTCCGGCGCGCTCAATGGCCAGAAGAATCACGCCGCGTCCGTGCGAAACGCCAATGCCGGTGGTGATATTGTGGCCCCAGAAAAGCTCCTCCACCGCCACCGCCTCCGGCTTCGTTACCTCCAAAAGGCGCGTCATGTCCTCAAAGAGCATATTGAGCCTTTGCGGAAACGGCAGCTCCGCCGGGGTAGTCACTGTGCCATACTGCAAAAGGCTGTAGGCGCCACGCTCTGCCCGGATCAGGCCAAAGCCGGTGGTTGCATAGCCCGGGTCGATTCCCAGAATGATCATAGGGCGGAAAACCAGCCCCGGAGGGCTTCGATCCAGCCCGGGAATGCAATATTCAAAAGCCAGCAGGCAATGCCACAGAGCATCACGCCAAATAGTACCCACGCAAGCACGCGTCTCCATTTCTCAGCGGGTGCCGCAGGCGCTTCAAGCAATTCTTCCTCGGATATTTCCTGCTCGAACCGTTCCTCATGCTCCAGTTTTTCCGTCATCATTCTCACCTCTGAATATATCATAGCACATTTTTCTTCTTAGGGCAAGGAAATCTCTGAATAATACATTGTCCGGAAATTCCACAGGGGAAGCTCTGATTCAATTGGCAAGAGCGAGCGGCGAGAGTTTTTTCCGCAAATCGAGCTTCAGAAAACGCAGGAATACTTTGTGTATTTCAAGTTTTCAGAAGTAAAGAGTTGCGGGAAAAGATCCGCCGCCAGAGGCAGACAATTGATTCAGAGATTCCCCAAGCTAAACTTCAAACATCAAATCGCCATATGTCGGAACCGGCCAGATGGCCTTGTCGACCAGCAGCTCCAGCTCGTCAATCGGCGTGCGCAAATCGTGCATGGCAGGCACCACGCGGTCGTGGCAGTAGTTAGCCATCTCCTTTATGGCCTCCGGCTGATTCTGGGGCTCCATGGCCGTTTTCAGTGCCTCCAGCGCCGTATCCGCCCGCTGCAAAAGCTCGCTGACCCGGTTCAGCAGACGTTCCTGCACCGCTGTTGCCGCACCGGGACAGGCCGAGCGCACTTTGCAGATGGAGTCTCCCAAACGGGCAGTATAGCGCACCACCGCCGGGATATAGTGCTTGGAGGCCATGTGGAGCATGGTTCGTGCCTCAATGCAGGTGACCTTGGCATAGGTTTCATACATAATTTCGCTGCGGGATTCCAGCTCTGCTCTGGTATAGACGCCGAATTTTCCGAACAGCTCCACCGCCTTTGGCGTGGTCAGGCTGCCGACGGCAGAAACCATACTGGGCAGATTGGGCAGTCCCCTTCTGGCCGCTTCCTGAACCCACTGCGCGCTGTAGCCGTTGCCGCTGAAAATCACGCGGCTGTGCTTGCGCAGATTGTCCGCGATCAGCTCGTTTGCGGCCTCACTCACATCCTGACGCTGCTCCAGTACATCTGCCGCCTCGCAGAATGCCTCGGCCACGATGGTGTTTAGCACCGTGTTGCAGTTTGCGATGCAGTCCGAGGAACCGACCATGCGGAATTCAAACTTGTTGCCCGTAAAGGCAAAGGGCGATGTACGGTTGCGGTCCGCCGCATCCTTGTGGATGAGCGGCAAGGTGGAAACGCCGGTGTCAAGCTGACCGCCTGCAATGCAGTCGGCTGCCGTGCCGTTTTTGACAATCTGCTCCACTACATCCTCAAGCTGCCTGCCGAGGAAAATGGAGACGATTGCCGGAGGCGCTTCATCGGCGCCAAGACGCTGGTCGTTGCCCACGCAGGCCGTTGACATCCGCAGAAGATCTGCATGGCGATCCACCGCCTTGATAATGCAGGAAAGCACCAGAAGAAACTGAAGATTGTCGCTGGGCGTTTTGCCGGGATCCAGCAGATTTTCTCCCGTATCCGTGGAGATCGACCAGTTATTGTGCTTGCCGGAGCCGTTCACCCCGGCAAAGGGCTTTTCGTGCAGCAGGCAGACCAGATCGTGGCGTCCTGCGACCCGCTTCATGGTTTCCATGGTAAGCTGGTTGTGATCCACCGCGATGTTGCAGGTGGTATGGATGGGCGCGCTCTCGTGCTGCGCAGGCGCCACTTCGTTGTGCTGCGCCGCAGCGGTAATGCCCATGCGCCAGAGCTCCACGTTCAGATCCCGCATGAATTCCCCGACGCGCTCACGGATCACGCCAAAATACTGATCCTCCAGCTCCTGACCCTTGGGCGCCGGTGCGCCAAAGAGCGTGCGTCCGCAATAGATGAGGTCGCGGCGTTTCAGGTACTTCTGGCGATCCACTAGAAAATATTCCTGCTCTGCGCCAACCGACGGAACCACTTTTTTAGCCTTCCGGTCGCCAAAGAGTCGGACAATGCGAATGGCCTGCTGGGACAGGGCTTCCATCGAGCGAAGCAGCGGCGTTTTATTGTCCAGAGCCTCGCCGGTATAGGAGATGAACACCGTGGGAATACACAAGATACGCCCGCAGGACATCTCCTTGACAAAAGCCGGAGAGGTAATGTCCCAGGCGGTATAGCCTCTGGCATAGTGCGTTGCCCGAAGGCCGCCTGACGGGAAAGAGGACGCGTCCGACTCACCCATGATGAGCTGTTTTCCAGTCAGCTTCATGAGCGTTTTTCCCTCGTCATCCGGCTTGGACAAAAAGGCGTCATGCTTCTCCGCCGTAATTCCGGTCAAAGGATGAAACCAGTGGGTATAGTGGGTAGCCCCCTTTTCCGTAGCCCAGCGCATCATGGCATCCGCCACAGCGTCAGCCGTGGCCATGGATATCTTGCCACCCTCCTGCTCCACGTGCAGCACTTCCTCATAGGCTTCTCTGGGCAGATATTCCTTCATGACCGATTTGCTGAACACATTTTCGCCAAAATATTCCGAAATTTTCATGGCTGTTCCCTCCGGAAATTGCATTTATCCCCGTCAGTTTACTCCATGTAAATGGAAAATGCAAGGATTTTTACAGATTTTATAGGCGTCAACAAAGCCGCCTTGGCGTCGGCCTCCGGATTTATACAAATTTACTACAGATTTATCAAATTCAACTTTTCGCATAATTCCCGCCGTTTCCGCGCAAGCTATTTTTCGGAGGGATGGGCATGATGACTGTGATTTGGCGAACCGTGGTGCTCTACATTGTTTTGGTGATCGCCGTCCGCCTTCTGGGAAAGCGGCAAATTGGGCAGATGGAACCGTCCGAATTCGTTCTCGCACTGCTCATCGCCAATCTGGCCGCCATACCCATTGAAAATATTGATATGCCTCTGCTCAACGGCATCGTTCCCATCGCGCTGGTCTATGGCGCGGAAATGCTCCTGTCTGTCCTAACGCTGCGCAGCATCCGTCTGCGCCAACTATTCTGCGGCAAGCCGGTCATCCTGATTGAAAACGGGCACATTTTGGAGAAAAATCTGCGCCGAACCCGTATCAATCTGGACGAGCTGACCATGCATCTGCGCGAAAAGGGTATTTTTGATCTGCGCACGGTCAAATTCGCCATTCTGGAAACGAACGGGCAGGTCTCCACGCTGCTTTTTGCGAAGGACGAGCCCGCAAGCGCCCGAGACGCCGGAATTCAGGTCAGAGAGACGGCGCTGCCGATCACCCTCATCTCCGACGGCAAACTCCTGCGGAAAAATCTCGCCCTTGCGAAAAAGGACGAGGCGTGGGTGCATGGGGAGCTGAAAAAGCGGAGCTGTCCCCTGTCATCGGCGCTGCTTTTGACCGTTGACGCCGCCGGTAAGGTTTATTTTGTCAAAAAGCAGAAACCGTAGCGCCCCCCTTCCCAATCGTCCGGGTAAAAAAATTCCCAAAAGGGGAAAAATAGTGCTTGACAAATCAGCAGTCATCTGTTATCATAGTCAGCGCTACGGACGATTAGCTCAGCTGGCTAGAGCATCCGCTTGACGTGCGGAAGGT
>CAZPRA010000108.1:0-5121 GCA_964588975.1 uncultured Oscillospiraceae bacterium | reverse complement strand
CAAGTTCATGAAAAAGCAGACAAGTTCATTGCGGAACGAGAAGCGACTCCTGTGAATCAGCTTGTCAAAGAACCTCAATATGTCATTGCGGCTCTTAGCGGGTTGGAATGACGCGAATGAGGCTTTTTGACAAACTGCAGGGACAGTCAAAGGCCCCCTGTTTTTGCCTAGCAAAAACAGGGGGCCTTTGACAGACTGACCGTTTCCTCTGGGAGAGATGCACGCAATGGGGCGTCGAGGGCGCCGTCCCCTACCGCGCGTTGGTTGATAGTACCTGCGCCGGGACGTCCGGAGGCCGTCCTGTTGCGGTAAACGAAATTTGTGTGCCGCGCTTGCGGCGGCTTCAAATTTTGACCGTTGCCACTCCTTTTTGCTCGCTTCATCCGCCACTGGCGGCGCTCGCAAACGCCCCCCTGCTGGTCGTTGATTTATAGCGCCAGCGGTTGGTGGGAGTTTTTGGGAATTATGGGCGGCCTTTGGCGCGGGGGTTGACGATGCCGAATTTCTGCTTCACCAGCTCGATCTCGTCCAGCTCGGCCTCAGAAAGCAGCCGAACCTCTCCAAACAAGCGCATATTGGCATAGACCTGGAAGGTATGCTCCATTGCCTCCGTGCGGAAAAGCGCCTGCCTGACGTCCTTACCCCATGTGACGGCACCGTGGTGCTCCAAAAGGGCTGCGGTGTGCCCCTTGACATAGGCGGCTACGGACTCCGCCAGCAGGGTGCTGCCGGTGATGGCAAAGGGAACGCAGGGCACCACACCCAGCGTCAGGGCGGCGTCCAGGCTGATGGCAAGCTCCCAATCGCGGCCATAGGCAGCCCATGCAGTGGCACCGGGGCTATGGGCATGGACGATACCGCCCAGCGAAGGATCCTCGCGGTAGATGGCCATGTGCATAGCGATTTCGCTGGAGGCGTGAGCGCTGCCCTCCAAGACCGTGCCGTCCGGCGCAAGGTGTACCAGCATATCCTCCGTCATGCCGCCCTTGGAAACGCCGGTGGGCGTTGCCCAGATGGTTCCGTCGGCCATTTTTGCAGAGATATTGCCGTCATTGGCGGCCACATAGCCCCGCTGGTAGAGGCGTTTTCCCGTCTCGATGATATCCCGCTTTGCCAGTTCTGCGTTCTGATAACTCACTGCGCCATCTCCTCGGGAAAGAGCTTTTTGAAGCTTTCTTCAAAAGGCGCATAGGCAATGCCGCGCTCGGTGACGATGCCCGTGAGCAGACTGTGATCCGTTACGTCAAAGGCGGGATTGTAGCACTTGACTTCGGGCAAGGCCATGGGCTTTTCATAAAACAGCTCCTTGATCTCCGAATGGGGACGTTCCTCAATGGGAATATGGTCGCCGTCGGGACAGGAAAAGTCAATGGTGGTGGAAGGCCCCAGAGAATATACGGGGATGCCATAGTAGTGCGCCAGCACCGCAAGGCCGGAAGAACCGATCTTGTTGGCTACGTCGCCGTTGCGGGCAATTCGGTCGCAGCCGAAGAAGACCGCCTGCACCTTGCCCTGCTTCATGACGATATTGGCCATGTTGTCGCAAATCAGCGTGCAGTCCACTCCGGCCTTGGTCAACTCATAGCTGGTCAGGCGGGCACCCTGAAGCAGCGGACGCGTCTCATCGACAAACACATGGATGTTGACGCCCTGTTCCTTCGCCAGATAGAAAGGCCCCTGAGCGGTGCCATAGCGGGAAGTGGCCAGCGGGCCGGCATTGCAGTGGGTGATGATCCCGTCACCGTCTTTCAAAAGGGACAGGCCGTATTCCGATATTTTGCGGCACATATCCATATCCTCCTGATGAATGGCACGAGCCTCCGCAAAGAGGGCATCCAGCAGAGCAGAACGGCTCAGCTCGCGGCCTTCTGCTGCCACAGCCTCCATACGCCGGAGCATATGCGCCAGATTGACCGCCGTCGGGCGGGAGGAATTGAGATAAGCCGACAGGCGGGAATACTCCGCAAAAAAGCCGTCAAAATCCTCGTTGGGGATGTTTTTGGCCAGAACCGCCATGGAATAGGCGGCAAAAATGCCGATCGCGGGCGCACCGCGCACCTGCAAAAGATAGATAGCCTGCCAAAGCTCCTCTGCGGTGCGCAGAGTCAGATATTTTGTCTCGTTGGGAAGCAAAGTCTGATCCAGAATGACTACGCTGTTTTCGTCCTCTCCCAGACGGACATTCACCGCGTGGGTGACTGCTTCCATGCTCATGCCAGGCTCTCTCCCATGGCGATGATGCTCTCGCGGACGAGCTGGCGGAACAGAGGCGCCACCCGGTTGGCCGTTTCAAAGACTTCCTCGTGGCTCAGCGGCGTGGGAGAAATGCCGGCAGCCTGATTGGTAATGCAGGAAATGCCGCAGACCTTCATGCCCATGTGACGGGCAGCAGCGGCTTCACAGGCAGTGGACATACCGACGGCATCGGCACCCAGCGTTGCCACCATGCGAACCTCTGCGGGCGTCTCGAATGTGGGGCCGGTAAGCTGCATATAAACGCCCTTTTTTAGGGGAATTCCAAATTTTTCGGCAGTCTTTTCAATGGTTTCCTGCAAATCCCGGGCATAAACCTCGCTCATGTCGGGGAAACGGGGGCCCAGCTCATCCAGATTGGCGCCGATGAGCGGATTGGGGAACAGGCTCATGATGTGGTCGGTGATGAGCATGAAATCGCCGGCGCGGAAGTCCTTGTTGACGCCGCCGGCGGCGTTGGTCAAAAAGAGCGCTTTTGCGCCCATGAGTCCCATCAGGCGGGTCGGCAGAAGCACGTCTTCCCGGCTGTAGCCCTCATAAAAATGGACACGGCCTTGCATGATGACGACCTTGACCTTGCCGAAGGTACCAAACACGAAGCGTCCCTTATGCCCCACGACCGTGGAGATGGGGAAGCCCTCAATGTCATGATAGTCTACGGTGGCGACGGCGTCGATCTCGTCGGCCAGAGCGCCAAGGCCGGAGCCAAGGATCAGGGCAACATCGGGGACAAAGTCGGTTTTCTCCCGCACGCAGGCGAGACAGCGCTGAAGTTTTTCATATGCAGGGTTCATGGTTCTTTCCTCCTTTATATTTTCCACGCCTCAACGCGTTTGCGCCGAGGCTGTGAGTTTCTCCAAAGCGGCGGTAAACTCCGCCGGTAAATCGCAGGTGAGTGTCATTTCATCCCCGGTGCGCGGATGGATAAAATGCAGACTCCTGGCATGGAGACACTGGCTGCTCAGGCCAAGCTCCGGTTTTTTTACGCCATAGAGCATATCTCCGGCAATCGGATGGCCAATATAGGCCATATGAACGCGGATCTGGTGGGTGCGTCCCGTCTCCAGACGGCAGCGCAGATGGGTATACTGCCCATAGCGGGCGATGACCTCCCAGTGCGTCACGGCGCTGCGGCTGTTTTTCTCCGTCACGGCCATGCGTTTGCGGTTGGCAGGATCCCGGCCAATGGGCGCATCCACCGTGCCGCTGTCCTCCCGGAAGCCACCGCGGACGATACACTCATAGGTGCGGCAAAGGGAGTGATCTTTAAGCTGCTGGGAAAGATGCCCGTGGGCAAAATCGTTCTTGGCCACGATGAGAAGGCCGCTGGTGTCCATGTCAATGCGGTGGACGATGCCGGGACGCCTTTCGCCGTTGATCCCGGAAAGGCTGTCTCCGCAGTGGTGAAGCAGAGCATTCACCAGTGTGCCGTCCTCATGTCCGGCGGCAGGGTGCACCACAAGACCCTTTGGCTTGTTCACCACCAGAAGGTCACTGTCCTCATAGACGATATCCAAAGGGATATCCTGCGCCGTGAGCGAAACAGGCTTGACCTCGGGCAGCGTGACGCAGTAGAGCGCACCTGCTTCGGTCTTTTCGTTCTTCCGGACGCTGCGGCCTTCGCGCGTGACAAGCCCCTGCTCCAAAAGCCGCTGCACCGCGCTGCGGGTCAATGCGGGCATTTCCCGCGCCAGAAACACATCCACCCGTTCTCCGCCAAGGGTGCAGGAAATCACTTCACACCGCTGGGGCATGGGTCAGTCCTCCAGTTCGTGCCCTTCGGCCGCCTTTTTCCGGTCGCCCAGCAGGACAACCACGATGAGGGCAAAGCAGCCGCAGGTGATAAAGCAGTCCGCCACATTAAAAATGGGGAAATTGATAAAATCCAGACAAATCATGTCCGTTACGGAGCCGGTGCTGAGGCGGTCGATCATATTGCCGATTCCGCCGCCGAAAATGGCCGCAAGGCAGACAAGCTCCGAGGGTTTTTCGACGATTTTTTTCCAAAGCAGAACGGCAAGCACCACAACAAAAAGCACCATCACGAGGATAAACAGCCAGAGCTGTCCCTCAAAAAGCGACCATGCTCCGCCGGTGTTTTCCGTGTGGGTGATGTGAAAAATGCCCCAAATGCTGTCTGACGGCAGCTCGCCCGCCTTGTCAGCGGCAATGGTAAGCTGCTTCGTCCAGCGATCGAGCACAACGATTGCCGCAGCGAAAAGCCCCAAAAAGGAATATAACAGTGCATTTCGTTTCATAGGCTCAGGTTCCTTTGTATTTCTGGCTCTGCGCGACCGCCAGACGGTCGCAGCGGTTGTTCTTTTCGTTCTCCGCATGGCCCTTGACCCAGTGCCATGTGACCTTGTGGTATTCCAGAAGGGGCAGAAGGCGCTCCCAGAGATCGACGTTCAGGGCGGGTTTTTTGTCTGCCTTGACCCAACCACGGGCACGCCAGCCATAGACCCAGCGCTTGTCCACGGCGTCAAAGACGTATTTCGAGTCGGTCGTCAGCTCAACAATGCACGGCTCTTTCAGCGCGGAAAGGGCTTCGATGACGCCCGTCAACTCCATGCGGTTGTTGGTCGTTTGCCGTTCGCCGCCGGAGAGCTCCTTTTCGCGGCCATTCCATTCCAGAATGGCGCCCCAGCCGCCGGGGCCGGGATTGCCGGAACAGGCACCGTCTGTATAGATGTTCACGGTTTTCGTGCATATCACCTCGTTGGGAAGTTGTGTCGTTGCAGGGTGTGTGCGTATTGGGCGGCGGGCTGCACCCCCTTCTTTGCACCAGCCTCTTGACTCTCCCTCTGGGAGAGCTCAGACTGTCAAAAAAGGTTTCGTTTCCGTTTTTCGTACTGAGCCAAAGCCTCC
>CAZPRA010000107.1:0-5231 GCA_964588975.1 uncultured Oscillospiraceae bacterium | reverse complement strand
CCATGACCTCCACGGGCATACAGCCCTCAAAGACATTTTTGTCCTCAAAGCCGTGCACCTCAGCCTCCTGCGCCGTGCGAAGCTCCGCAACAAAAGCGGTGTATTCCTCACGCGTCATGGCGCAGTTGATATAGTCCGCCGTGCCGCGGTCATAGCGGGAGGCAAACCATGCGCGCTCCATGTCGATAGAGTCCAGCGTGACCAACGGCGCGGCGGCATCAAAGAAATGCAAATACTCCGTCTGGCCGAAATAGCTTCCGATCGCCTCAGACATGGCGTCCGAAGTCAGGGGCCCCGTGGCGATGATCACAGGCCCCTTGGGAACCTGCGTGATCTCCTGACTGACCACGGTGATATTGGGATGAGCGCGTATTTTCTGCGTGACCAATGCGGAAAAGCCGTAGCGATCCACCGCAAGGCAACCGCCGGCCTCCACGCGGGTTATATCGGCGCAGGAGAGGATGAGGCTGCCCAAACGCCGCAGTTCTTCCTTCAAAAGACCGACAGCGTTCTCCAACCGGTCGCCCCGCAGAGAATTGGAGCAGACCAGCTCCGCAAAGTCCGGGCAGTGGTGTGCCGGGGACATTTTTGCGGGCTTCATTTCATATAGCGTGACCTGAAAGCCCCGCTGGGCAAGCTGCCATGCAGCCTCGCTGCCGGCCAGACCTGCGCCGATCACCTTGACCATTGTCATTTTTTCTTCGTTCCTTTGGTGCTCTTTTTCTTCGGTTCCTCCAGCTCCTGCGCGGAGTCTACCGTGTCTGCCGTTGCCTTTGGCATTCTGCGGCGATAGCCGCGCTTGTCCTCCGGCAGGAATTCCTTACATTCCTCGTTGATGCAGAATGGCTTCATCTGCCCTCTGCCGGATTTTTTGAACATGGTCTGGCCGCAGGCGGGGCAATCATTGGCCGTGGGCACGTCCCATGTCATAAAGCCGCACTGAACGCCCTTTTCACAGGCATAGTAAACATAGCCCTTTTTGGATTTGCGCTTCAGCATAGCGCTGCCGCATTTTGGGCAGTGACCCGGCATACGCTCCACGATGGGCTTGGTATTCTTACATTCCGGGAAACCCGGGCAGGCCAAAAAGCGGCCAAAGCGCCCGATTTTGATGACCATTTTCCGGCCGCAAAGCTCACAGACCTCGTCGCTTTCTTCATCCGGCACCTTAATTCGCTTGCCGTCGAGCGCACGCTCTGCGTCCTCCAGCTCCTGACGGAAGCCGGTATAGAAGTCCCGCAGGACAGATTTCCACGGGCGTTTTCCCGCCTCCACATCGTCCAGTTGATTTTCCATATTGGCGGTGAACTCCACATTGATGATGTCGTGGAAGCGCTCAAGCATCAGATCCGTCACAACGATCCCAAGCGGCGTCGGTGACAGGCGCTTGTCCTTTTTGATGACATATTCCCTGTCCTGAATGGTGGCGACGATGGAAGCATAGGTGGAAGGTCTGCCCACGCCGCGTTCCTCCATTGCCTTGACCAGAGTTGCCTCGGTATAACGGGCAGGCGGTGCCGTGAAATGCTGCTTTTTCTCGGTTTTCTCGCCAAGCAGACGTTCCTTTTCGCGAAGGAACGGCAGTGTCCCGGTCTGCTCCTCGTTTTCCTCGTCACGGCCTTCCTCATAGACCGCCGTGAAGCCGGAAAATTTCATAATCAGGTCGTTTGCGCGGAAGATGTGCCCCTGGCACGTTGCGTCCACCTGAACGGCGTCATAGCGGGCATCTGACATCTGGCAGGCAACAAAACGATCCCAGATGAGCTTATAGAGCCGATACTGCTCTTTGGTCAAATCGCCCTTGACCCGCTCGGGCTCCAGTTCCACGTTGCTCGGACGGATGGCCTCGTGCGCGTCCTGCGCGCCTTCCTTTTTGCGGAAGCGGCGGGGTGAGCCGGGATAGTAATCCGCGCCATAGCGGTTGACGATAAAATCTCTTGCGGCGGCAAGTGCCTCCTCGGACAGGCGCAAAGAGTCGGTACGCATATAGGTGATCAGACCCACAGTGCCCTCGCCGGTGATATCCACGCCCTCATAGAGCTGCTGGGCGATGGCCATGGTGCGCCGGGGCGTCATGTTCAGCTTGCGGGACGCCTCCTGCTGCAAGGTGGAGGTGATAAAGGGCGGCGTTGGAGAACGGCGCTTTTCCGAACGCTTCACGGAGGAAACCGTGAATTCCTTTCCCTGCACATGGGAAATGATTTCCTCCACCTCCGTTTCGCTCGTCAGCTCGCGCTTTTTTCCTTCGCCGTAATAGCGTGCCGTGAAAAAACCGGCCTGCTCCAGACAGCGCGAAGCGACATCCAGCGTCCAATATTCCTTCGGCTCAAAAGCCTCGATCTCGCGCTCGCGATCAACCACCAGCCGGGTCGCCACAGACTGCACCCGTCCGGCAGACAGACCCCGGCGAACCTTTTTCCACAAAAGCGGGCTGAGCTGATAGCCCACGATCCTGTCAAGAATACGCCGGGCCTGCTGTGCGTCCACCAAGTCATAGTCAATGCCGCGGGGCTGCTCAATACTCTGCGTAACCACCTTGCGGGTGATTTCGTTGAAGGTGACTCGCTTTGCCTTTTCCTCCGGCAGCTCCAACAAATGCTGCAAATGCCAGGAAATGGCCTCTCCCTCGCGGTCAGGGTCGGTTGCAAGATAGACGCATTTGGCCTGTTTTGCAGCGGACTGAAGCTCCTTAATCAGGGTGCTTTTGCTCTCCAGAGGGATATATTCCGGCGCAAAATCGTGCTCGATATCCACGCCGAGCGTGCTCTTGGGCAGATCCCGCAGGTGACCCATGCAGGCCTCCACGCGGTAGTCCGGCC
Source organism: uncultured Oscillospiraceae bacterium (assembly GCA_964588975.1). Classification (GTDB taxonomy): domain Bacteria; phylum Bacillota; class Clostridia; order Oscillospirales; family Oscillospiraceae; genus JAZOXB01. The sequence goes on along the minus strand of CAZPRA010000107.1, from coordinate 2,412 downwards.
CGAGATATTTTCCAATTGTTTTCGCTTTGGACGGTGATTCCACGATCACCAGATTTGTTCCCTTTGCCATGCAGGAACCTCCGATTTTATTGGGATTATTAGGGAAGCTCTGATTCAATCGGCAAGAGCGGGCAGCGAGAGATTTTTGCGCAAATTGCGCTTCGGAAAACACAGGAATACTTTGTGCACCCGCAAGAGGTATGCCGCATCCGTAAGGCTCCTTCGTCGCCAACGGCTGCGCTATATTTCAAGTTTTCAGAAGCAAAAAGTTGCGAAAAAAATCCGCTGGACGCCGCCGACGTTTTAATCAGAGTTTCCTTAGGATTTAAGGTAGTAACTGCCGCCTTGCACTGCCGCAAGCCCCTTGATCTGCAAATAGGTCAGGGCGGTGAACACCCGGTTGGCAGACAGACCGCTTTGCGCCACCAGTTCGTCGCGGTGGATGGGCGTTTGGGTCAAAAGCGCATAAACGCTGCGCTCATCTCCGGCAAGCTCCACCTGCGTCTCTTTTTCGTCACTATAAATCTTCTCCGGCGGATTGTCAATGGGTTTTTCCTCCGCTGGGACGGTGATGGGCGAAAAGACCGCCGCAGCGCGCTCATAGCGCACGCGGAAGACCCGCTCCATGGCCTCGGCACTGCGTCCGTCGGTCAACTTGCCCGAAAAAAGGTGAGTATATTCCTTCAGGATGTCCCAGCCGTTTTCCACCATCATGGCGCCCTCGCGCAAAAGAGAATTGCTACCCGCACAGTGCTTCACGCCGATGTTGCCGGGAATGGCATAGACGTCTCTGCCCTGCTCCAAGGCGTGCTGCGCCGTGATCAGAGCGCCGCTTTTCATGGGCGCCTCCACCACCAGCACGCCCAGAGAAAGTCCGCTGATGATGCGGTTGCGCACCGGAAAATTGTTCCTGTCCGGTGGCGTTCCCGGCGGGTACTCGCTCAAAAGGCAGCCGTGATACTGGATATCACGGAACAGATAGCGGTTCTCCCGCGGATAGACGATGTCCAGCCCGCAGCCCAGAACGCAGACCACCGGCATTTGCGAATCCAGCGCACCGCGCAAAGCCATGGTGTCAATGCCTCTGGCGCCGCCTGAGACAACCACGCCGCCGCTTGCGGCGATGAGCTTGCTGAACTGCTTGGCATGGAGCAGGCCGTAAGCACTGCACTTTCTGGAGCCGACCACCGCAATGGCCGCTTCTTCGTCGATGTTTGGCAGAGTGCCCTTGAAATAGAGCACCGTCGGCGGATCCGGGATGTTCCGAAGCCGCTCAGGATAGTCCTCATCGGCAATGGTCATCACTTCGATCTCGTTGTTGTCGCAGTCCTGAAGAATTTTCCGGGCACTTTCCACGGATTTGTCGCAAAGAGGCTCCAGCCAGCGCTTTTCAAAGCCCTCGGTCTTCAGATAATCCTCGGCGCTCAGCTCATAGATCCGCTCTGCCGTCTGAAACAGGCGAAGCAGGGCGTTGCGACTGCGCACACCGATTCCCTTTCTCGTTGTCAGCCAAATCCAGTGCTCCAGCATCTCTTTCTCTCAGTCCTTGCCAATCATCTTTATATCAGGTCATTTTCATCTGCCACATGACCACCGCAGCGGCAATGGCAGCGTTCAAAGACTCGCAGTGCTTCTCCATTGGGATGATAATCCGCTCACGGGCGGCATCAAGCAGTTCCCTGCAAATCCCCTGCCCTTCGCTGCCGATGACCACCAGATAGTCTTCCAGCCGCACCTGACGCAGATCCCTTGCGTCCTCGCTCAGAGCCGTCGCCGCAAGCGGAATGTCCCGGCTGCGGCAAAACGCAAGGATTTCCTCCATGGGGGCGCTGACCACCTTCCTGCGGAACACCGCGCCCATGGAGGCGCGAATGGTCTTCTCTCCAAAGGGGTCGGCGCAGCCGTTGGTCAAAAGCACCGGAACGCGAAAGGCGTCCGCCGTGCGGAGAATGGTGCCCAGATTGCCCGGGTCCTGAATTCGGTCCAGAAGAAGGCCGCCCCGAAGCCAGTCCGGGTCAAGCGGCTCTTTTGGCGGAAGCGCACCCGTGAAAATCACACCCTGCGGGCTTTTCATGGAAGACAGGCTCTCCATGAGCGCAGGAGGCACCTGCACCAGCCGGACATCTGCCGGAAGATGCGGGCATTGCCGTCCTTCGGAGAGCACCACGGTTTTCACGCCACGGTGCCACTGCAAAGCCTCCTGCAAAAGCTTAAAGCCGTCGGCCACAAATTCGCCCGTTTCCTCCCGATAACTCCGGGAGGTCTGGAGCTTTCGAATATGCCGCAGCAGCGGATTTTGACTGCTGGTAATGCGCTCCATAGCTCCTCCAACAAACATTTTCTATCTATATTATAGTATAGCACAAAAAATGTCATACTGCAAGGTGCGTATTTTCCGCAAAAAACGAACCA
>CAZPRA010000106.1:0-5249 GCA_964588975.1 uncultured Oscillospiraceae bacterium | reverse complement strand
GGATTTGGTTCCCGTGGGAGAGGATCAGAAGCAGCATGTGGAGCTTACCCGGGACATTGCCAAGCGCTTCAACGGCATTTATGGCGATGTGTTCAAAATGCCGGAGCCCTATATTCCCAAGGTTGGCGCCCGGATCATGAGTCTGGTGAATCCGGAGGCAAAAATGTCCAAGAGTGAGGACGAAGATCCCGGTCGCGTCACGCTGATGGATCGTCCGGAGGATATCATGCGCCTGTTCAAGCGGGCGGTGACGGACAGCGAGTCCTGCGTTCGCTTTGACCCGGAGCGCAAAAAGGGCATTTCCAACCTGATGACCATTTATTCCGCTTCCACCGGGCGCAGCATGGCGCAAATTGAGGCGGAATTCGACGGCCGGGGCTACGGCGATTTCAAAAAGGCCGTGGGCGAGAGCGTCGTGGAGCTGCTGCGTCCCATTCGCGAGGAAGCCACCCGTCTTCTGGCGGACAAAGCCTATTTGCAGTCCGTCTGCGCCGCCGGTGCGGAAAAGGCTTCCTATGTTGCGGAAAAGACCCTGCGGAAGGTATATAAAAAGGTGGGCTTCATTCCCCGCTGACAGGAGATCGCATTATGGTTTTAGACCCCAATTTCATCTTAAAGGTCGTTCTGACGCTGGCCTGTGCAGCGCTTTTGTCACTGCTTGCAACGCCGCTGGCCAAATATCTGGCCAAAAGCGTGGGCGCCATGGACATCCCCAAGGACAGCCGAAGAATGCACAAAACGCCCATTCCCCGCATGGGCGGTCTGGCCATTTTTCTGGGCTTTCTCATTGCGGTTCTGATTTTTGTGCCCATTGACACCCCGCTGCGGGGAATCCTGCTGGGTGCCGTCCTCATTGTCGTCATGGGCGTGCTGGATGATATCCTTACCCTCCACGCGCTGGTGAAATTCGTGGTGCAGATTTTGGCGGCGGTGATCGTGGTGGCTCACGGCTGCCGCATTGATCAGATTTTCGGCTGGGTCATGCCGCAGTGGGTTTCCTATGTGGCAAGCGTTTTCTGGATCGTCGCCATGACCAACGCCATCAATTTTATCGACGGCCTGGACGGTCTGGCCGCCGGCGTTTCGGCCATTTCTGCCGGAGCTATGCTGGTCGTGGCGCTGCTGCTTGTGCCGCAGGGCAATTCCATGAATTCCGCCCTGCTGCTGGCCGCCGTCGTGGGCGGTTGTCTGGGCTTCATTCCCTATAACTTCAACCCCGCCAAAATTTTCATGGGCGATACCGGCTCCAATTTTCTGGGCTTTATCCTCTCCTCCGTCTCCATCTACGGCCTGTTCAAAACCTATGCTTTCATCTCCTTTGCCGTGCCGTTTCTGGTGCTGGGTCTGCCGATTTTCGACATCTGCTTTGCGGTCATCCGCCGCCTGTCCCACGGGCAAAGCCCCATGCACGCCGATCGCGGCCATTTCCATCACCGCCTGATCGACATGGGCTTCTCCCAGAAACAGGCTGTCGCCATTGCCTATCTTCTCACAGCCATTCTGGGCCTGGCCGCCGTTACCCTGACCGGCCGCCGCATTCATCAGGTGCTTCTCATCGGCGGTGCGCTTGCCGTGGTGGTGGTCATCGGCTTTGTGCTGGTCTTTAACCGCCATCATCACCAAATGGAGGAAAAACAGCTCCATTCAGAACAGGAAGAAACGCATGAAGAAGATTAGAATTCTCTCCGTCTTCGGCACGCGGCCGGAGGCCATCAAAATGGCGCCGCTGGTCAAAGAGCTGGCCGGGCGTGAGGGCATGGAAAGCCTGTGCTGCCTGACCGGTCAGCACCGGCAAATGCTGGACTCCGTGATGAGCATTTTCCGCCTTCAGGGGGATTATGACCTGAACATCATGCAGTCGCAGCAGACGCTTTCCTCCATCACGACCCGCACGCTTGATGGCATGGAGCAGGTTTTCCAAGCGGCAAAGCCGGATCTGGTGCTGGTGCACGGCGATACCTCCACCACCTTTGCCGGAGCGCTGGCCGCCTTCTATCACCGCATCCCCGTTGGCCACGTTGAGGCCGGTCTGCGCACCTATGACCCTTATTCGCCCTTTCCGGAGGAGATGAACCGCACGCTGGTGAGTGACATTGCCGCTATGCACTTTGCGCCCACTGCCGCCAACGCGGAAAACCTCCGGCGTGAGGCCGTCCGCGGCGAGATCTTCGTCACTGGCAACACCGTCATTGACGCCATGAAAACCACCGTGCGCAAGGATTTCAGCTTTGGTCTTCCGGAGTTGGACAGCATGGATTTTGACCGTCGCCGGGTCATTGCCCTGACCTGCCATCGTCGTGAGAACTACGGCAAGCCCATGGAGGATATTTTCCACGCGGTGCGCACCATTGTGGAGAAATATCCTGACGTGGAAGTGATCTATCCCGTGCATCTGAGTCCCGCTGTCCGCGCCTGTGCCGGAGAAATTCTGGGCGGTCGGGAGCGAATTCATCTCATTGAGCCTTTGAACGTGGAGCAAATGCACAATCTTATGGCGCGCTGCCATTTCGTTATGACGGACTCCGGCGGTTTGCAGGAGGAAGCACCCGCTCTGGGCAAGCCCGTTCTGGTGCTTCGCCGCGAGACGGAGCGTCCGGAGGCCATTGCCGCCGGAACGGTGAAGCTGGCCGGTGTGCAGACGGACGCCATTATCAAGCTGGCTTCGGAGCTTTTGGAAAAGTCCGCCGTCTATTCCGCCATGGCCCGTGCCGTCAACCCCTATGGCGACGGAAACGCCTGCGGCAGAATTGCCGACGCCATTTTGTGGCATTTCGGCCTGAAATCGGAAAAACCGGCAGATTTTACCGCCTGATTTGGCGAATTGCACGAAAGCATTTTCCGCTTTTCTGCGTTATTCTGCGAAAGCGACGATTGCAATTTCGACAAAACGCGCTATAATAATACCATAGAAATAAACCCGTTGACGCGGTTCGGGAAAGCGGCGCTTGCCCTCCGAAGGAGTAATGCTCTCAGGAAAACAGACCGGAACGCGTAGGGATCTCTGGAGAAGCTCATTGACTTGAGTGCCGAAGGTGCAAGGCGGTCTTCCGCCGAATCTCTCAGGCAAAAGGACAGAGGATCATTCCGTCTTCTACCGCGGAATATCTGCAATGAGTGTCGCCTGCTTTGGCCACACTCATTTTTTCTTTGTGTTTCTCCCAAAGGAGGAAAAAATTATGTCGATCCGCGAGCTTGCCCCCAACATTGAATTTGTCAACCGTTTTGACCCGGAGGTGGGAAGCCTTTTGGGGCAGGAGCTCTCCCGCCAGAGGCGGAACATTGAGCTTATCGCCTCGGAAAACATCACCTCTGCGGCGGTAATGGCCGCCATGGGCACCGTTCTGACCAACAAATACGCCGAAGGACTGCCTGCCAAACGCTATTATGGCGGCTGCGACGTGGTGGATGAGGTGGAACGCCTTGCCATTCGCCGCGCAACGGAGCTGTTCGGCTGCGAATTTGTCAACGTCCAACCGCACAGCGGCGCACAGGCAAATCTGGCGGTCTATGCCGCCCTGCTCCAGCCCGGCGACACCATTCTGGGCATGAGCCTTGCCAACGGCGGCCATCTGACCCACGGCTCTCCGGCCAACCAGTCCGGCAAGCTCTATAACGCTCTGTCCTACGGCGTTGACCCCGAAAGCGGTCGCATTGACTATGACGAAGTCGCCCGCCTCACCGAACAGCACAAGCCAAAGCTTCTGGTGGCCGGTGCCTCGGCCTATCCCCGGGCCATTGATTTTCAGAAATTTGCCGAAATCGCCCACGCCAACGGTGCCCTGCTCATGGTGGACATGGCGCACATTTCCGGCCTTGTGGCCGGCGGCGTTCACATGAGCCCCGTTCCCTATGCCGATATCGTCACCACCACCACCCACAAGACCCTGCGCGGACCTCGCGGCGGTATCATCATGGGCAAAGAGGAATTTGCGAAAAAAATCAACTCCGCCGTTTTCCCCGGCACCCAGGGCGGCCCACTCATGCACGTCATCGCAGCCAAGGCCATCTGCTTTCAGGAGGCCATGCAACCGGAATTTCGGGAATATGCCCGGCAAATCGTGAAAAATGCACAGGCTTTGGCCTTCGAGCTGCAAAAACGCGGCTTTGACCTTGTCTCCGGCGGCACGGATAACCACCTAATGCTGGCAGACCTGCGGCCTCTGCACATCACCGGCCGGGAGCTTCAGCACCGTCTGGACGAAAACCACATCACCGTCAACAAAAATGCCATTCCCAACGACCCGGAAAAGCCCTTCGTTACCAGCGGTGTGCGCATCGGCACCCCTGCCGTCACCACCCGGGGCATGAAGGAAGAAGATATGGCCGTCATTGCCCAGTGCATTTATGACACGGCGGCGGATTTTGAGGGCACGCAGGAGCAGGTTCGTGCCGCCGTCCGCGAGCTGGTCAGCCGCTATCCTTTATATGAATAATACCCAGCCTTTGACAAATTTCCCTCCGCCGGATGGCATATGCTTTCCGGGGAGGGATTTTTTTGAAAAAGCCGTTTATCATCGCCGCAATCGTTGCTGCTGCGGGCGGCTGTGCGCTGCACTTTCTTTATGACATTCTGCCCAGCGTGCTCACCGCTCTGATCAGCCCCGTGAATGAAAGCGTCTGGGAACACCTGAAACTGCTGTTCTGGCCAAGCGTGCTGGCTGCCTTCGTTCTGTCGCAAACGCTGCCAAGGCCGGAGCGTCTCTGGAGCGCCTTTTTCATCGCGCTTCTGGCCATGCCCGTGTTTCTTCTGGGCGTATACTACCTGCTGCGCTGCGGCTTTGGCGTAGAGGCACTGGCCGTGGACATCGGATTGTATTTTGCCGCCATGTTTTTTGGCTTTTTTCTGGCATGGCTGCTCTATACCCGTAGACGCCCGGAAAAAGTGGGCGAATTTTTGCTTCTGCCGGTGCTGCTTTATGCCGCGTGCCTCATTATTTTTTCCTTTGCAGCGCCGCCTTTTGAGATTTTTGAGGCTCCGCATCCGGTTTCTTCCCGTTTTTTTCGCGGATTTGTGAAAAATCAAAATTTTCTGGTTGACTTTTCCCCTCTACTTAGGCTATAATGGAGGCCGTGTGATTGCTATCGCTTTTGCACATCTTTCGTTTGCTACGGCTCAGCCGTTGAGCATATTATTACAGGAGGTGTACACGAGATGCTGCGTACCTATCAACCCAGAAAGCGCCATCGCGCTAAAGTCCATGGTTTCCGCAAGAGAATGGCTACCGCCAACGGCCGCAAGGTTCTTGCCC
>CAZPRA010000105.1:0-5308 GCA_964588975.1 uncultured Oscillospiraceae bacterium | reverse complement strand
AGCTTTCTTCTTCGTCAGCACTTGCTTGTACGATAGTTTCTTCTGCTAGAGTGTCCGTGTACGCTGCCGCCGAGGGGATCAGGGTTAGGAGCATACACAGAACAAGGGTAAGACACAAAAATCTTTTTTTCATTTGCTCAACGTCTCCTTTTCTTCCGAATTATTTGTGGGGCATGAAATCCATCTAAAAGTGGATAATTCTATTATAATTCCGAACAAATCGTCTGTCAAGAGGGAGGAATATTTCTATTGTATGTGCTCGTTTCCTTATGGGAATGTCCTCGGCAGAAGGCCGATTTTATAAAAAACATCCGAACCTGTCTCCGGCAAAGAAGACTCGGTTCGGATGATTTGTGATTGGTGCCGCTGACCGGGGTCGAACCGGTACGCTTTTTACGGCGAGGGATTTTAAGTCCCTTGTGTCTGCCTATTCCACCACAGCGGCTTGCCGTGGGGTTATTTTAGCATTTTCTTGCCCGCTCGTCAAGTGCAGAGCCACCTTTTTTCCGGCTATTTACGGCGCAACGAACGAAACATGGCATTACGGCTTCTTTTTGCGCTTTTTCAGATAGCGCTCGGCTTGGGCAAGCTGCGCCGCGCTGATCGTTGCACTCTTTGGTGGAAAACCTTTTTTTGGCGTATTTTTTGGCGTATTTTTCGGTGTGCTTTTGGGCGCATTTTTCAGAGCACTTTTGAGAGTGTTTTTCGGCACACTTTTGGGGGCGCTTTTTGCGCTTTTGGGAGCGTTTTTTGGCGTGTTCTTTTGTGCGCTTTTCGGCTCACTCTTTGACTGCTTTTTTACCGGCTGCGGAGTGGCTTTTTTGCGTTCCGAGACAGGCTTTTTTGCAGTCGCCGTGGGCGCCGCTTCCTCTTTAAAGGGCGCTTCTCCTTTTCTGGGACGGATCAGGCAGTGCTTGTCAAAGCCGATCAGGTCGGTTCGTCCGGCTTTTTCCAAAGCCTCGTGAACCAAACGATAATTTTTGGGGTCACGGTACTGGATGAGTGCCCGTTGCATAGCCTTTTCATGGGGGTCTGTAGGCACATAAACCGGCTGCATGGTGCGCGGATCCATGCCGGTATAGTACATCACGGTGGAAAGGGTAGAGGGCGTCGGATAAAAATCCTGCACCTGCTCGGGCATATAGCCCATGTCGCGGACGTACTCCGCCAGCGTAACGGCCTCCTTCAGCCCGGAACCCGGGTGAGAGCTCATCAGATAGGGCACCAGAAATTGCTTTTTGCCCAGCTCGCGGTTTATTTTCTCATATTGACGGCAGAAGCGGGCGTAGACCTGATGGCAGGGCTTGCCCATATAGCGCAGAACCTCGTCGGCCACGTGTTCCGGAGCCACCTTGAGCTGACCGGAAACGTGGTGCTCGACCAGCTCCCGGAAAAAGGTGGGATCTTTGTCCGCCAGAAGATAGTCAAAGCGAATTCCGCTTCGGATGAACACCTTCTTCACGCCGGGAAGTGCCCGAAGCTTTCGCAGTAGCGCCACATAGTCCGTGTGCTCCGCGCGGAGATTTTTGCAGGGCTCCGGGAACAGACATTGCTTTTGCGGGCAGACGCCGTGCGTGCACTGCTTCTGGCAGGCTGGTTGGCGGAAATTTGCAGTGGGGCCGCCCACATCGTGGATATAGCCCTTGAAATCCGGCTGCTGCGTCATGCGCTGCGCCTCTGAAAGCAGGGACTCGTGGCTACGCGTCTGCACGATGCGTCCCTGATGAAAGGTCAGCGCGCAGAAGCTGCATCCGCCAAAGCAGCCACGGTTGGAAACCAGAGAAAAGCGCACTTCGGCAATCGCGGGCACACCGCCCGTTTTTTCATAGGCCGGATGACAGGCGTTTTGGTACGGCAGGGCATACACTTCGTCCATTTCTGCCGTGCTCAGTGGAAACTGCGGCGGATTTTGCACCACGCTGAGCCGTCCATAGGGCTCAATAAGGCGCTTGCCCTGAAAAGGATCCGTGTTGCAATATTGCGTATAGAAGCTTTCAGCGTATTTGGCCTTATCCCTGCAGAGCGCTTCATAGGGTGGCAGACAAATGGCGTTGTCCGTGTCCGGCGTGACTGTGGCGTAGGCTGTGCCGCGGATGAAGGTCAGGTCGCGGGCGCTCAAGCCGCTATTGAGCGCGTCGGCTATCTCCACAATGCTTTTTTCGCCCATACCGTAAACCAGCAGATCGGCCTGACTGTCGAGCAAAATGGAGCGCTTAAGCTTGTCCGACCAATAGTCATAGTGCGCAAGACGGCGCAGACTGGCCTCAATTCCGCCGATGATGATGGGAATTTTGGGGTGCGTTTGGCGGATCAGGTTGCAATAGACCACCGTGGCGTAATCGGGACGCTTGCCCATTTCGCCCGCAGGGGTATAGGCGTCGGTTTTGCGCCGGTGCTTGCCCACGGAATAGTGATTGACCATGGAGTCCATGTTGCCGCCGGTGACCAGATAGCCCAGACGCGGCGTGCCAAAAAGATTGACGGAATCCGGGTCTTTCCAGTCCGGTTGGGAACAGATGGCCACCCGGTAGCCCGCACGCTCCAGAACGCGGCTGATGATGGCATGGCCGAAAGAGGGATGATCCACATAGGCATCCCCAATGACATAGACAAAATCCGGGCGATCCCAGCCCAACGCCGTCATTTCCGCCGGGCTCAGGGGCAAAAATCCACCCATTATCGCGTCCCGGTGGAGCCGAAGCCGCCTGTACCGCGCTCGGTATCCGAAAGGTGCTCTGCTTCCACAAAGTGAGCGGCCAAATACGGCATTAAAATCATCTGGGCAATGCGCTCGCCCGGCTCCACACTCTGCGCCACGGCGCTGTGGTTGTGCAGGGGTACAAAGAATTCTCCGCGATAGTCGCTGTCCACGACGCCGACCTTGTTGGCCGGAGCAAGACCGCGCTTGCTGGCAAGACCGCTGCGGGCAAAAATCAGTCCCGCATAGCCCTCTGGAATTTCCATGGCAATGCCGATGGAGATCAGCCGCGTCTCGCCTGGTTGCAGTGTAACCGGTTCGGTCAGACAGGCGCAAAGATCCGCACCGGCAGAATATTCCGTGCCGTAAACGGGCAGACGGGCATTTTCATTCAGTTTTTTAACTTTTAATTCTCTCATGAGTCAAGCCTTTCTTCCAATTTTGGACAGGGGTTTAAACAGCAGCGGCCAGATGGCTGCGGCAAAAAATACCATGGCAAAATAGCGCAGGGCGTTGCTGCCCAGCCAGGTGAAGCCCACCGCAGCAAAAAGCAGCTTCAGCCCTTCCCTGCAGGCAAGAAGACCCAGCATACCACCCGTAAGCTTGATGAGCTGCACCCACCACAGGGCTTTTTCCGGGAAACGGATGAATCTGCGCTCGATGGGATAGGCCACGCAGAAGCCCAAAAGGGCACCCAGAAGGGAATAGCTGTTTTTCTGAGCCTCCTGCAAATTTTCTGCGTCCACATCCGCCGGGAAAACGGCCAGATTGACATAGAGCACAAAGGCAAGCGCCAGCGCAAGCATCACACCCAGCAGGGCATACATTCCGCGCGGATTTTCCGAGGCGCGGCGGACGATGGGGTAGAAGACGAACACGAGCACGCCGCCCAGAAGGAGAGAAACGCCTACATCCAGCGGCGTGTGCACGCCCAGATACATCCTTGAAAGGCCGGTGAGCAGCAGCGTCGCTACGCAGGCAAGCCGCAGCCAGACGCGACGGTTCCACCGGGCGATGCCGCCCAGCGTGCCGGTGACATTTTGCGTGTGGCCGGAAGGGAAGGAATAGCCGGTTGCGCCGGAGCGTGCACTTTCCACAATGGTGAATTCCGGGTCACGTTCCCATGGCCGTGGTATTCGGCACAGAATTTTGAGAAACTGATTGGCAACGGTGCCGAAAAAACCCAGAAAGAGCAGATAATAGCCCTCGCGCTTATCCACGCACCAGAACACAAAGATGGCAAGAAGCATAAACACAAGCTCCTCACCGAACAGGCTGAAAAACGTCATCACCGCGTCCAGAACGGGGTTGCGAATGGACTCCAGCCAATAGAGCAAAGCCACAAAAACGCCTCCTTTTTCTCTACTATATCACATTTTTTGGAATTTGAAAAGAGGTTCCGGGCAGATGTAACGGTTTTGTGAATATGCTTGCAAAAAACGCTGCTGCTATGTTATAATGAGAAAAACAAATAACAGAGAGGAGAATTCCTGTGTTTTTAGATACCGAACGGGTTCGCTACGGCAAGCCGCAGCTTTTAGAAGTTATCTGCCAGCTTCGCTTTCCCACCATTTTGGCCATCAGCGCCAAGGAACCGGCAGAGTTTCAGGAGCTGATCCGCAAAGATTTCCCCCGCTATTCCCGTAATCTGGAAAAGCAGCCGCCCAAGCTCAGCGGTCAGCCCGGAAATATGCAGATTCAGGAGCAGCCGGAGGTCGTGAACTATCAGTTCCTCTCCGCCGACGGTAAGTGGAAGGTCAACCTGACCAATGGATTTATTGCACTGGCGACTCCGGCCTATACCTGCTGGGAGGACTTCGCGGTGAAGCTCGATGAGATCCTTGCCCAGTTCATCGCGGTGTACCGTCCTGCCTATTTTGAGCGCATTGGTCTGCGCTATATCAACGCCTTTTCCCGCAAGGCGCTTGGCCTGGAGGATGTTCCGTTCAGTGACCTCATCCAGCCGGGCTATCTGGGTCTGATGGCGGAGGATGACGTGCCTGAGCAGAGCTTTTTACAAATCACGCAGCAGGCAACGCTCAATCTGCCCGGTGGCTGCCAGTTTAAGCTGACCTGCGGCCCGGCAATGGTCAAGCGCGGAAAAACGGAGGATAAGGAGATCAAGTTCGTTCTGGACAACGATCTTTTCATGCTCGGCAAGGTCGAAATGAAGCACTCTGCCGGCGCTCTGACCACGGTGCACACCCATGCCGACCGAGCCTTCCGCGGCGCCATCACGCCCATGCTCCATGCTGCCATGGAGCCGCAGAGCACCCTGTAAAATCAGTGCCGGTATCCACCGGCATTTCGCTCAGCGCCCTGTGCGCAGACACCTTTTACAAATACACGGTGCGGCGACGCTATGAAGGGGACGGCCTACGGGCATCCCATGTGTAGGCACCACCGACAACGCACAGTAGGGCGGGCTGCCCTCAGCCCGCCGTTGGCACCACCTTCCGTCAATTATTTTCGATTTTTGACTGAGGGAAAGAAAAAAGAATGAGGACTGCCGCAAGCCCTTAAACCGGTTTGCAGCAGTCCTTTATTTTGCTTACGTTATACTAGTTCTTGATAAAAAGCTTTAAAAGCTTTTTATAGCACCGAAGGTGC
>CAZPRA010000104.1:0-5367 GCA_964588975.1 uncultured Oscillospiraceae bacterium | reverse complement strand
AAAGGACACCCTGACGGTTTCCTTTCACACTTTTCTTCCCTCCGAAAAGGCAAAAAATACGTTCTTTGACAGTCTGAGTCAGCTTCGTCGACAGCCGACGCCCAAAGGAAATGGCGTCGGCAGACTCCGCCTGAAGATGCAGAGCCAGCTCTCCCAAAGGGAGAGCCAAGCGGCGGGGTGAGGGCACCCCGCCCTACGGGTGCGTGGGAATATGATTGATTCTCTCTATAACAAGGCAAAACCGGTGTCAGCGGGGGATTTCCTCCATGACGAAGCACTCGAAGATGTCGCCTTCCTTGAGGTCGTTGAACTTCTCGATGGACATACCGCACTCATAGTTGGCGGCGACCTCTTTGACAGAGTCCTTAAATCTCTGCAAGGAGCCAACGTTGCCCTCATAGATGACAATGTTATCACGCAGGATGCGCACCTGCGCATCGCGGGTGATCTTGCCGTCCTTGACATAGCAGCCCGCGATGGTGCCGATGGCGGAGACTTTATAGGTCTGGCGGATCTCGGCGTGGCCGATGATAGCCTCGCGGTACTTCGGCGCCAGCATACCCTTCATGGCCGCTTCGATCTCGTCGATGGCGTCGTAGATCACGCGGTACATCCGCAGATCGACGTTGGAGCGCTGGGCGGAGGCGGCGGCTGCGGTGTCCGGGCGGACATTGAAGCCGATGACGATGGCGTTGGCCGTGGAAGCCAGAAGAATGTCGGATTCGTTGATGGCGCCGACGGCGGCGTGAATGACGCGCACGCGGACTTCTTCGTTGCTGATTTTCTCCAAACTGGCCTTGACCGCCTCGGCAGAGCCCTGAACGTCGGCCTTGACGATGAGGTTGAGCTCCTTCATCTCGCCCTCCTGCATCTTGGCAAAGAGGTTATCCAGCGTGACCTTGGAGGCCAGCTTCGCGGCGGCATCCTTTTCGGCCTGTTTTCTCTGCTCAACGAGCTGACGCGCCATACGCTCGTCGGCAACGGCATTGAATTCATCGCCGGGCGCGGGCGTTTCGGCAAGGCCGGTGATCTCCACGGGGATAGAGGGGCCTGCAGACTGAATGGTGCGTCCCTTGTCGTCCATCATCACGCGCACGCGACCAACGGCGGTGCCGGCGATGATGAGGTCGCCCTTGTGCAAGGTGCCGTTTTGCACGAGCAAGGTTGCAATGGGGCCACGGGTCTTATCCAGACGGGCTTCGATTACGGTGCCCTTGGCCGCGCGGTTCGGGTTGGCCTTGAGCTCGGACAGCTCGGCTGTCATGATGACCGTTTCGAGCAGCTCGTCAATGCCCATGCCCGTCTTGGCGGAAATGCGGCAGACTTCGGTATCGCCGCCCCATTCGGCGGGAACCAGATTGTGCTCGGTGAGCTGCGTGAGGATACGGTCGGGATTGGCGCCCGGCTTATCCATTTTGTTCACCGCCACGATGATGGGAATTTCGGCGGCTCTGGCATGGTTGATGGCCTCAATGGTCTGCGGCATAATGCCGTCGTCAGCGGCCACGACCAGAATGGCAATGTCGGTGCACATGGCACCGCGGGCGCGCATGGACGTAAAGGCGGCGTGACCCGGTGTGTCTAAGAAGGTCATGGGCTTGCCGTTGATCTGAACGGTGTAAGCGCCGATGTGCTGCGTGATGCCGCCGGCCTCGCCGGAGACGACGTTCGTCTTGCGCACGGCGTCGAGCAGGCTGGTCTTGCCGTGGTCGACGTGACCCATGACCACGACCACGGGGCTTCTGCCAACGAGCTCGTCAGCAGTGTCGACATGGTCGTCAATCAGGCGCTCCTCGATGGTGATAACGATTTCCTTTTCCACCCGACAGCCCAACTCCGTGGCCACGAATTCAGCGGTGTCAAAGTCGATATTCTGGTTGATGGAGGCCATCACGCCGTTTTTCATCAGAACCTTGATGACCTCGGTAGCCGTCTTTTTCATGCGCGAAGCCAGCTCGCCCACGGTGATCTCGTCGGGGATCTTGACCGTCAGCGGGGTCTTCTTGGCAATCTCAAGCTGCAAGCGGCGCATCTTCTCCTGTTCCTCGTTGCGGCGCTTGTTGCCCATGCCGGCCTTCTTATCCTTGCCCTTCTGCCGGTTCTTATTCCCACCGATTTTCTGCTTGCCGCGGGTATAGTTCTGGACGCGCTCGGAAACGAGATCGTCCACGCGGTCATCAAAACGGTCGGCATTGACGGTGACGGCCTTGGTGTCCACCACGCGGCGCTCACGCTTTCTCGGCTCCTCCTTGGGCTTGGCGGGCGTTTCCTCCGCCTTGGCCGGAGCTGCGTTTGCTGCTTTTTCGCTATTTTCCACCTTTTCCACCTTTTCGACTTTCTCCGCTTTTTCAGCCTTTTCCGTCTCCGCCTTTTTCGGTGCGGGTGCTACGGCAAAGACCTGCGCGATAGAGTCGATCTGGTGCTTTTGGGTGATATGGTCGAACACCACGTTGAGCTGCTCATCTGTGAGCACCTGCGTGTTGCTTTTCGGCTTTTCAAAATACAGGCCGATGATTTCCGCAACCTCCTTGGGTGCCATGCCGAAATCTGCGGCCACTTCCTTTACCCGATACTTCACTAAACTCATAAAGCCACCTCCGTGTTACTTTTTCCCATGCCGGACATTGAGGCGATGTGCCTTTTCCTCCGCCCGGCGTTTTTCCACTCGCTGGACGCGTGCATCCAGCTCCTGCAAAAGCTGTTCATATTTCTCCGACTGATCCAGCGTCCTGACAAAGGCTCTGGCCAGACTGACGTCCGTAATGGCTGCTACCGCACAGCTTGCGTTTCCCAGTGCGGCGCCAAGCTCATCTTTGGTGAATTCCAGCGCGATAAGAGGCTGCGACGTTCCGGCCACAAAGCTTTTTGCGCGGCGGAAGGTGTGCCCTCCGGCGTCGCTGGCCAGAAGCACCAGCCGACCGCGACCGGCTCGGGTCACGGCACCGACCTGCTCCTCGCCGCAGACGATGTTGCCACCTTTGCGGGCAATGGACAAAAGTCCGAGACTTTTATTGTGTTCCATCCTTCGCCTCCAACTGTGCCAGCAGGGCGTCATAAAGCTCCTGCGGGATCTCGGTTTCCAGCGCACGCTGAAGCGCACGGGCTTTGATCGCCCGCTTCAGGCATTGCGCATCGGGGCAGACATATGCCCCACGGCCGTTTGCCTTGCCCTTCAAATCCAGAAAGACCGACCCTTCCGGCGAACGGGTGACGCGTAAAAGCTCTTTTTTCGGCTTCATCTCCCGACAGCCCAGACATTGCCGCAGGGGTATTTTTTTCGGCATGGCAAACGCCTCCTTCCGCGATTGTTACGCCTCAGCTTCCTCGCCTGAAGGCTCGTTGGCCTGAGAAGCGGGCTTGATGTCGATTTTGCAGCCGGTCAGCCGGGCGGCAAGCCGGGCGTTCTGGCCTTCCTTGCCAATGGCAAGGGAAAGCTGATCATCCGGCACGATCACCCGGCAAGCCTTCTGCCCGGGAATCTGCGTGACGGAGATGACGTCTGCCGGAGACAGAGCCGAGGCAACAAAGGCGCAGATATCCTCCGACCAGACAACGATGTCCATTTTTTCGCCCTGAAGCTCCTCCACCACGGCGCCAACGCGGGCGCCTCTGGCGCCGACACAGGCGCCAACCGGCTCGATGTTTTCCTCTGTGGTGTAGACGGCAAGCTTGGTGCGGGAGCCCGGCTCGCGGGCGATGGAGCGAATTTCCACAATGCCGCTGGCGATTTCGGGAACCTCCAGCTCAAACAGGCGCTTGACCAGCGCAGGATGCGTGCGCGAAACGTGCACCTGAGGCCCCCGGTTGCTGCGGCGAACCTCCACGACATAGACGCGGATGAGGTCGCCTTCCTTGAAGTCCTCGCCCTTGACCTGCTCGCCCAGCGGCAAAAGGGCGTCGGTTTTGTCCGTGCCCTGACCGATGCGGACGGTGATATCGCCGCTCGGCTCCACGCGCAGGACGGTGCCGGTGAGGATTTCGTGCTCACGGGAGGAAAAGCTGTCATAAACCATGCCGCGTTCGGCCTCGCGGATGCCCTGAATGATCACCTGCTTGGCAGTCTGGGCGGCAATGCGGCCGAAGCTCTTGGTCTGGATGGGAACGTCCACCAGATCACCGACCTTGACGCGCTTACTGAGCTTGCGGGCGGCGTCGAGATCAATTTCCGTGCTCGGAGAGATGACCTCGTCAACGACCTCCTTCTGAGCGTACATCCGCATTTCCTTTTCGTCCAGCTCCACGAAAACATTGTCCGTGTAGCCGTCCATGTCCTTTTTATAGGCGGCCAGAAGCGCCTGCGTAATGCGGTCGACCATATAATCCACGGGAATGCCCCGTTCCTTTTCCAATTGGCGCAGAGCCGCAAAAATCTCAGTATTCATGGTGATTTCTCCTTAAATATATAAATGTGTCAGAATTCCACGCGCAGGCGAACCAACGCGATCTCAGATTTTTCGAAAAGGTATTCCTGATTTTGCCAAAGGACGCGGACGTTGCCGTCCTCATAGCCCTTAAGCACACAGGCAAATTCCTTCTGACCCTCGCGGGGACGGTACAGCCGGACGAGAATATTTTCTCCAACAAAGCGCTCAAAATCCGAAGGACGCTTGAGCACACGCTCCAGCCCTGCCGAGCAGACTTCAAAGCGATAGCTCTCCGGAATGGGATCCTTTTCGTCCAGCACGGGATCCACCGCAAGCGAAACTGCCTCGCAGTCGTTGATGTCCACGCCGCCTTCCTTGTCGATATACAGCCGCAGGAACCATTCGCCGCCTTCGCGGACGTATTCCACGTCCCAAAGGCTGCACCCGCATTTTTCAACCAATGGCTGGGCAAATTCCCAAACCTGATCCGTAATTTTCATGCCGCACCTCACTTTGCAGTCTGTCCCGTCAAAAAAGAGAGGGGCGCGCCCCTCTCTTTAGTAAAAATTACTATTGATTGAGCCTATTATAGCACCGTGTTTCCGGAAATGCAAGGGGTTTTTGCCCATTTTTTCCGAAAAAAACGTCGATTTTGGCAGAATGAAATATTTTTTCATTTCCCTATGTCAATTTTCCCGCCGATGTGCTATAATAGGCTCAAACTGGCAAAGTAGTCGCAACGCCGCGCTCGTAGGGCGGGTTGCCCCCCGGACCGCCGCAAGTTACAATCCTTTGCTGCCAGCAGCGGGACGTCCAGAGGCCGTCCCCTACGCGGCGCTTTGGTCGGCGGTGCCTGCATTACACGGCACCAAGACCTCCCTCTGATGAGGGAGCTTTGGAACGTGCAGCACTTCGGCTTAGTCAATGCCATGTAGGGCGCGGTCATGACCGCGCCGTCCGCGAAGCGGCTGTAGGGGTCGATGCCCAGAGCGCAGCCGTTGGC
>CAZPRA010000103.1:0-5388 GCA_964588975.1 uncultured Oscillospiraceae bacterium | reverse complement strand
GGCTGCTGGTAGGAGTAATCAGGCGTTGCGGGCTGCTGATACTCCGGCTGCTTGTAAGAATATTCGGGCTGCTGGAAAGACTCGCGTTCTTCCGGTGCGCTCAGGGTGTTCTTTGCGCCGCAGAAGGGGCAGAATTTGGAACGGTCGTCATAAGAACCGCCGCACTGTGGACATACTGTCATGGTAATTTCTCCTTTATCTTTTATTTTGCCGCATGGCATACATTCTGAAACTCATTATAGCACATTTCGTACCGCAGAGCAATCCTTTTTATCCCAACTCGTCCAAAGTTTCGGAGAAAGCGGGCAGACAGTGGCGCAGGAACCACTGAAGCTCCGGCAGAGCCATTTCCTCCAGCGCACGGTAGGTCTGCCCGGCAGCCGCCTCAAACTCCAGATTGCCCGCCTTCAATTCCTCAAGGCACTTGATGTGCGCCGAGAGCTTGTCGGCAGCCTTCACGATTGTCCGGACGCTTTCGTCCGATTCGTGAACCAGCGGCGCGAAGCTGTCCTGCAATTCCGGCGGAAGCATACTCAAAAGCCGGTCTGCACTGACCTTCTCTACCTGCTTATAGGCGTCCTTGATTGCGGGATTATAGTATTTGATGGGCGTCGGCAAATCGCCCGTGAGGATTTCCGAGGCGTCATGGTACAAAGCAGCCGTTGCGCAGCGCTCCGGGTCTGCCTCCAAACCCAGAATATCTCTGCGGATGAGCGCAAGACCGTGCGCCAGAACCGCCACCATGTGGCTGTGCTCCTGAATATTTTCCGAAAAGCTGTTGCGCATCAGCCCCCAGCGGGTGATATAGCGCATCCGGGAAATCAGCGCAAAAAAGCGGTAAGTCTCGTTCATATTTTCACCTTTTTTCGGCCTTCTCTGGCCGGAGAGGACGGCGTGCTGGCAGCACTATCCCGAACGGCAGAGAAAATGTCTTGATACAGTGCATAAAAATCGCGGGCATCCTTCGGCGTGAAGCGGGCGTCGGACAGCCACGGGCAGGGCTCCGGCGAAAGAGCGGCAAAGCGCTTGCAAAAAGCGCGGCCAACGCCCAGCGTGTCGGCAAAGGGCAGCATACGGTAAAAATACTGTCCGTCCAGCTCCGAAAGCCGGGTCAGCTCCGCAGGGTCGGCCTTTTTCAGATAGTGCCGCAGACCCAAAAGCTGACGCACCTGCTCATGCCCCACGGGTGTGCGTCTGCCGCCAAAAAGCGTGGCAAGTGCGCAGAAGGCTTGCAGCAGAAGGTTGAGGAACATTATGCCGGTGCAATTGGCCTGTGCCGCCAGCGCCAGAAGGAGCACCGCCGAGGCAAGACCGGCAAGACGGGTTCGCCACGCACGGGGATGAAGCAGCGAGCGGATCGCCCGCTGAACGAATATGCAAAGCCCGGCACACAGCAGGGATAAGAGCGGAATGAGCACCCAGCGCCAAGCCGTCACGCCGATCCACGCGTCAAACAGGTGCACACCGGCAAAGAAAGCGGCCAGAAGCGCAAGCCCCTGCAAAAGCCGTGGGTTGCCAGAATTCTGGCGGAACAGGCGTTGCTCCCAGCCCCGGCGCAAATTGACGGCAGCCGGTCTTGCCAGCGCATGGAAGCGACTGCCCTGCAAATCGCAGGTGTCCGAGGCGCGGAACAGCGCGGCAAACCACTTCTGCTCGGCAGGCTTGCGTTCGTTGCCCATTTCCATGCGCTTGCGCAGGATGATCCGTCCACGGCTGTTGCGATAGATGGCGATATAGCCCAGATTGCCCCAGTGGGCAAGCGTTGCGGCAAGGTCCGGAAAATCCCCGAAAAGCTGGCAAGAAACCTCACCGGCAGTTGCCTCCATGCCATATGTACGCTGTTTTTTTGGAAGCAGCAGCCGATCCCGGAGGAATAAGAACCAATACAGCAAGGCGGCAAACAGCAGCACGAAAAAAGCGATCTGTCCGAAGGAGTTCATGCTGCCGGGAAGATGGCGGAGGCGGAAGGAGTCTTCCGGGAAAAGCAGCGTCAAATGAAGCGTCTCCTGATCCTGAAACGCCTGTCTGGATGCAGCGCTGAGCTCCGTGCCGCTGATTTGGACGTCCAAGTAATTATCAATGATGTCCTGATAATAAGCGCTGCTCCAATCCGGGCGGGCCGTGATCTCCACTGGAAACGTAACATGGAGCGAATAGGCATCAATGGCGTATTCCCAGCCCTTTTCGGGCAGGCTGAGGGCAAAACTCTGACCGCCCGTGCCATTGGTGACGGCACGCGGCAAAGAATAGGTGCACGTAAAGCTCTGGCTGCCCGCAAAGCCGTGGGCGTTGGTAAAAACGGCGCAGCGCACACCATCCACCCAGCGAATTTTATATTCCCCGCCGGAGGCCGTGATTTTCTCGGCATCGGCAGAAAGCGGAAACACAAAGCGCTCCTCGGAGCCGGAAAAACTCACCTGCACAGTCACCTGAAGGCTGCACGAGCCATCCTGCTCCACCGTGACTTCTGCAGAAAGGTCAGTGATCTCCGTCTGGGCGGCGCTCACCCCGGCGCACAGAAGCAGCAGGCAAAGAACAATCAAAAGCAAACGACGCACCTGACCACCTCCCTACAGCATCGTTTTTTCGTTACAGGGTAAGCATAGCACAAAACGGAGAAAAATGCAATCCATTGTCGCAAAAGGAAAGAAAAACCGCCGGACGCGTGCACTCTGGCACACGCCCGGACAGGCTTTCAAGGAAATCCAATCTGTCATCGCGGCTCGCTAAGGCCGATGCCAAAAGATAAGGGCATCGGCAGACTCCGCCGTTCGCGAAACGGCTGTAGGGCGGGGTGCCTCCACCCCGCCGCGCACCGCCCTTGGCTGCGTCACGCAGGGGTCGATGCCCGGAGGGAGAGACAAGAACGAGGATGCGGATTTCCACACCAGTGTGCGCACTGGTTCGCAATGACAATTAGAAGGCTATTTTACACTCTGAGAGCTTCCCTGAAGAATATCTGACTATCCGTTGCAGAAGAAGGCTTCGCACAGGCGGCAGAGCGCCTCCTGATCCTTTGCGCCCATCAGCTCGCGCGCAGAGTGCATGGCCAGCATAGGAACGCCAACATCTGCCCCGGGCATGGCCAAAAGTGCCGTTGCCATAGAGCCGACGGTGCTGCCGCCGGGCAGATCCGCCCGGTTGCGGTAGCATTGCAGGGGAATTCTGTTTTTCCGGCAAAGGCCGGCAACCACGGCGAAAGTCTCCGCCTCGGTGGAATATCGCGGGCTCTGCTTGAGCGCCACGCCGCCGTTGAGCACCGGTGCGCAGCCGTTATCCGCCATCTCGGGATGGTTCGGATGCAGAGCGTGCGCAGCGTCACATGACAAATACATCCCCTTCAGGCAGGCATTCAGGAAGCCCTCGCGATCCATACCCAGCGCCAGCGCAATTTTCTCCAGAATTGCAGTCAGGAGGCTGCTGTCCGCGCCGCGGCGGGTGTTGCTGCCGATTTCCTCGTTGTCATAGAGCACCGCCACGTTGATTTCACTGCCCTGCGCATGGGTAAGGCCATGGATGCAGGCGTAGCAGGATGTAATGTTATCCAGCCTCGGCGCAGAGAGAAATTCCTGCTCAAAACCCAGAAGCTGCGCCTTCTCCGCGCAGTAGACGCACAGCTCGAAGGATAAAAGCTTTTCCCGGGGCACATCCAGCTTCTGCGCCAGCAGACTCAGCAGATAGCCGTTTTTCTCAAAGCCCTCTGCCACGCTGCGGCACAGAGGCAGCATATCCGTCTGAGGCTTGGTAGCAACGCCCTTGTTGACCTCGCGGTTGAGATGAATGGCAAGATTGGGAATGGTCAGAACCGGCTCATCCCATGCCACCAGACGTCGCTCCGGCCGTGCCGGGTCATCCGTTTCCAGCATCACGATGCCCGCCAGAGAAAGCGGACGGTCAAGCCATGTGTTTAAAATGGCACCGCCATAGGGCTCCACACGCAGCCGGCAGCAGCCGCCTCCGGTCAGCTCCGGCTCCGGCTTTACGCGCAGACACGGCCAGTCCGTGTGCGCCGCTGCCACGCGAAAGCGCTCTGGCTGCTCGCCAAGGGTAAAGGCCGCCAGAAAAGTGCCGTAGGCCACGAAATAACGACCCTTGGGCTTCAGCGAAAAGCGCCCCTCCGGGGCAAGCGACTCAAAGCCCGCATTTTGAAGGTCTTGAGCGGCACAGGCCACCGTGTGATAGGGTGAAATGCCGCGATCCAGCCAGCGGCAAAGCTCCAGTGCATATTGGGACATTTTTCCGTCCTCCTGATTGTTATTTTATTTGAGTATAGCACAGTTTTCCGGATGGCGCAAGTGCCGTATACGTAGAAAAGATTCTACGTTTTTTTGGGTAACGTAGAAGATTTCCTACTCTTTTTTCCGCGGCATATGCTATAATAGAAATATCAAAGGAGAAGCATTTCTCTGGAAGGAGGATCTTTATGTCTGAAATGGCATGGGTCTGGTTAGGCTTACTCATTGTATTCACCATTGTAGAGGCTTCCACCGTGACTCTTGTCTCTGTCTGGTTCATTGGGGGCAGTCTGGTGGCACTTATTGCTTCGCTTCTGGGCGCAGAGCTCTGGCTTCAGGTGCTTTTGTTCCTGCTTGTCTCCATCGTCCTGCTTTTGTGTCTGCGCCCTCTGGCAAAAAAGTACCTGACGCCGAAAAAAATCCAGACCAACTCTCCGGCCAACATCGGTAAGCTTGCCGTCGTCACCGAGGACATTGACAATCTCAGCGCCACCGGCGCAGTCAGGCTCTCCGGCGTATTCTGGACCGCCCGCAGCGTTTCCGGCAAGCCGATTTCCGCCGGAACCATCGTCCGCATCCGTGAAATCGAAGGGGTCAAGCTTTTTGTTGAGCCCGCCGAAACCGAAACCGAATAACAAAAGGAGGATTTTATTATGCAACCTTACATTATTATTGTCGCTGTCATCGTGTTCGTGTTGATCGTTTTGATTAAAAACATCTGCATCGTGCAGCAGTCCCGCGCGTACGTGGTTGAGCGCCTTGGCGCGTTCTCCGCCGTCTGGAGCGTGGGCATTCACTTCAAAATACCCTTCATTGAGCGCATTGCCAAACGCGTGAGCCTGAAGGAGCAGGTGCTCGACTATCCGCCTCAGCCCGTCATCACCAAGGATAATGTCACCATGCAGATCGACACGGTGCTCTATTTCCAGATCACCGACCCGAAGCTGTACACCTACGGCGTGGAAAACCCGATGAGCGCCATCGAAAAGCTCACCGCCACCACGCTGCGCAACATCATCGGCGACCTTGAGCTGGACCAGACGCTCACCTCGCGCGATGTCATCAACAGCAAAATGCGCGTCATCCTCGACGAGGCGACCGACCCCTGGGGCATCAAGGTCAACCGCGTGGAGCTCAAAAACATCCAGCCGCC
>CAZPRA010000102.1:0-5398 GCA_964588975.1 uncultured Oscillospiraceae bacterium | reverse complement strand
CTTTCTGTTTTTTCGGTTATATTCCTCGATGGCCATGCCCAAAAGCTCCAGCGCACGCTCCAGCTCCTTTTCGCAGCGGACATAGGCGATGCGAATCTCCTGCTCACCGGCGCCCGGTGTGGCATAGAAGCCGCTGCCTGGAGAGAAGGTGACCGTCTCCATGCCGTTCTCAAATTCCTCCAGCAGGAAAAGCTGGAAGCGCTCGGCGCTGTCGACCGGCAGCTTGGCCATGGTATAAAAGGCGCCCTTCGGCTCCGCCGTGACCACGCCGGGAATTTGGCGGAGCTTGCGGTAGCACACATCACGGCGGCGGCGGTATTCCTCTCTCGTGGCGTCAAAATAGGACGGCTCGACGGAATAGAGCGCAGCGGCGCCAATCTGGTCTAAGGTGGCGACGGAGAGCCTTGCCTGTGCAATTTTGATGGCGCCCTGCATGAGCTCCCAGTTGCGGGTGATGAGCGCACCGATACGCGCACCGCAGGAGCTGAAGCGCTTGGAAACGGAGTCAATGAGGACAAGATTTTCGTCCACGTCCGCAAAGGTCGCAGCGGTGGTCATCTCGCCGTCATAGATAAATTCCCGGTAGACCTCATCGCAAATCAGGTAGAGCCCGTGCTCTTTGGCGATATCCGCGATCAGGCGCAGCTCCTCAGGCGAAAGCACGGTGCCGGTGGGGTTGCCCGGATTGGTGACCAGTATCGCGCGGGTCTTTTCACCAATCAATGGTTCGATCTGCTCGCGGCGAGCATAGCGGTAGCCGTCCTCCGCCGTGGTTTTCAGCGGGCAAACTCTGCCGCCGGCCATGCGGATGAAGGTGTGATAGTTGGGATAGAAGGGCTCGGGGACAATGACCTCGCAGCCTTCGTCCAGAATACACATCATGGCCATGAGCAAGGCTTCACTGCCGCCGGTGGTGATGAGAATGTCCTCCTGACGGAAGGACGCGCCAAGGCGGGCATAATAGCCCTGAACGGCCTCAATGAGCGCCGGAATTCCGGGAGAGGGCGCATATTCCAGCACCGGCGTGCGATAAGCGGCGATGGCGTCGAAATAGGCCGGAGGCGTTTGAATATCCGGCTGACCGATGTTGAGCGAATGGATGGTAACTCCCCGCTGCTGCGCCGCAACCGTATAGGGATAGAACTTCCGGATGGGCGACAGCTCACAGCGGTTGATTTTTTCAGAAAGTTTCATAGCGTTCCTCGCTTAGAAAAGGTTTATGCCAGCTCCAGAAGGCGCTCCACGGCGTCCGTCTTCTCCCAGGGCAAATCCAGCTCCGTGCGGCCAAAGTGACCGTAGGCGGCAATTTGCTGATAGATGGGACGGCGAAGATCCAGAGCGGAAATGATGGCCGCAGGACGCAGGTCGAAGCAGTGCTCGACCAGCTCGCTCAGGCGCAGGTCGGAAAGCTTGCCCGTTCCGTAGGTGTCCACATGGACGGAGACCGGACAAGCCACGCCAATGGCATAGGCCAGTTCGATCTGGCATCGCCGGGCAAGACCGGCGGCTACGATGTTTTTTGCAACATAACGTGCCATATAAGCGGCGCTGCGATCCACCTTGGTGGGATCCTTGCCGGAGAAAGCACCGCCGCCGTGCGCCGCATAGCCGCCATAGGTGTCGACAATGATCTTTCGCCCGGTCAGACCGCTGTCACCCACGGGGCCGCCAATCACAAAACGTCCGGTGGGGTTTACATAAAACTTGGTATTCCCGTCCATAAGAGCGGCGGGCATAGTCGGACGGATAATCTGCTCAATCACGGCCTCGCGCAGGGTCTCAATGGCGATATCCTCGGCGTGCTGCGTGGAGATGACCACGTTGTCAATGCGCTCCACCTGACCCTTTTCGTCATACTGCACGGACACCTGACTTTTTCCGTCGGGACGCAGCCAGGGCAAATGGCCGTTTTTGCGCTCAGCGGCCAGCTTTTTGGTCAGCTTATGCGCATAGGAGATGGCGGTGGGCATCAGTTCTTCCGTCTCGTCGCAGGCATAGCCGAACATCATGCCCTGATCACCGGCGCCAAGGGTGTCAGCGTCATCATAGGAGCTGTCAACGCCCATGGCGATATCGCCGGACTGCTCGTCGATGGCGGTCAGAACGGCGCAACTGTGGCCGTCAAAACCGGCGGCGGGAGAGTCATAGCCGATGGAGCAGATCGTCTCGCGGGCAACGTGAGGGATATCCACATAACAGTTGGTGGAGATTTCGCCGGTGACGAGCACCATGCCGGTGGTGGCGATGCACTCGCAGGCAACGCGGGCGTTGGGGTCTTTGGCCAGAATTGCGTCCAGAACGCCGTCAGAGATCTGGTCGCAGACTTTGTCGGGATGTCCTTCCGTTACGGATTCGGAGGTGAAAATTCTTTTTTGCATAACAAAAGCTGCCTTTCTTTGTGTTTTTTTCATAGCCCTTGTCGATACAAAAAATACCCTGCTTTCGACAGGGTACGAAGTTGCGTCCTCATCTGTCGATCATTCATCGCCGGAATTGGCACCTTGCAAATTGCAGGTTGTCGGGCTTCATCGGGCCGGTCCCTCCGCCACTCTCGATAAGGTTATGAAATTACTATATAATATAGCAGGAAAGCCGTCCGTTGTCAAGGAAAATCCGCATATTGCGCAAAAAAATCCGCGCGCGGGATTGTCTTTTCCTCCGCAGGCGGTTATAATATGAGAAAACAACACAAGAAAGGAGCTTCCGCCTGTGAAACGGAACGTTACGGGGCAACTCGTGCTGACGCTGCTGTTTTTGCTTCTGTGCCTTTTGGCGCAGCTTTTGGAAAATGTCTCAGTCTATCTCTCGGAAAGTCTGGTTTGCGCCTTTGCAGTGCTGACTACCCTGCTTTGCGGCTATTATTTTGGCGTCTTCCTGTGCCTGCTGACGCCCCTGACGGGTTGGCTCGCCACGGGAAGCAGCGTTATCTCCGCCTATCCGCAAATCTTGCCTTGTCAGGCGCTTGCCAACCTCCTGCTCATTTCCCTTCTGTGGTTCTTCGTCCGCGTGCTCTCGCCGCGTCTTTCCAAAGCTGCGTTTGTCCCGTCAGGCGGTCATTTCCGGCTGGTGGCGCTCATCGCCGTCACCGCCGCCGTTCTCTGGGCAAGCCTGTGCACCGCATTTCTCTCCGCTCTGTCCGAACTTTTGCAGATGGAAAGCGTCTCTCCTTTGCTGCTCGTCGCGCTAATTGCCATTTTGGGCTCTCTGGCGCTGCTTTTGGGGCTTTGGGCGCTGGTGTGTCGGTTCCCGCGGGCATGGCCGTATCTGGCCGGTGGAATTTTGGGCAGTGGCGGAAAATTTCTGGTCATGTGGCTTCTGGTGTCCCGCCTGACACTGGCAAATGCCACCGAGTCCGCCGCTGCACTGGCACGAGGCACCTATGGCGTGCCGCAGCTATTTGCAGCCCTTCTGGGCAGCGCTCTGGGCATTGTGCTCTGGCTGCCGCTGGGCAGATTTTTGAAAAAAGGAGGCGGAAAAAATGCGCGTTCTGGCCATTGACTACGGTGACGCCCGCACAGGCATTGCCATTTCCGACGCTACCGGCACCATCGTGGGGCAAACTTCGGTGATCCACAGCCGCAGCGCTCAAAAAACCGCCGAGCAGATTTTTGCTCTCATGCAGCAAAGCGGTGCGGAACGTCTAGTGATGGGTTTTCCGCGAAATATGGACGGCAGCGAAGGCCCGAGAGCTGCCCTTTACCGGGATTTTGCCGCGCTGGTGGAGCAGGTCTGCGGCCGTGAGGTCGTTTTGTGGGACGAACGGCGAACCACCGTGGAGGCGCACAACATCCTCTCGGAGTGCAACTACCACGGAAAAAAGCGGAAAAACACCGTCGATGCCGTCGCCGCTTCCCTGATTTTGGAGGGCTATCTGGCCTTTTTGTCCCGGCAAAACGCATAATACAGCTCGCGAAGTCCAACAAGTATCAAAAAGCCGCCGAACAGCTTGCGCAAAAGCCCGGTGTCCATCCGTCCTGCCAGAAGTGCCGCCGCCAAAGCGGTCAGGCAGCCGGCAATGGCCGCCGGGATCACCACGCGCCAGCAGATCAGGCGGTTTTTCACGTGAAAAAGCAAGGCGCACAGAGCTGTCGGGAGAAAATAGAGCAAATTGATTCCCTGCGCCGTCTTCTGAGCGATGCCCATCACGGCGGTCATGAAGACCATGAGCAGCGTTCCGCCGCCGATGCCAAGGCCGGAGAACACGCCGCAGACCAGCCCCGCCAGAATTCCGGTGAACCAGTTCATGTCAAAAGCAGGCGAATTCCGCCCCAGAGGATAAAGCCGCCCAAAAATCCGCGCAGAAGCCGCGTTGGAAGGCGCTTTAAAAGCAGTCCCGCCGTCACGCCGCCACCGGCACCGCCAAGCAGATACGGCAAAGCCTCCCGAGCAAAATCGCCGCCCTGCAAAAAATAGACCCCGGCTGAGACGAGTGACAGCGGCAAAATGATGCACACGCTTCCGGCGAAGCGCTCCTTTGCCTTCAGCGCCGTCGTTTTCTCCAGCACAGGAAGCAGCAGCATACCGCCACCGGAGCCGAACAGACCGTTGACCGCTCCGGCCAGTGCTCCGGCCAGAAGTGCCCCTTTCGTTTCCCGTTTCACCGCAAGCTCTCCCCTTTTCGCGTTGTGTTTCTTTCAGCATTTCCCATTTTTCCGGAACTATACATTTCTCCGCAGTCGTCTCATATCCGCGCCGATGCGTGAATATACTCTCCCATAAGACCGTAAGAGAGGTGGAGAAATGGAGCAAAATCATGTTGAGCTGATCGGCTGTCTGGCGTCCGCACCGGTATATTCCCACAGCAATCACGGACGGCATTTTTATTCGTTTTTTCTGGAGGTCAAGCGGCTTTCCGGCGTTGCAGACGTTCTGCCGGTGCTTGCGCCCCTGGAGCTGCTTCAGGCCACGCCTGTTTTGGAGGGAGAGAGCCTGTACGTTTGCGGGCAAATTCGTTCCTTTAACAATCGCCGCAGCAGTGGGCGACGGCTGGTGATCTCCGTGCTGGCCTCAGAGCTCGTGGTCTGCGACGCCGCGCACGACAATCAGGTGCAGCTTCAGGGCATCATCTGCAAGGAGCCGGTCTATCGCCGAACGCCGCTTGGCCGGGAGATTTGCGACGTCATGCTGGCTGTCAACCGTCCTTATCACCGGGCGGACTATATGCCCTGCATTTTGTGGGGTCGCTGCGCACAGGACGGGGCGCAGTGGCCGGTCGGCACGGCCTTGAGTCTCACCGGGCGGCTGCAAAGTCGGCAGTACATCAAGCTGATTGACGGCACGCCGGAAGAACGCACCGCCTATGAGATTTCCGCAATCACCGCCGAGGCTATGGAATGAGGCCATGGAATAATGATGAACAAAAAGGAACCGCCGGGCTTTAAGCTCGGCGGTTCGTTAA
>CAZPRA010000101.1:0-5495 GCA_964588975.1 uncultured Oscillospiraceae bacterium | reverse complement strand
TCGCCGCAAGCCTTGCCCGTTTGCCCAATGTGAAGATATGAATGTATATTACGGAAAATCCTGCTGTATAGGAAGTCCAGAGAAGGACTTGCTTCCGTTTTGGCGCCGAGCCAAAGCCTCCCCTGTGTAAGGGGAGGTGGCGAAAATCTTTGATTTTCGCCGGAGGGGTTGCTTGAACCAGCTACGTTTTATATGAAGGCTTGGCGGGTGACGGAAGTTTTTCAATCCCTCAGTCAAAATCTTCGATTTTGCCAGCTCCCTTTACACAAGGGAGCCTTGGGCGCTCCCACACCGGTGGGTCAAAAGACGGTTTTTCAACAGCCTGAAAAAAGTGCCATCCCAACGTACTGTCGGAATGGCACTTTATTGCGTTAAAAACAACAAATTATTTCAGCAGCATTTCTCCGGCTTTATAGATGTCACCGGCGCCAACGGTGAGAATGATGTCCCCCTCCTCGGCAATGGCGTGCAGATAGGCGCCCACCTCCGGCAGCGTGTCAAAAAACACGGCGCCGGGGATCTCACGCGCCAGATCGCGGGAGGAAATGCCAATCTTATTCTGCTCCCGGGCAGCGTAAATTTCGGCCAGAACCGCCACGTCCACCCGCTTGAGCTCGGCAACAAAGTCGTTAAACAGCGCCTTGGTGCGCGTGTAGGTGTGGGGCTGGAAGGCAAGAACGATGCGCCGATAGCCCATGGCCTTCACCGCGTCGATGAGAGCATGAAGCTCGCCGGGATGATGGGCATAGTCGTCATAAATATCTGCCTTGCGGAAGCTGCCCTTGTATTCCATGCGCCGTCCGGCACCGGTAAAGGCGGCCAGACCCCGGCTGACGGCACTTCCGTCAATGTCCATGATATAAGCGGCGGCGGCAGCGGCCAGCGCGTTATACACATTGTGGGTGCCATAGACCTTTAAATCCACATGGCAGTATTTTTTTCCAAAGCAGATGATGTCAAAGGAACGCTGATCCGCCGAAAGATTGGCGGGGTGGAAATCGTTCGTGTCCTTCAGGCCAAAGGTGCGGAAGCTCAGACCCTTTAAAGCATCCATGGTGTTGCCGTCATCGCCGTTGGCAATGACGTGGCCGGTGCGGGGAACCAAGCAGGCAAAGCGGCGGAAGGAATCTTGCACGGCGGCCAAATCCTTGAAATAGTCCAGATGATCTGCCTCGATATTATTGATAATGGCAATGGTGGGATAGAAATTCAGGAAGGAGTCGCAGTATTCGCAGCTCTCCATGATGATGGTGTCCCCGGAACCCACCCGGTGTCCGGCTTTCAGAAGGGGGAGATATCCGCCCAGCATGACCGTGGGATCCCGCTGTGCCTCCATGAAAATGTGTGTGACCATGGAGGTGGTGGTGGTTTTGCCGTGGGTGCCGGAAATGCAGATGGCGTTTTTGTATTCGCGCATCAGAAGCCCCCATGCCTGCGCCCGCTCAAAAACCGGAATGCCCATCGCCCGCGCTGCGGCGATCTCGGGGTTGTCATTGTGTGCGGCGGCGGTGCGGATGATGCAGTCGGCGCCTTCAATGTTGGCGGCGTTGTGGCCGATATAAACACGGATGCCCTTTTCCATCAGCTCGTTCGTGGACACGGATGAGTTCATGTCGGAGCCGGTGACGGTCATGCCCATTCCCCGCAGCACCAGCCCCAGCGGACGCATCGAAACGCCGCCGATGCCGATAAGGTGAATGTGCTTGCCGGGAAGCAGATAATTTTCCAAACGTTTGCGGATGGCCATTAAGGATCCCTCCAATTTTTATTCAGAGCTTCCCTAGTATACAACAAATCGGCCGCAATTACAAGGGAGAAATGTACTCCGGAGGCAGGGTGAAGCGAAGGAACTGTCCGTCGGGGTGCCGGAAGGCCAGCTCACAGGAAAAAAGCTGAAGCGGGAAACCGGCTTTTCCGCCGTATTTCCGGTCGCCCAGCAGGGGATAGCCCCGGGAGGCAAACTGCACGCGGATTTGATGCGTTCGGCCGGTATGGAGCCGGACACGCACCGTGGAAAAGTCCGTACCGCGCCCTAAAACGCGATAGCTCAGGGAGGCTTCCTTCACGCCGCACCGCTTCCTGCGGACCGTGTAGGTTTTGTTTTTCTGCCGGTCGTGGAATAAAAGGTCGGAAAAGCTGCCCTCGGAAGGAGGCGTGCCCTGACAGCGTGCCAGATAAATTTTCTCAAAGCCGGAGACCATCTGACCGGACAGATACGCGGCTGCAGAGGCGGTTTTGGCAAAAACCATCAGCCCTGTGGCATCCCGATCCAGCCGGTGCACGGGGAAAATCTGCCGGGGCGCCAGAAGGTCTGCCATGCTCTGCTTGCCGGAGGCGTCCGGGGCAGAAAGCACGCCACGCGGCTTCACGCAGACCAGAAGCGCCTCGTCTTCAAATAAAATCTCCACTTCAAATCCCTCCCTTTTTCTTTTATCATAGCGAAATTGGGCGCGAAATGCAAGCGCAGCGGCAAATTTGTGAAATTTGCCCATGACAATTTCAGGGGGAATATGGTATAATACGTTGCAGAAGCTTGAAAATGTCTTATGACCCACTGGTTTGGAAGCACTCGAGGCTCCCTTGTGTAAAGGGAGCTGTCGACGAAGTCGACTGAGGGATTGCATTTTTCCTGACTTTTCAACAAAAGTTGGTCTTTTTGAAATTTTTTAACGCACAACCCCTCCGGCGAAAATCAAAGATTTTCGCCACCTCCCCTTACACAGGGGAGGCTTTGGCTCAACACAAAACGGATATGGAAGACTTTTTTGACAAGCTGAATACGTTGCAGAAGAATTTGAAAGGGAAAAGAGGCGGAGAAGATGTCCATGCTTGGAAAGACCGTGATTTACGGCACCGAGGGCGTGTGCGAGGTGACGGAGCTTTGTAAAATGAAAATTGGCAGCACCCGGGGGGAATACTATGTTCTGAAGCCCATTCATCGTCCCGGAGCAACGGTTTTTGTCCCGGCAGCCAATGAGACGCTCTTGGCCAAAATGCGCCCCATCCTTTCCCATGACGAGATCGACGCGCTCATTGACGGCGCCGGTGCGGAAGGCTTCGACTGGCCGGAGGACCATGCCGAGCGCAAGATCCGCTTTCAGCAAATTCTGCTCGGCGGCGACCGGCAGGAGCTTTTGGGGATGATCCGCTGCATCTACCTGCACCGTCAGCAGCTTCACTGCTCCGGCAAGCGCCTGCGCAGTCATGACGAGCAAATGCTCCGCGACGCGGAAAAGCTGCTCAATGATGAGTTCGCTCTGGTGCTCCAAATCCCGCAGCAGGATGTGCCGGAATATATTCGCGCCCGTCTGGAAGCTAAGTATGGTTGACACAGCTTGCCAAAAAACGTTTCTTTCATACACTGGCGCGGAATCGCCATTGGCTCCCCTGTGTAAGGGGAGCTGGCAAAATCGAAGATTTTGTCTGAGGGGTTGCTTCTGCAAAATGTTTTGAAGCCATCAGGAATGGCTGAAAGTACGCAACTTTTTGCACACAATCCCTCCGACGAAAATCAAAGATTTTCGCCACCTCCCTTTACACAAGGGAGGCGTTGGCTTGCGGTAAAACTGAAAAACACTACTTCTTTGACAAGCTGCTTTCAAAATTGCAAAATAGAATTGGTTGTGTGATATTTTGCAATTTTGTCGCCTGCGGGCGGGTGATTGAACGTGAAAGGACACCCTGACGGTTTCCTTTCACACTTTTCTTCCCTCCGAAAAGGCAATAATTACGTTTTTTGACAGTCCGGATTGACAAATGCTTCCTTTTTGCGTTATGATAAGCATAACCATAAAAGGAGGTTTTTTTACTATGGAAAAAATTTTCACACAAAACGCACCGGCGGCCATCGGCCCCTATAGTCAGGCGGTCAAAACGGGCAATCTGCTCTACACCTCCGGCCAAATCCCCATCAACCCCGCAACGGGTAACGTCGACGCTGCCGACATCACCGGCCAGACCGAGCAGGTGATGCAGAATTTACAGGCGGTTCTCGAAGCTGCGGGCAGCTCCTTCGACAAGGCGGTCAAGACCCTGTGCTTTTTGACGGATATGGGGAATTTTGCTGCCTTTAATGAGGTCTACGGCAAGTATTTCACCTCCAAGCCCGCCCGCTCCTGCGTTGCTGTCTCCGCTCTGCCCAAGGGTGTTCTGGTGGAGGTCGAGGTCATTGCGGAAATCGGCTGACAGCCGGGGTAATTTGACAAAATTCGCGAAATGAGAATTGACAGAATTGGCCGAAAATGATAAAATGGAGTCAGAAAAAATAAAAGGAGGATTTTCCATGTTCTGTACCAAATGCGGTGCGCAGTTGGATGACGATGCCCGTTTCTGCACGTCCTGCGGCGCCACTGTCGAAGCGGAAGAACCGGCTCAGCCGGATTGTTCCGGGCAGCAGCCCTATCAGCCCTATTCTCCCGAGGTCTATGCTGACCCCGCGCCCAGCTTTGAGCCCTCTGAGCAGGAGCCGAAGAAAAAGCCCAAGCTCTGGGTGTTCCTTGCGGCCGGCGGCGCCGGCGTTCTGATTATCGTGCTGCTGATTTTGGCTCTGACCGGTGGCGGTGGCGGCGTCGGCGGCTCGAGCGCAGGTTCCCCGGAAAAGGTCATGAAGCAGTATTTTAAAGCGCAGTTCAATGGCGACTTGGAAGCGTCCAGCAAGTATACCGGCCTTGATTACAAAGAAAAAATGAAGGTCTGGTATGAAGACGAGGACGATGTGGAAGACGAAGTCGATAGATGGCTTGATTATGTGCTTGAATGGTACTTTGACGATGTCGACATGGATGAGGACAAGTGGGAATCCCGTGTTGAGAAGATAGAAGATGTGGATGACCTGATTAGCTTCAGAATCGACATCTCGGCAGCCTATCAGAAAGCCTACAACGAGGAATACGAGCGCAGCTACGAGATTAAAAAGCTGGACGTTGAGAAGCTGGAAAGCCGGAAGGATGAAAAGGCGGCAAAGGAATACGTCGAGGAATGGTACGAGGAGTGGGAAGATGCTGACATGGAAGACGCGCTCCTCTTTGATCTGGACAACATAAAGTCTTATTATACTGTTGAGTATAAGGTCAGAACAGAGGAAGACGGCGACCACGATAACACGAGCGGCACGGCACTGGTCGTGAAGACCTCCAAGGGCTGCTTCATCATCACCATGGACTACGACGACTAATACTCATTTCAAATTAAATAATTTAATTTGAAATCCGTGTGCTTCGCACACTCGCAGCGCGCTTTGCGCGCTGCGCCGTCTCATAAGTTCTTGACGCACCTTCGGTGCTATAAAAAGCTTTTAAAGCTTTTTATCAAGAGCTAGTATAAACGGATAGAGTCTTCATGGTTCAATAAAGCAAATAACGTTCAGCCCCGGCGCACACGCTGCGCCGGGGCTCAGACTATCTAAAAAATCTCATTCGTGTCATTGCAATATTATTCAATTAAAAGCAGAGTGTCATATTCGGCACTCTGCTTTTTTGTGGCGGGTGGGCGTTATA
>CAZPRA010000100.1:0-5497 GCA_964588975.1 uncultured Oscillospiraceae bacterium | reverse complement strand
AGAACCAGATTTGCGCCGTCGAACATTGCGAAGCCGTCGCCGAGGTCACGCAGCGTGTAGTTGGTGCCACCGAGGACGTAGGTTGCTTCGAGGTCGATGGGCTCGTAAACGCCGGTCTCCTTGTTGTAGACCTGAACGTTCTTGACACGGTATTCGCCGGTCGGGCCGCCGGTCCAAACGCCCTTTTCGTCGTACTGGACGGTGGACTCGATGGTGGAGTCGACCTCATAGGTCAGGCCGGAGGTGTGCAGGAAACCACCGCATTCTGCAACGGGGGTCGTTCTTGCGCCCCATTCCAGAGCGTCAACGATCTGCTGGCCGGTGACTTCCATGGCGCACAGGACGTTGCCGAAGGTGTTGATGGTCTTGCAGGTGAGGTAGCTCCAGTCGCCTGCCGCAGCGGAGGAACGGATGCCGCCGCCGTTCATGATGGTGACCTGAACGCCGGTGCTGGCCTCGTCGAGGAACCAGTAGTAAGCGTCAGCATTGAGGTTGCCCAGGTTGGTCTCGTACTTACGGACTGCACGGGCGCCGTCAGCATCCTTATCGGTGAAGAGGATGTCGGATTCTGCGATCTTCTGGCCGAGCTGCTCGTCCACAGAAGTCATCCAAGTGTCCTGAAGACTCTTGGTGGCAGCGTCAGAGCCGTCAAATTCGGTAATGAGCTCGGTGGTGATGCCCTCGGCGGTGATGGTCATCTTGCCGATGGCGTCAAAGTAGGAACCGGTCTGGGTGAGCAGGACAGTTTTGCCGCTCTTGTCTTTGATTTCCTTGCCCTCCACGGTGGAGTGGGAGTGGCCGTCGATGAAAGCATCCAGTCCAGTGGTGTTGGCAATCAGTTCTTCACTGGTCCAGGGCTGGGAAGAGGGATCGTCGCCCAGGTGACCCAGAGCGATGACATAGTCAACGCCGGCAGCCTTGGCAGAGTCGATGGCAATCTGAACATCGGCATACAGAGCAGAGCCGTCAGCGCCGCCGGAAATGCCATAAATGTAGTTGCCATCTTCATCCTGGAAGTAGGCCGGAGTGGACTTGGTGAAGGATTCGGGAGTGGTGATGCCGATGAAGGCAATCTTCTTGCCATCCAGCTCAAAGATCTCATAGGAATTGAGAACGCGCTCGCCGATCACGCCGTCCTTCTCATGATAGAAGTTGCAGGAGACATAGGGGATACCGCCGTTTTTGGCAGCATTGCTGACCTCGAGAGCGCGCTCCATGCCATAGTCGAACTCGTGGTTGCCCAGAGTAGCCAGGTCATAACCGGCGGAAACCATGAGAGCCATGATGTGCTCGCCCTTGTCCAGTCCGCCATAAGCGGTGCCCTGGATGTGGTCGCCTGCGTCAACCAGCAGAACGTCAGCAGCGACTTTTTCCGTCTGCTTCTTCAGATCTGCAATGGTAGCATAGGACAGGGAGTTTTCAATGTGGGTGTGGACGTCGTTGGTGTAGTAGATGATAATCTCGTCTTCGTTGGCCAGCTTGTCACCGCAGCGGGTGCAAATGCCGTCAACATGGTTGTGACCCAGTGCGTCAATGACTACGTCAACGGTTTCGCCGCAGCGGACGCAGGTATCCACAGCCGCACCAGCCTCGGTGCAGGTGGGTTCCTTGGTGACCTCACGGTTCCACTTGTGGCCTTCTTCGCAATCGCCTGCAACATCGTTGAACACGGTGATGATCTTGGCGAACTCGGCACGGGTGGCGTTACCGGCGGGATCCAGATTGCCGTCCTTGCCGTTGATGATGCCAACGGAAATGGCCCAGTTGAAGGCGTCCTTGGCATAATCGCTGACCTTGTTGGCATCCGGGAACTTGGAGATGTTGTCCTCGCTCACGACGGGGCTGCCGTTATAGCGCCAGATCATGGTGACGAGCTGCTCACGGGTGACAAGGCCGGTCGGGTCGAAGGTCGTCTCGGTGATGCCTTTGACGACGCCGTTCTGCTGCGCCCATGCAATGCCGGTCTTGTACCAGTCATCGACCAGGTCGGTGAAGGAAGACGGCTTGATGGAGCCGACAACAGGGTCAGCCAGTCGGAACAGAACCACAGCGGCCATTGCACGGGTGCAGGTGCCGTTGGGCTCGAAGGTGGTCGCCGAGACGCCGTTCATAAGCTGGGGATCATGCGTATAAACGTACTCGACATAGGGTGCAAACCAGTCGGTATCCTGAACATCGGTGAAGGGCTCAAGATTCGCCGCAAACGCCATGGGCAGAACACCGAGGATCATAACGACGGCCAGAACCAGCGCCATGATCTTCTTGAATGCGTGTGTCATGTTTTTTCCTCCTTATAATTCCATTTTGGGGCTTAAGTCCCATTTTGGTGCTTCTATTTTACCAACTTTTTATGCAAATCGCAAGATTGAACCCCTATATTTCTACGTTTTCACGAATTGCTTTTTTAAAAATGAAAAAATCAAACTTTTTTGAAATATTTTACCGGAAAATACTTAGAAATTTTCAGAACCCATAGATAAAATAATGCACAGGCAAAGCCTGTGCACAGTTTTATTCTTTATTCATTTTTAATCATTTCAAATTTCAGGACGCACTGCCGCTTTGCGTTTTCTGGAAGCGTCGGTTGAAGACGAAATAACGCTGGCCGAAATAGTTCAGCACCGCGTAAGAAAACATTCCAACGGTCATGGCGCAGTTACCTGCGATTTTCGCCTCGCCGCCGAAGGAGAAAAAGCGCATAACGCTCTCACCGCGCAGCAGCAGCTCTCTGGCCAGCGGCGCAACGATATAGTAAGACAGGCCGTAGCACACCAGAACCTCCAGCGCAAAGCGCAAAAGCAGTCCCGGCGTGGTGTGCCAGTCGCGGAAAATCAGGTAGCGGCTCGAGAGGAACCAGATCACGCTGCCAAGACCATAGTTCACCACCGGCGCCAGATGCTCGCTGACGTGGAAGCGATTATAAAGCAGGAACATCAGGAAATTGCAGACGATAAAATTCAGCACGCCGACGATCAGATAGGTAATAAACGTCCGATCCAGCAGCCGTTTCAGCTTCATATTCTCACCTTTTTTCTAAAGAAAAACATAGCCGCAGAAAATGCCCACGGCGGCGGAGGATACAATTATAATAATTGGATTGACCTTTTTCAGCGCCAGAACGGTCATCACGGCGAAAATCGCGGCGGAGCAGAAAAACTCCGGCCGCAGAACGTTATCCCAGCACACGTCCACATTGTGGAAGAAAACAGTCGAGAGCATTCCGAACAGGGCGGCGGCCATCAGGCCGACCACCGCAGAGCGCAGGCCGTACATCACGCCGGAGACGGCATGGCTGTTTTTGAACTTCAGATAGAATTTCGCAACGATGAGGATGACGAGGAAGGACGGCAGCACCACGCCGAACGTAGCACAAAGCGCACCGGGCACACCGGCCGTCTCCGTGCCGACGTAGGTGGCGATGTTGATGGCGAAGGGGCCGGGTGTGGACTCGCTGATGGCCACGAAATCCACCAGTTCTTCCAACGAGAGCCAGCCGTGCGCAACGACCTGCTGCTGGATGAGCGGAAGCATGGCGTAGCCGCCCCCGAAAGTGAACAGGCCGATGGTGAAAAAGGTGAAGAAAAGCTCCAGATAGATCATTTCATGGCACCTCTTTTCCGCTGGATGAGACAATAAACAAAGCCGCACAGACCGCACAGGGCGATCAGGGCAATGGCGCTCCAGTCCAAAATGGCCGACCACAGGAAAGCCGCGACCATCACGCACCAGGAAAAGACGTTATGCTCCGCACGCTTCCAGAAGGAAATGACGGCCTTGACGATGAGCGCCAGCACACCGGCGCGAATACCGAAAAAGGCATACTGCACCACGGGGTAATCCATCACCTGCCGCAAAAACAGGGCGATGACGAGGATGATCACCAGAGAGGGCAGAACCACGCCGAGCGTGGCGAAGGCTGCGCCGAGGACACCGGCACTGCGATAGCCCACGAAGGTGGCGGAATTGATGGCGATAGGGCCGGGCGTGGACTCTGCAATGGCTACGATGTCCGAAATCTCGTCCTTGGTGACATAGCTGCGCTTTTCCGACAGCTCATATTCAATGATGGGGACCATGGCGTAGCCGCCCCCAAAGGTAAAGGCGCCGATCTTCAAAAAAATCAGAAACAGACGGACCGCCTGCTTCAGCTTCTCCTTCAAAACAACCATACCTCCCAGCAGATTCAGATGAAAATACGGAGACAGTATAGCGCATTTTCGCGCAAAAGGCAACTGTGAATTTTTCCGAAAAAAAGCTGTGAAGTTTTTTTGAAATTTACGGAAAAAGAGTTGAATTTTGCGCAAATTTATCATAGAATATAGCCCGTGGGTCTTTGGCCGCGCAAAAGGAGGGCATTTTTATGCTGCATATCGTTCTGCACCAGCCGGAGATCCCGCAAAATACCGGTAACATCGCCCGCACCTGCGCCGCAACGGGTTGTGTGCTGCATCTGATCCGTCCTCTGGGCTTTGACATTTCCAATTCGGCCGTCAAGCGTGCCGGTCTGGACTATTGGCATCTGGTGGATGTGCGGGTATATGACGATTTCGAGGACTTTTTCTCCAAAAATCAAGTCTCCCATATGCGCCTGTTTTCCACCAAAGCGCCCCGGACTTACACCGAGGCGGACTACCCCGACGGTTGCTATCTCATCTTCGGCCGCGAAACGAAGGGCTTGCCCGAGGATTTCCTCCGGGCGCACTATGACGACTGCGTCCGAATCCCCATGCGCGAACAGGCTCGCAGCCTGAATTTGAGTAATTCCGTGGCTGTTGGCGTCTTTGAAGCGCTGCGGCAGCTCTCGTTCCCGCATTTGCAACAGGCCGGTCAAATCAGGGATTAACGTTCCACAGGAGGTTTTTTACAATATGAACTACAACAAGAAATCCGTCGAAGCCATCGATCTGAAGGGCAAGCGCGTTCTGTGCCGCTGTGACTTCAACGTCCCCACCAAAGAGGGCAAAATCACCAGCGACAAGCGCATCGTCGCCGCTCTGCCCACCATTGAATATATGATCGCTCAGGGTGCCCGGGTCATTCTCTGCTCTCACATGGGTAAGCCCAAGGGCGAATGGAAGCCGGAGCTGAGCCTGAAAATCGTGGCAGACCGCCTCAGCGAACTTCTGGGCAAGGAAGTCATCATGGCCGCTGACGTGGTAGGCCCCGATGCCAAGGCAAAGGCCGCTGCGCTGAAGGACGGCGACGTGATGCTTCTGGAAAACGTCCGGTATATGAAGGGCGAAACGAAAAACGACCCCGAGCTGAGCCGTGAGCTGGCCTCTCTTGCCGACGTTTTCGTCAACGACGCCTTTGGCACGGCGCACCGTGCCCATTCCTCCACCGCAGGTGTGGCGGACTATCTGCCCGCCGTGTGCGGCTATCTGGTGCAGAAGGAAGTTTCCATCATGGGCAAGGCTCTGGCCGATCCCGCCGGTCCCTTCGTGGCAATTTTGGGTTGCGCCAAGGTCTCCGACAAGCGCAATGTCATCAATAACCT
>CAZPRA010000099.1:0-5547 GCA_964588975.1 uncultured Oscillospiraceae bacterium | reverse complement strand
AGCGCTTTGCATACGGCGGCGACACCGCCAAGGATCAGCGCGTGTACTATTTCAACACCAAGGAACTTATCGACAACAAATTCGGCACGCCGAATCCCATTCCCTTCCGCGTGGTCGACTCCAAAATTGGTCTGGACGTGGATGTTTCGGTGCGCTGCTCCGGCGTGTATTCCTATAAAATCGCCAATCCGCTGCTGTTTTATACCAATGTCTGCGGCAACGTGAGTACCGAATACAGCCGCGACGAGCTGGACAGGCAACTGAAAACCGAGTTCATCAGCGCCCTGCAGCCGGCCTTTGGCAAGCTTTCTGACCTGCAAATGCGGCCAAATCAAATTCCCACGCACACACTCGAGCTGGAAGAAGCAATGAACGCCTCTCTCTCGACAAAATGGGGTGAGCTGCGCGGCCTGAAAATCGTCAGCATTGCGCTTGGCTCCGTCACACTGCCGGAGGAAGACGCCGAGATGATCAAGCAGCTCCAGCGCACGGCCGTCATGCGTGACCCAAGCATGGCCGGTGCGACCCTCGTGGGCGCTCAGGCAGACGCCATGAAGACCGCCGCCGGAAATTCTGCCGGTGCCATGACCGGGTTTATGGGCATGGGCATGGCGATGAGCCAGGGCGGTGTGAATGCGCAAAATCTCTTTGCCATGGGTCAGCAGCAGCAAGCTTCCGGCGGCTGGAAGTGCGTCTGCGGTACGACCGCGACGGGGAAATTCTGCCCCGAGTGCGGCTCTCCAAAGCCCGCTGACGGCTGGAAATGCACCTGCGGCGCGGTGAACAAGGGCAAGTTCTGCTCCGAATGCGGCGCAAAGAAGCCCAGCGGCGTGCCGCAGTACCGGTGCGACAAATGCGGCTGGGAACCGGTGGATCCGGCGCATCCGCCCAAATTCTGTCCGGAATGTGGGGATCCCTTTGACACGGGAGACATCATCTGATCGTTTCCCACGCATCAAAAAA
Source organism: uncultured Oscillospiraceae bacterium (assembly GCA_964588975.1). Classification (GTDB taxonomy): domain Bacteria; phylum Bacillota; class Clostridia; order Oscillospirales; family Oscillospiraceae; genus JAZOXB01. Next base: position 4,584 of record CAZPRA010000099.1, on the reverse strand, counting down.
GGAGACTGATAACATGGCAGTGTTGCAGGAATATAAATGCCCGTGCTGCGGAGGTGCCATTGCCTTTGACAGCACGCTGCAAAAAATGAAATGCCCGTACTGCGATACGGAATTCGAAATGGAAACGCTCCGGCGCTATGACAGCGAGCTGCATAACGAGCCGGAGGAAGATATGAGCTGGGAAAGTGCTGCGGGCGCCGACTGGCAGGAGGGCGAGGCAGATAATCTTCGCTCCTACGTCTGCAAATCCTGCGGCGGTGAGATCGTCGGTGACGAAAACACGGCGGCAACCTGCTGCCCCTTCTGCGGCAATCCCGTGGTGATGATGGGCAAGCTCTCCGGGGCACTGAAGCCGGACTATGTGATCCCCTTCAAGCTGGACAAAGAGGCGGCAAAGGCGGCCCTTCGGAAGCACTACAGCGGAAAACGTTTGCTGCCCAAAGTGTTCCGGGACGAAAATCACATTGACGAGATTCGCGGCATTTATGTCCCTTTCTGGGTCTTTGACGCCGATGCAGACGCCAGAATTCGCTATCTGGCCACACGCGTGCGTTCCTGGAGCGACCTGAACTTTATCTATACGGAAACCAGCTATTTCTCCGTCACCCGGGGCGGCAGCCTTGGCTTTGAAAAAGTTCCGGTGGACGGCTCCAGCAAAATGGCCGATGAGCTGATGGAGTCCATTGAACCGTTTGACTTCCGTGACGCGGTGGACTTTCAGACGGCTTATCTGGCAGGATATTTGGCCGATAAATACGACGTGGACGCGCAAAAGAGCATTGGCCGAGCCAATGAGCGCATCCGGCAAAGCACCGCAGATGCCTTTGCCGACACGGTGAGAGGTTATGCCACCGTCTCTGCGGAGTCTTCCAGTATTCGCCTTCGCAATGGTCAGGCGAAATATGCCCTGCTTCCCGTGTGGATTTTGAACACCACATGGAAGGGACAAAAGTACATCTTTGCCATGAACGGGCAAACCGGAAAACTGGCCGGTGACCTGCCTGTGGATCGCTCCGCTTACCGGAAATGGCTCTTTGGCCTGACGGGACTGGTGGGTGCCGCTGTGTTTGCAGCCGCCTACCTGCTGTGGCTGCTGTAAGGAGGTGTGGACAATGAAAGGGAAACAACGTGTTTTGACCCTGCTCTTTGCCCTGCTTCTGTGCCTGACGCTGGTGCTTCCCGCAAGTGGCGCGCAGGCCATGCCCCGGGTGGTGGACGACGCCGGACTGCTGACCGGAGAGGAAGAAGCCCAACTGGGCACCCTTTTGGAGGAAATCAGCGAACGGCAGCAGGCGGATGTCCTTGTGGTCACGGCAAGCACCCTGAGCGGCAAGTCTCCCATGGAATATGCCGATGATTATTTCGATGACAACGGCTATGGCCCGGACGGTGTGCTGCTTCTCATCAGCATGGAAGATCGGGACTGCTGGATCTCTACCAGTGGCAGGGGGATCGACGCGCTGGGTGACTGGGAAATCGAAGAAATTCTGGACGAAATCTGGCCGGATCTGGCAGAGGGCAACTATGCCCAAGCCTGCCAACGCTATGCCGGACTTTGTGACGACTATTTTACCCGCAATGGGGAAGGAGAGTCCTTCCCGGTGTTTTTCTGCCTGATCTTTGCGCTGGCGGTGGGCTTTATTGTGGCCCTCATTGCCACCGGAGTGATGAAGGGCAAGCTGAAAAGTGTGCGCGGGCAGCGCGCCGCAAACAGCTATGTCCGGGCAAACAGCCTGAACATCACGGAAAGCCGCGAGCTGTTCCTGTATCACCGCGTCAGCCGCCATCCCAAGCCGAAGAACAACGGCGGCAGCGGCGGTGCAAGGACACATATTTCTTCCTCCGGCCATGTCCATGGCGGTGGCGGCAGAAAATTTTAGGGTTCCAATTTTGGAAAAATGTGGTATAATACAACTTAAACACAAAAGCAGAAAGGAGGTATGGATATGCCCGGTCCCGGAGGACATCACGGCGGAGGCCCCGGTGGCGGCTTTGGGGGAGGCCCTCGTGGTGGCGGCCCTCACGGCGGTTTCGGAGGTGGCCCTCATGGAGGCCCCCACGGCGGCTTTGGTGGCGGTCCTCATGGCCCGCACCGTCCCCCCAGAGGAATGGGTGGCTGGTGGCACCGTCCGCCCAGACCTCCCAGAAGGGGTTGCTGCGGTTGCCTGATGCCCATCATCGTTTTGGCGGCCATTGCCGTGGCGGTTCTGGCCATTGTGCTGCTATAACCAACCATAATAAATGAGCAGAGCGAAAACGATCGCTCTGCTCATTTATTTGTGCTATTTGTTGGCGCATCAGCCAATGCCCAGCGTGGCGTCAATGGGCAGAGAAAACAGAATTCCCTGTGCCTCGGTTTTCATGCCGCACTTTTCCGCAATGGCATCCATGAGGGCTTTTTTGTTTTCCCGCTGGGCGACAATCAGGACAAGCTCCTGTTCCTCTTTCAGCGCCACGCCAAACTGCTTGGCCACCTGCTCGGAGCTGTCCCGCATACATTTCATGATGGAGCCGCCTCTTGCTCCGGCAGCCCGCGCCGCGTCGATCACGTCCTCGCTGAATCCGCTTCGCACCGAAGCGATAATTGCACAATGCTCTCCCATGGTTCGCTTTCCTCCTTCTGTGTTGGGGTGGCTCTGCATTTCGTCCGACAGGACGCCTGCAAGCCGGTTTTGCAGTCCCGTAACGGGAATGGTAAAGGCAATGCCCCGCCCGTTTTCTGAGAAAAACAGCCGTTCTTCCAGCAGGCGGAAGGCACGGGGGACGTCCTGCTGCGCCAAAAGGCTTGCCGTCAGCAGCCGCGTTCGCCCGGAAAAGCCGAAAATATCCAGAATGGCAGAGGGGGCAGTGCCCTGCACATGGGTGTGAAAGCGGAAGTGGATCCCCGCCCGGGTGAACACGTCATTGAGCTTTTTGCCCCGATTGACATCGGTAATGGTAATCAAAAAGCAGGGAGTCATTTTCAGTTCGCCCATACCGCAGCCTCCTCAAATTCGATGATCTCATCCCAGGTTTCCGCGCCGTCATCGGGCAGTGCTCTGGATTTGCGGTTGAAGACCAGCCCCATGATCTGAATGGTCAGAAGGGGAGACAGGGCAACCAGCGCCACCACGCCAAAGGCGTCCGTGACCACGTTGCCGCCAACGCCGGTGCAGGCGCCCATGGCCAGAGGCAGCAGGAACGTGGAGGTCATCGGGCCGCTGGCCACGCCGCCGGAGTCAAAAGCGATACCCACAAAAACCGGGGGCACAAAACGGCTGAGCACCAGCGCCAGAATATAGCCGGGAATGAGGATCCAGTAGATATTCAGACCTGTGAGCACCCGGAGCATGGACAGCACCACCGCACCGGCCACGCCAATGGAAAGAGCCGTGTTCATGGTCTGATGGGACACCAGACCGCCGGTGATCTCGTCCACCTGATTGTTCAAAACCTGCACCGCAGGCTCCGCCTTAACGATGAAATAGCCCACAAGAGCGCCAATGGGCAAAAGCACCCAGCGGAAGTTGCTATCTCCGAGGAAGTGACCCAAAAGGTTGCCCACCGGCGCAAAGCCCACATTCACGCCCACAAGGAACAAAATCAGCCCGGCGGTGGTATAGACAAAACCGACAAGCATTCGCATCGCCTGATGGCGGCGGTAGTGCCGGGAGATGAGCTGATAGAGCAGGAACACGCCCACAACAGGCGCAATGCTCATGCAGACCTCCTTGGCATAGGCAGGCAGGGCACGAAGGAACTCCATCACCACATCCCGCGTGGATACGATGCTCGACAGCTCAGCGGCGGTGTAGGTCGCCTCATCCGGCTGGAAGAAAATGCTCAGAAGCAGCACCATCAAAATGGGGCCAATGCTGCAAAGGGCAATGAGGCCAAAGCTGTCGTTGGCGCTGTCCCGGTCGGTGCGCACGGCGCTGAAACCAATGCCCAGCGTCATGATAAAGGGAACGGTCATCGGCCCGGTGGTCACGCCGCCGGAGTCAAAGGCAACGGGAACAAACTCCGCCGGAGCGAAAAAGGAGACAAGCATCAAAAGGCCGTAGAGGATCATCAAAAGCGTAGACAGGCGAATTTTAAAATAAATGCGCAGGAAAGCCAGCACCAGAAACAGCCCCACACCCACGGCGATGGTATAAATCAGCACGTTGCTGTCAATGGACTTGACCTGCTCGGCCAAAACCTGCAAATCCGGCTCTGCCACGGTGATGATAAATCCCATGCAGAAGCAACCGAGAATGATCAGCCACAGCTTTTTTGTGCGGATCATGCCGGTGCCCAGACCGCGGCCAAGAGGCGTCATCGCCATCTCAGCGCCCAGTTCAAAAAGCCCCATGCCAATGATGAGCAACGCTGCACCGGCCAGAAACAGCATCAGCGTTCCGGGCTCCATGGGCACGAGGGTCAGGCTCAGGGCAAGAACGATCAGGGTGATCGGAAGCACACTGGCCAGAGATTCCTTGATTTTGTCCTTTAATTTGTCGTACATCCCAATGCTCCAATAATTTTTTTGAGTTCTCTCATCTTATTATAAAGGATAATCCTCCATTTGTCATGAAAATTTTATGAATTTCTGAAAAAACTTTT
>CAZPRA010000098.1:0-5629 GCA_964588975.1 uncultured Oscillospiraceae bacterium | reverse complement strand
CGTATTTTCCGCAAAAAACGAACCACCAGGAAACCCTGATGGTTCGTTTTTTTGGTTGATATGTTATTCCGTGATGATTCTGCCGCCGTCAAAATAGCGGGTGCTGTAGTAGCCACTCAAAAGGGAGTCGATTCGAACGCCCTGAGAGGGGTTTGCAGCGTGGATGTAGTAGCCGTCTCCGATATAGATGCCAACGTGGGTGATGCTGTTTACGTCCGAACGGCTGTCACCGCTGTTGCCGGTGATGAAGACCAGATCGCCGGGACGCAACTCGTGGACGGAAATTCCCGTGACCACGCAGTTTTTCCGATACTGGCTTCTGGCGCCGTGATAGAGCGAATAGCCGAAGTGCTTATACACATACATCACAAAGCCGGAGCAGTCGAAGCTGTTCGGGCCGCTGCCGCCATAGACATAGGGATAGCCCTCAAAGCTGCGGGCAAAAGCCACCAGATCGTTGAGCAGGGCGGTATACTCGTCGTCCGCCACGTCCTCGCCATTGGGGTAGGCTTCCTTCCACGCCACGGTATACTTATAGCAGCGCAGGAAAACAGCCACGGCCTCCTGAATGGTGGTGTCGCTTTTGGGGTTGAGGTTCTTGCCGTCGCCGCGAACCGCACCGATATAGAGCATCAGGCGGGTGGGTGCCTGCGCCCAATTGGACACGGAGCTGCCGTCGCGGTAGCTGCCAAGGCTGACCGCGCTGGAGTCCTTGCGGGAATAGCCCAGAACGTCCATAAAATTCGCCATGATTTTGAAAAACTGCTCACGCGTCAGGGTGTCGTTCGGGCCAAACTTCCCGTTGCCGTAGCCGCCGACGATGCCCAACTCATAGGCCGCGTTCACATCGGCAGAGGTGGAGTCTGTGAAATGGTTGGTGCCGGTGGGCGTATAGCTCTCGCCCGTGGCCTTCTCATAGGCCAAAACCGCAATGGAACACATCTGCGCGCGGGTGATGGCCTTACTCATGTCCGCATTGTCCAGACACGCAGGGATCATGCCCCGCTCCTGCATCTCCATAACCTCCAGAATTGCCCAACTGCTGATGCCGGAATAGCCCTCGTTTGCAATCAGGACGGATTTGGTCTCCTCATTCTGGCTGTTGATCCATGCGCACATATATTCATAGGCGCGGAAGAACATGGCGATGGCCTCCTGACAGGAGGTCTTGCTCAGGGGGTTGAGCTTTGTGCCGTCGCCCTGAACCACGCCGATGGCGACCATGACGGCAGTTGCCTGGCGCGCATAGTCGCTGACCTTGTCGGCGTCCGTAAAGCCGGACAGGGACGCTGCCGTTACCGTGTTGGGGTTCCAATAGGCCGTGGCCATCATGTTATAGGTGATTTTGAAGAAATCCTGACGGGTCAGGGGGTCATTGACGCCGAATTTGCCGTCGCCATAACCGCTGACAATGCCCTGCTCAAAGGCATAGCAGATATCCGGATCCTTCGTATCGTCAAAATACGCCGTGGAGTCAGGCCCCGCGCCGGGAATACCAAGGAGCTGGTTATAGACCGCAACGGCAAGCTTGCACATTTCGCCGCGGGTGATGCTTCTGGTCATATTGGCAGAGCGCAGACTGTCCGGCAGGAAGCCCAGCTCGGACATGGCGTCCACAGACTCCTGCGCCCAATCGCTCACGTTGCTGTAGGCCGAAACGCCGGGCACACAGGCCAGCACAAGCGCCAGCACCAGACAAAGAGAAATCAGTTTTTGTTTCATCTTACATAACCTCCAAAGAAAGCTCCAGACCCACGGGACAGTGGTCGGAACCGTAGATTTCCGAATAAATTGCGGCATCCTTTATGCTTTGCCGCAGCCGTTGGGAGACAAGAAAATAGTCGATGCGCCATCCGGCGTTGTTCTTCCGGGCGTTCGCGCGGTAGCTCCACCAGGAATAGGCGCCCGTCAAATCCGGGTTGAGGGCACGGAAGGTATCGACGAAGCCGGAGGCAAGAAGCTCGGTGAACTTCCCGCGTTCCTCATCGGAAAAGCCCGCATTTCCCCGGTTCGTTTTGGGGTTTTTCAGGTCGATCTCCTCATGCGCCACGTTCAAATCACCGCAGAAAATGACCGGTTTTTCGCCGTCGAGCCGTCGCAGATAGTCCCGCAGGGCGTCTTCCCACGCCATGCGGTGGTCAATGCGTTTCAGGCCGTCCTGTGCATTGGGCGTGTAGCAGGTGCAAAGGTAAAAGCCGGGATATTCCAGCGTGATGAGCCGGCCTTCATGGTCAAGCGGCTCCACACCAACACCATAGCGCACACGCAGGGGTTCATGGCGGGTGAAAATCGCCGTGCCGGAATAGCCCTTCTTCTCGGCGGAATACCAGAATTGCGCATAGCCCGGCAGGTCAAGACTCACCTGCTCCGGCTGCGCCTTCGTCTCCTGAAGGCAGAAAAAATCGCAGTCCATTTGGCAGAAAACCTCCAGAAAGCCCTTCTCCACACAGGCGCGAATTCCGTTGACGTTCCAGGAAATGAATTTCATAGCAACCTCCCATGGAACCTCTGAATCAATCATCTGCGGCGTCCAGCAGATCTTTTTCCGCAACTCTTTCCTTCAGAAAACTTGAAATACACAAAGTATTCCTGCGTTTTCCGAAGCTCGATTTGCGATAAAATCTCTTGCTGTCCGCTCTTGCTGATTAAATCAGAGTTTTCCAACTTCCTATATAGTAACAAAGAATTACAAAAATTACAAGCCCTTTTCCGACTTTTTTCGCAAAAATCGGCAAAAGATCGGGACATCCCGGAAGATGTCCCGCGATTTTTGACAGTTTGTTTCCCCAAACGTCAGCTTACTTTTGTTTTTTCGCCTTGGGATTTTTCACCCCAGCGCCGATAAGCATGACCACGCCAAAAACAATGACATAAAACAGAACCGGGAAGGAGAACGCACCGGAGTCCCGCGCCTGAAGATAAGGCGTGATGCCATGGGCATAGATGGCGGCAAAAATCATGAACAGGCAGGACAGAAGGGACGCAATGGGCAAAACGAAACGCTTCAAAAGGCCAAGTCCCTTTTCCTTCTTCATCCAAGAAATCAAAATGGGGATATACATGGCATAGATGGTGATAATGGGCAGCTCCGAGGAGTCAAAATTGAAATAACCAAACCAGCCGTTTTCCGTCAGATTTGCGCCATAGAAATAAATCAGCCATGCACCGCAAACAAACAGACCCCAAGTGGAGGAATTGGTGACCATATTGGTGCTCTCGTCCACCTGACTGAACACGTTCTGTTTGGGCCCCTGATGGCGGCAGGCAATGGCATACATGCCCCGTGTGGCGCCTACCATCAGGCCATTGAGGGTGCCAAGGCAGGAGATGACGATGCAGATATTCAGGCAGGTGCCCCCAACGGTGCCAAAGAGGTTGGTAAAGGCCGTGGTTGCTCCTTCTTCCATGAGCACCGCATTGGATGCGCCTCCGGCAGCGCCGATAAAGTAAAACACATAGGCCACCACCACAATGAGGGAACCGATGACCAATGCCAAAGGCAGATTTCGCCGGGGATTTTTCAGCTCGGCATTAATGGAAGTGGCAACCACCCAGCCCTCATAGGCAAAGACCGTGGCGACAATGGCGGAAAACAGGCCGCTGCCGGAGCCGCCCACAGGTTCCGTCACAATGGTGGCAAAGTTGCTGGACAGGGTGCCATTGAGCAGACCGGCGACGGTGCCCACCACTGCCATGAGGAAAATGGGCACCAGCTTGATCACCGTGGCACTCACCTGTAGCTTCCCGGCCAGCTTGGGAGAAAAGGCGTTGAGGGTGTATGATGCGATGAGGAAAAATCCGGCCAGCGCCAGCACTTCCGAACCGGCAGCGCCCCAGCCGAACAGGACGCCAAAATATCTGGCAGACACCCACGCCAGAACGGAGGTCATGCCGGGATAGTAGATATTGGTCATAAACCACGCCAGATAATAGGCATAGTTTTTGCCGCAGGTGGCCTCGGCATAGTCCACCACGCCGTTCACCCGCTGATATTTGGTGCCCATCACCGCAAATTGCAGGGCGCAGACCAGCATCAAAAGTCCCGTGATCACCCACGCCAAAATCCCCATTGGCATATCGCCGCCGGTGGCCACAAGAACGTTTTGCGCCTTAAAAAACACGCCGGAACCGATGACAGTGCCGACCACCATGCAGATGGCCATGGGTAAGCCATAGCGTTTTTCCAATTTTGCCATGTCTTTTCCTCAACTTTCCTTTGTCTCATTTAAAGTATAACAGATAATTCGTCAAATGTAAACACTAATACTATTATTCCATGAAAAGCAGATCGCTTCCCATGGAATCTTTTTGTGCCATATGGCACAAAAAGCGTCTCATGCGAGTTTCTACGCCCTGTCGGGCTATCAAAAGTAGCCATTGAAAATGACTACTTTTGAAAAAACTCAGTATAAGGTTCCAGGATCCAGAGGTTTAAGTCCACAGGCTCCTGAATTCCGGGCACCGTTCCACTGTCCGTATACTGTACGAGATGATAATGATAGTCAAAGCCGGGGGTATCGCTGTATTCTGCAAGCCACAGAGTGTACGACTGAAGCGTCTCCAGCGCAAGTTGATCATAGCCCTGACTTTGATTGAAATAGACACCGGCTTCATAGCCCGCAGACTCGATTGCGCTGCAAAAGGCCAGTACGCACTCGGTCAGCGGAATTCCGCTTGCAGAGGGAATTCGGCTTGAGCCCTGTACCAGCTCCCAGTCATAAAAGACCGGCAAATCCAGTTTTTCGCCGTCCAGCAAGGAAGCGACAAACTCTGCTTCTTCTGCGGCTTCGGCTTCGTTTCGTGCCTGCGAAAGGAAATAGGCGCCCACCTGCAAGCCCGCCTTCTTTGCGCCCTCAAAATTCTCCTGGAAGGTGGCGTCTTCATACAAAAGCCCCTGACTTGAGCCCCGATAGCCCACGCGGAGGATGACAAATTCCACACCGCTTTGCGCCACCTGCGCCCAGTCGATGACGCCCTGATAAACCGAAACGTCAATTCCCACCATGTGCGCGCCATCATAGCGCAAAAAACCGTCCTCGCGGTAGAAGGCCGCCGGGTCATAGTGATTGGTAGCCGCACTTTCCTGCATCTCCTCGGTTTGCGCAGGTTTCGATGGCTCTGCGCTGCGCAGGCGCAGGGTGAGGATGATCCCCAGCACCAGAATCACGACGGCCAGCGTCAGTGCGATCCCGGCAAGCCAAAGCTGCTTTCGCGCTTTTTTTCTTTTTTTCGTCATGGTTCATCCTCCTTCTTGTTATCAAAAAAAGGAACCGTTAGCAACAGTTCCTTTTTTTGCATTTTCCGTATTCGATTACACCAGCTCGATGATTGCCATCTCCGCTGCGTCACCGCGGCGGGTGCCAATGCGGGTCACTCTGGTGTAGCCGCCGTTGCGGTCAGCATACTTCGGAGCGATCTCCTTGAACAGCTCGTGGGCAACATCTTCCTTGGTGATGTAAGCCAGAGCTCTGCGATAAGCAGCCAGGTCGCCCTTCTTGCCCAGGGTGATCATCTTCTCCACCACGGGCTGCACTTCCTTGGCGCGGCAGAACGTGGTTTCCAGCTTGCCGTTCTCCAGCAGGTCGGTGGTCAACTGGCGAAGCATCGCCTTGCGCTGATCACTGGTTCT